>JBCBLB010000884.1:0-3241 GCA_038520555.1 Myxococcota bacterium | reverse complement strand
GGCACCGTACCCTTTGCGGACGCGACAGTCATCTTCGCGGAAGGTGACGTCGAGGATGTAGTGTTGACCGTTCTCAATCCCCCAATGCTCTCGGATCGCCGCCCCGCAACTCTCGGCATTGCTCTGTACACTGGAGATATAATACCTCTTCTCAAAACTCTCTTTTTTCGAAGTTTTTCGCCAAGAATCCACCATGATCACGGTCTGAAGTCCCGTCCAGTCGTCCTTCTGCGGCAGCCACGCCAGCCACGACGTACTCCAAATCACCCGCCGCTCCTCCCGGCCATGTCCTTTGTTGCTTTGCTCGTAGCGGTCGTACTCTTCTCCACCGAAGTCTGTTGCGAGCGCATCGGCAAACAGCTGTTCGACTTCCCGATGCAAGGTGCCTTGGTTGCCCTTGAGCGCCAAGATGTAGTCCCCGCCCTGCTCGATGATCTGCTCGGCGATCGCACGCTGGCAGCCCATCGCATCGATCGTCACGATGCAGCCGTGCAAATCCAGTAGTCGGAGCAGTCTGGGCACTGCGGTGATCTCGTTGGACTTCTCATCGACCGCCAGGCTCGCTAAGACCACCTCGTTTTCCGCTGCCCAGGCACTGACCATATGGATAGCCGCTTTGTTGGAAGCTTTATCAAAGCTCTTCCGAAGGCATTTTCCATCGACCGGCACCACCTTCCCCTCCGTCGCCTCACTCAACCCCGCACTCCAGCGGGCGAAGCAGCGCGCAAACTCTTCCGGATCAATCCGACGAAACAGCCTGTTGAAGGTGTCGTGCGAGGGGATGCCCTGCTCAAGGGTCAGGAAGGTGCGCAACCACGCTTCCTTGGATTTGCCGAACTCCTCGACGCCCACCCAACTATCCGCGCCACAGATGATCGCGCATACCGCGATGATCAGCATCTCATCGAAGCGGTGAAGGCAATTGGGACGGCGGGGATCACGAAGGACAGAGAAGTGCTCGAAGAGGGTGAGCGGGCTGGGCATCATTGACTCCCTGGACAGAACGAACGCCCCCTCTTAAAATGCCTTCACCACGGTGGCTACAGCATTTCCGGTGCGATTGCCCTGGGGTGGAGTGGGTGTCGAAGCCCTCGGCGATGACCATCGCGTAGTGTGCGCCGCGGTTCAGCAGGCTGGCCGCGGCCCGCACGAGGCCGTATGCACAGTCCTGGTAGGGGTCGAGGCAGGTCTTGCTCGAACCGGCCCGAACCACATCGGCGTGTGCAGTACTCAGCGTCGAACCTCTCGCCCACGACCCTGCGAACGCGTCGAACGCTTTGGACCGAACACGCTGTGAGCCCTTCATCAGCTTCTGCTTGTAGGCTGCGATGTAATGATCGCGCAGGTCGCCGTTGGTCGGCAGTGACTGGCGATCGAAGTCCAGGTCATCGAGTCGATTCGAAGGAATCTCCGTGTCGAGCCAATCGCCGTCGAAGGTTCGATCGAATTGCAGCACCACGGGCATGGAGGCACCGCCCAGCTGCCCGGGTTGGGTCGCCTCCAGGGCGCTCTCGGTGCGATTGTGATGCAGAATGTATGCAGCGTGCTGGTTGGGCCGGATGTGGTTGACCGCGTTGCCCATCCCCGCGAGGTGGGGCCGGCCGAGGGTGTTGCCCGTGAGGGTGAAGGGACGCGCCGCTTCGTGGGGCTCGAGCTGGTGCTTCATCACACAGACCCGGAACGGTACCGTAGAGGTGACCAACGCGTCGAGGCCGTTGATGAACTTGAACGACCGTGGGGTGTCCGCATCGTTCCAATACTCGCCGGCTGCACCTGGCACAAGCGACTGCGTGGACCATTGCAGCCAGGGCGCCGACTGGGCCGCGACATCTGCGACGATCTGGCTGGCTCCAGTGAACTGGTAGCCGCCGCCTTGTTGGGTCTGGGTTCGGCCCAGCAGGGTACAGAACGCAGACAGTCCACCATCGAGGTAGATCTCTAGGACCTTATACTGCGTTGGGGTCGAGGATTGGGCAGGACTCGGCGAGAAAGCGCGTGCGGCGGGAAGACCGGCCGCGAAGAGCGCACTCCCCCCCGCGAGCCCTTGCATGAAGGCCCGACGATTCATTGGATTTACCTCCCTTTTCTTGGGTAGGTTCCAGTACTGTCCGCCGGTGTGAGGCGCTCGGAAATGTGCGATCGGGGAAAGAAGGCAGCAGTCCAACAAACACAGCGTCCGTGCCTGACGACAATTCGATCTCCCCACCGACCCTATGCGAGGCGATATACATCAATAAATACGGTTTGAGCCCCTTCTGAGCATGCGAATCTTCTTTCGAC
Organism: Myxococcota bacterium; assembly: GCA_038520555.1. GTDB lineage: Bacteria > Myxococcota_A > UBA796 > UBA796 > UBA796 > JBCBLB01. The sequence goes on along the minus strand of JBCBLB010000884.1, from coordinate 961 downwards.
GACCCATCTTCGCTTGACGCCTTCTTCGGTGCGGATGTAGCCAGACAGGACTGTTGTCATCCGCAGCGAACCGACGGAACCCACCGCCTCCCCTCACTGTGAAGGGTTGGTCCCACCAGACGCGCGCCCAGCCAGAGCGGATTCGAAATCGTCGCGCATCTGGTTCAGCTGCTGAAGCAGATGGTGTGGCTGGAGGGGCTTCTGCATAAATCGTGTACGCTCGTTCAATAGCTCACGTAACGAATCCTCTATACCCGAAAACCCGGACATGATGATCACTGGTGAATGCGGGTATTGCTCACGCCACCGGCGTACGATATCGGCCCCGCTTCCATCCGTGAGAAACACATCCACAATCAGGGCAGAGAAACGCGAAGCCTGGCCCAGAAGCGCGAAGGCGTCGTTGACGCCGGCGGCCAACTGGATCTGGTATCCAGATAATCCAAGGCGGTAACCCAGCGAATGCCGAACCACCGCATTATCATCGACGATCAGAACCGTCCCGGATGGGTGGCCTTCGATTGAGCCACCCGGATCCAGATCCTCCTCAACTTGTTGACTAACGCTCGTGACGCCATGTCTGGTGTTGGGCACATCTGGCTCCGTTCTTTTGCCGACTCCGTGTTTGTGACCCTCCAGGTCCAGGATGAGGGTGCAGGACTGGAGCCATCGGTCCGCGAGAAGATGTTCAAGCTATTTTTTACGACCAAGGAGCAGGGGACGGGGCTGGGGCTGTCCATCTTACAGGATCTTATGGATGTTATCCACGGCTCTATCGACGTTGAGACGGAGCTGGGTCAGGGGACCACGTTCACCCTTCGGTTCCCCATCGTTCCTGTCCTTGAGATGGCCGCGCCCCCGTTTCCCAGCGATTCTGAGGGCCTGGATCCGGGTGGCTCAATCGAAGGCCACCCATCCGGGACGGTTCTGATCGTCGATGATAATGCGGTGGTTCGGCATT
>JBCBLB010000253.1:0-12364 GCA_038520555.1 Myxococcota bacterium | reverse complement strand
TCCCTTGTGCCGTACAAGTCATCAGAATATGCCCAGATCATTGGTACCCATTCAGTTCTAATCGCTGGAACAAGACCGTCACTTGGCCCATTCTCAGAAAACATCTTTCGTCGGACCTCGTATTGAATGCTATTGTGAGTCCAAGCCAATTTGGAAGGGATACGATCTGCATTCATCAATGCTAGCCCTGTTGCTCTATCAAAGTCTAATATCCTACCCAAGTGAGACTTTGACCAGACCAAATCTTCTGGTACTATCCCATTTAGAAACTGACATCCTGTCAAGAGCCAGCTCATTGTAAATCTAGCCTTAAAAGAGGTCCCATGAACAAACTGTGGCCCAGATACTTGCACCCAACTGGGACTGAGTTTGAGCGACCATTCTCCGCTTGTGGATGATGAAACCAATCCGTTACACAGAGATGTGGTAATACTACAACCATTATTCAATTCACCACTAAGCACCCATGGGGCTGTTTGTGATATCTTCATCTGCTCAATAATTGATGGTTTTGAGCCAGAAACACGAATTTCGGATCCTCCATCACGTGAAAGATCAACCAGTGCCACAACCGGCTCTGAGAATCCGTCAATCCCATCGAGTTTACCGTTGAAGTTGAGACGAGTGGGTCGTAGAGGCATCCTTACTCCTTTGTGGAATATATGATGCACAATTCATACCATGGTAGAGCCATCAATTTCACAATAAGCAACGTAAAGGTGTAGAGAAAATTCTAAAGGGATATAGCAATTGCTATCCTCGATTAATTGAACCTAACGCTTCGATAAAGCGCAACCGGGCATCTTAGACGCCATAAAATCTATGATATCCTACTTTGTGTCCTTAAATGGTGATCAGCACATAAAGCATGAATAAAGAGCTTTTGAGCTTTTAAGTGGTCTGAATATGGTTGTCATGCAAGATCTGTCGCCCAGAGACAAACGCAAACATGTCAGAATATAGTCAATCAATTTGACGTCTCGCATTTGATTATTCACCGTCTGGCAATCCATTCGGTGAAGCCGATCGCCCATTCAGATCGCAGCTGTTCCTCCAATTGTGGATCGTCGGGATACCGGGTGGGCCGGTGTCGGGGAAACCCCTGTACAGTCGTCTGCACCTCTGGTGGCAGGGTTCCGAGGTTCAGGGAACGATATATCCGCGTCAGCTCTCCGATCGGGTCGTCACGAAGGTCAGCGTGGTCGATCTCGACGAGGTGTCCTCTTGGGATCAGCGGCCGGTCGGCGACGTATCGCTCCAGCAGCTTCGGATAGGTTCGCAGGATCAGGCTGTCTACCTGATCATCGGAGAGATGATGCAGGCTGTACTCTCGGCGAATCACCGACCAGAAGTATCGGTTGGAGTGGAACACGGCGATCGGGTCGCGGTGGATATAGACGAATCGGGCGTCGGGGTACTGTCGGAGCAACCACCGGACCCTTCCGGTGTCACCGGGCGACTTCACGATCATGCGTCGGCCCTGGGCGGCAGCGGAGATCTGTCGGAGGAACCGGTTCTGGTCCTCCAGCCACGCTGCGGCGCGCTGATCGTCCAGGTTGAGCACCCACCGATCGAGCCACTCTTCGAAGTTCAGGGGGAAGATGTGTCCCCATGAGTATGAGGCGTCGCTGTGTTGGCAGAGGAGCGCGATATCGCTTTCAGCGGGAATGTCGAAGTTCAGGGGTTTCCGCTGTAGCGAGTAGGGCACGCCGAGCAGACGGGCGGTGCGGTTGAGCGGCCCCTTCAGCCACGGGGCGACCGGCGCCACGTCGCTGAGCAGGCTGTCGAACAGGGTGCTGGTGGTGAACTGCGGGTCCGCGCTGAGCAGGGTTTGTAGATGAGAGGTTCCGCTTCGCCAGTGACCGAGGACGAAGATCGGATCGTCTTGCAGCGGTGGGTTCTCTGGGCGCCATGCGTGGTTCATCTGTCGCAGTGGCTCGGTGAGGGCATCGCGGAGCATCATCAGCGCGAAGATGTGGAGCCGCCAGATGGACACGCCATACCGCGAGGACAGGCGCAGCAGCGACGCGATCGGGGCAAACGGGGTCCGTGCGGGGAGAGCCATCGTCCCAGGGGAGTATCACTGACCGCTGCGATAACCACTGGTCGAGGGCTTACGGAATCATTTCGCTCAGGAGCGGGGTGAGTGCGGTCAGCGCGATTCCCCAGGCCATCAGCGCGTTCGCCCTGCGTTCCAGGGAGGGGAAGTCTTGGGGGCGCACCCGCTCGTGGAGCGTCCGGGTGTGGACCATCAACGCGATGCCCGCCGGTATCCCCAGGAAAATGGGCAGCAGATACGCGAGTCGCATCGGGATGGCGGCCAGATCCCGGTAGGGGCCTGTGGCCAGCGCGTACCGGACGGCCAGACCGATCGGGACGCTCAGCGTCGCCAGCCACCACGCTGCGGCGAACGCGAAGTGGATGTTCTCATCGCGGAGCTGTTCAACCTGTCGCCGTTCTCGATCACTCATGACGGAGGTATCGGTCCATCAACGATGAGGATAAATCCGGTGTTCGAAGACAGCGAGAGCGATTGGAGGGAGCGGAGGCGGTATAACTCAGGTCCGTCTCTCCTCATGGGTGTTGTTCGATGTCCTCCATCCTGGAGCCCCTGTTCCGATGGGCTGACCGTGCTCCCGACACGCTGCTGTATGCGTGGCTGAACTGTGACGGGGAGATCGTCCAGCGGTTCACCTACGCGGAGTTCGTCTCCCGGACCGCAGACATCGCCCATTACCTGCTTGAGCGGCGACCGCTGCCGGTCGGCTCTCGTGTGCTGCTCGCCTACCCCCCAGGGCTGGAGGTGATCTGTGCCTTCTTCGCCTGTGTTCGGCTGGGGCTCGTGCCTGTGCCGGTCTACCCGCCCACCCGGCATGGGTTCCAGGCCGCGATGGCCCGGATGAACTTTATCGCTGATGACTGCGGCGCCTCGGCCGTGCTGACCGATCGCACCTACTACTGGTCGATGAAGCTCAGCCAGGTCCGCCACACGGTCCGCACCTGGTCGTGGTCGTCGGACACCGTCTCGACGCTGCCCTGGATCGTGAGCGCAGATGCGCCGCGGCTCGATCGGCCCTCGCTGCCGGATCGCCATCATGCGCTGTTGTTTTTGCAGTACACCTCCGGGTCGACGTCGAGCCCGCGCGGTGTGATGGTCCGCCACGACAACATCCTCGTCAACGGGGACGCGGTCGTCGACCACCTGCCCGTCGGCGTCTCCTGGCTGCCGCAGTACCATGATATGGGGTTGATCGGGTACTACCTGTTCTTTGCCATGAAGGGGGGGACGACCTATGGGTTCTCGCCGATGGACTTCATCCGTCGCCCTGCCCTCTGGCTGGAGACGATCAGCCGGTTTCGGGGGACGGCGTCCTCGGCGCCGAACTTCGCCTATGAGTACTGTCTGCGGCCTGGCAAGATCCCGCCGGAGACGTTCGAACAGCTCGACCTGACCTCGCTGCGGTTCTTGATGAACGCCGCGGAGCCGGTCCGCCCGGATGTGTTTCGACGCTTCCTCCAGACCTTCTCGCCGGTCGGCCTGGATCCGAAGAGCCTGTTCTCTGCATATGGCCTCGCCGAGTTTACCCTCGCGGTCAGCAATTACGGCCGACGCATCCAGCGGTTCGACCGTGAAGCGCTCCTCCACGACGAAGCCCGGATCGTACCGGCTGATGCCTCAGAGACCGCGGCGGTCTCGCTGGTGAGCTGTGGCCGCCCCCTGGGAGAGACCGAGATCCGGATCGTCGATCCCCACGCCGATCCGCCACAGGTCGTGGCGGATGGAACCGTCGGTGAGGTCTGGCTCCGGGGGCCCAGCCGCTGCGCCGGTTATTGGGGACGGCCCGAAGCGACCGCCGCGACGTTTCATGCCCCGCTGCCGGATGGCTCTGACTGGCTGCGGACCGGGGACCTGGGGTTTTTCGATGACGGCGAGCTGTTCCTCTGTGGCCGGCTCAAGGACCTCATCATCGTCCGGGGGATGAACCACTACCCTCAGGATATCGAGGTCCTCGTCGAGCAGTCGCCAGAGGTGCGGCGCGGGTGCGTCGCCGCGTTCTCGATCGACGGCGACGGTGAGGAGACGGTCATCGTCCTCGCTGAGGTGCGGAAGCCCACGGCTCTGCCCGACAGCCACGCCATCCAGACACGCGTCCAGCGGCTGCTCGGCGTCTCGATTGGTGTCCTCGTGTTCATCCCCGCCCGGACCATCCCCAAGACCAGCTCTGGGAAGCTCGCCCGGCACCTCGCCCGGCGCCGGTACCTCGACGATGCGTTGACGATCATCTCGGCGGTGCGGCCTGCTGTTTCGGTGATGCCCGACGACGCAGGCGCCGAAGTGGTCGCGGTTTCAGGGGCTCCCGGTGTGACGGCGGTGCTGCGTCGCTTCGGCCTCACCGGGCAGGAGACCTGGACCCTCGCGGAGGCAGGGCTGGACTCGATCCAGATGGTGGACTTCGCCCACGCCCTCAAAGCCCACCTCACCGAACATGGCGAAGCCGTCCTGGCCGACGCCGTCGACCTCCAGGTCCTCCAGACCGTCGCGTTGAGCGAGCTGCGCGGGTTGCTGGAGCAGCTGGAGCAGGCGACGCCCGGCGCGCGGCTGCGGTTTCGGCGGGTCCTCGGCCGCCTCGGCGCCGAGCATCGCGCGCGCGAGCAGGCCATGATGCGGCGGGACGCGAAGCTGCGGTTCGATCCGGCACGCCTGCCGCGGCTGGAGAACCCTCCCCAGGGCGGCCCGATCCTGCTCACCGGGGCGACGGGGTTCTTCGGACCGTTCCTCCTCGCCAGCCTGCTCACCCAAACCGACCGGGAGATCGTCGTCCTCGTCCGAGCAACGGATGACGCGGCTGGGAAGCGGCGGGTGTTCGATGGGCTGCAGGGGGTGTATCCGACCATGGCGCCGGGCTGGACAGAGCGGGTGCGGGCGGTCTGCGGCGATCTGTCCCGGGTCAACCTGGGGCTGACCACCGGGCAGTGGGAGACGCTCGCCGAAGACATCGACGTCATCTACCATAACGGCGCCTGGGTCAACTACCTGTTCGACTATGCCACGATGCGAGACGCCAACGTGGGCGGCACCAACGAGATCGTCCGGCTGGCGATGAGCCACCGCCGGAAAGCGCTCAACCACATCTCGACCACGTTTGTCTTCGGCTGGTCGGTCAAAGACACCCTGTTCGAGTCGGACACCAACCCGGATATGGACCTGCTGGACTTCGGGTATGCCCAGAGCAAGTGGGTCTCCGAGCAGGTCATCCTCGACGCGATGCGACAGGGGCTGCCCGCGCGGATCTTTCGGCCGGCGCTGATCACGCCGTCGGTTGACGGCGCGGGGTCACACTTCGACATCTCGGTGCGGTTGCTGGCGTTCATGCTGAACCATGGGATGGGCACCACGGCGCGGAACCAGGTCAGCTTCTCCCCCGCCGACGTCACCGCCGACAACATCGTCGCCATCGCCCAGCAGCCCGAGAGCCTCGGCGAGACCGTCCATGTCACCCGGGACGAGTACGCCCACATGGAGCAGATCACGACGCTGCTGGGAGAGATGACCGACACGTCCTTTGCGCAGCTTCCGCTCGATCAATTCGTTCCAGCGGTCATCGAACGGTGCCAGCCGGGGGACATCCTGTTCCCGCTGCTGGACTTCTTCGTGCGCTCCACGGACAACATCACCGCGATGGAATTCAAACGATACGACAACGCGCAGTACCGCCGCTTCCGGGATCGGTCCTCGAACGGACGGGCCGATCCGCCCCTTGAGGACGTGGTCCGGGGACTGCTCCGGTTCATGCGCCGCCATGATCTGCTCACCCTGCCTCGGAGGCGCCATGCTTGACGGTCGGTTCTCCAACGCCCCGCACGTCCCGCGGGCGAGCGCGTTTCTCGACTCCGGGCAGATGATCCGGGATCCGGTGTCGGTCTTCGAGAAGTACCGGGCGCAGCTGGGGCCGACGTTCTCCTTCCATTTTGGCGGGGCGCGTCGCGCGATCGTCTCCACCGATCCGGACGTCATCGCCCATGTCCTGAAGAAGAACCGGGAAAATTATCAGAAGTCCGACATCCAGGTGAAGTACATGGTCGAATTCCAGGGCGAAGGCCTGGTGAACATCCATGGCGACGCCTGGAAGCGCCAGCGCAAGCTGGTCGCCCAGGGCTTCCGGGCGGACCGGCTGTCGGAGCTGCTGCCTGTCCAGATCGCGCTGCTCGACGAGCTGATGGCCGGCTTTGACGCCGAGGCGGCGGCGGGCCCGGTGGACGTCCATGCCCAGATGGTCCGCCTGACCCTCGGCCTGGTGGGCAAGTCGATCTTCGGCCGCGCGATGACCGACGCAGAGCTGCAACAGATCGCGGATACGATCTCCGCGATCCAGGGCTTCATCGTCCGCCAGATCGTGCAGCCGTATCTGATCCCCTGGTTCCGGATCAGCGGTCAGTCGGAGCGGTATCAGCAGCTCCGCCGGGACGCCGACCAGATCGTGCTCCGCCACATCCAGCAGCGTCGAGACGCCGGGACCGGGGAGCTGGATTTTCTGCGCATCCTGCTGGAGACGCCCTACATGGACACCGGCGAGCCGATGGGCGAGGCCCAGGCGATGGTGGAGGCGCTGCAGCTGATGGTGGCGGGCAACGAGACCTCGTCGAACGGGCTGACCTGGGTGCTGTACCTGTTGGGCCAACACCCGGAGCATCTGCCCCGGATTCGTCAAGAGGTCGATACGATCCTGGGCGAGGGCCCCATCACGTTCGAGGCGCTTCATCGCCTGGACTGGACGATGAAGGTCATCTACGAGGCGCTCCGGCTGTATCCTCCGTTCTGGATGATCGACCGCATCGCCCTCGAAGACGATAATATCAACGGAATCCATGTTCCGAAGGGGGCTCTGGTGATTCCGTATATTTACGGAACGCACCGCAACCCGGCGCTCTGGGCGGAGCCAGAGCGGTTCGAGCCGTCCCGGTTCGACCGGGAAAAGCGCCGATCCCGGCCAACGTTCGGTTACATCCCATTCGGCGGCGGCCCGCGGCTGTGTGTGGGCAACAATATGGCGATCATGCAGATGCTGCTGATCGTCGCGTTGCTGGTGCGCCGCTACGACATCGCTGCAGCCGGGGGAGCGGTGGGCATTCGTCCGATGATGCTGCTCCGGCCTGACGGCGCGGTCCAGATGCGGTTCGACGCGCGCGGATGACATCGCGCGCTTGTCGGTTCGCTGAGCGGTACATACCTTCGCTGTGGCCATATCGATGGGCCTGAGGGGAGCCACTGTGAGCGTTACGTTTCGAATCAACGATGTCGCACCGACCGATCATCGAACCGATACACGGACCGCTTCGGATGCATTTTCGCACTTGATTGATCACGATCGCCGGGCGCTGGAGGCGGATCGGAAGATGCTTGCGCTTCGACATGAGCGCTCATCGAAGGATGAGGCCCTGAAGGCGCGGGTCGACCGTGTCCCGCTGGGTCGGCTACATGCATGTCGGGTGGGGGCGCCGCTCGCGCGGATCACAGAGCTACATCCATTCTTTGATGCGTTAATGACGGCGTATAACCTGCATCATCCGCTCAGCCTTTCTCCGGATCATGTCTGGGCGCTCGTTCTTCAAGGGCTCAGCCATCACATCCGCCAGAACGCGGACGCGCTGCGTGATCGCTTCGTCCAGCACACGGGCCGGAAGACACTCAAGGTTCGGCGAGATGGCTTCGTCCATGGCGTGCCGGACAATGACTGGGCAGGGGGCTTTGAGGAGTTCTGCGGCAAGATTCGCGGACACATCGGCCCGCAGGCGGACGGATGGACGATGCCGTTCAGTACGACCGGCTCGGTCGAACAGGCGGTGTTTCACCTGTCGCTTATGGACAGCATGCAGCACTATTTTCACTATGAGGTCTACATCCTCTGCGGCATCCCGGACCTCACGTTGGAGGGGACGGTGCAGGACTGGCGGTCGCTGCTGTCTCGGGCGGCGCAGCTGGATTCGTACGGTCTGTCCTGGTGGACGGCGCGGCTTCTCCCGGTGTTGGAGCACTTTGTGCGGGCCGCAGAAGGTGCGCCAGATCTGTCATTCTGGCGGTCGCTCGTCAATCATCGGAGCATGTCGGGTTCAAACGAATATACAGGGTGGATGACCCATCTCATCCCATACACCCGAAAGGGCGAGCGCAACCCGTTGTTGGCGTTTACCCCATCCGAGATGGGTGATGTGACGTTGACGGCTGCAGAATATGAAGCGCAGTATGGGCCGCGACCGCCTTGGATGAGGGGTGAGACCCATACGGTGACGCGCGCGTTGGAGGCGAGGGATATCCCGGGCGGTCTTCATCAGGTCCCGTTCACCTGTTACGTGCTGAACCTTCCTCCGATCGAGATGTCCTGGGCAGGTGGGTTCGTGGGGTGCGCGCAGGAGCGGGAGCGGGGCACCCTTCGTCCGGAGCTGGGGTGGGCGGTCCTCGGCCCCTGAGCGTCCCGGATGGGTTGCTCAGAAGGTGAGGCTCCACTGGTTGAGGTGGCCGGTGTTCCCAAGGTAGTGGTCGACCATTTCGAGCTTCCAGATGCCTTCGGTGTTGTCGCGCGAGGCGTCGATGACCCAGGTGCCCTGGATGTCATCGAGCCGGTCGACGGCGTTTCGCGGCTTGAGCCGGTACCGGGACCCTTCGGGCGAGACGAGGTTGATCTCCAGGTCTCCGCGCGAGGGGTGAGAGATGTCGATCTGGAGGATCATCTCCTCGGCGTCTTTGGCATCGACGCCAAAGACGCTGATCTCGCTGTAGACCGCTCGGGCAGAGTCATGGATCTGCATGCCGTCGTCGTTGGAGAAGGCGCGGGCGTCGACGGCCATACAGGCGTCGTCCGTTGTACAGGGGCCTGCCGCTTCGCAGACCCCGGAGACCGTGAGGATCATGGCAGAGAGAAGGGCGGGGAGTCTCATCGGGTCGTCCTCCATGGCGAGGGGCTATGGAGTGAGACACCTCTGGGCCAGGGATGGGCAACGGCGGCGAGAGTGCAGTCGATTTTGTGTATGAGCGTCATTCTGGTACTTCCTCCACAACGAGGAGATCAGGATGCCGTATTATGAGCGACGGCCGGGTGGACCGCATCTCGATGTCCGACCTCTGAGCCATACAGCCTGTCATTCGAGACCGGGATGTCGCACACGTTCAGATGGGTCTCCGTTACGCTAAGCGATCTGAGACAACAGGAGGTGTTTGATGAGTCGGTATACGAGACGAATGTTCATGGAGCTATGGGCCGCCGGTGTGGGCGCGGCGGTGCTGTCGGTCGGGGTCTCGGCCTGTGATGGCGGCTCAGGCGGAAAAGACGGCGACACCGGCAGCGTCGATACCGACACCGACACCGACACCGACACCGACACCGACGAAGACTCCGGGACCGTCGATGAGGAGGTCACCGGAACCTTCGAGCACGGCGTGGCCAGCGGCGATCCCCTGTCGGATCGGGTCATCATCTGGACCCGGGTGACCCCGACCGTTGAGGGGGAGACCCGGGACGTGACGGTGATGTGGGAGGTCGCCACGGATGAGGGCTTCACCGACGTGGTGGTGATGGACGATGGCACGACGAACGCAGACCGTGACTTCACCGTCAAGGTTGACGCTGCGGGCTTGTCTGCGGGGACGACCTACTACTACCGCTTCACCGTCGGTGACGTGGTCTCGCCGGTGGGCACGACGAAGACGCTGCCGGACGGCACCGTGCAGCAGGTGAAGATGGTGGTGTTCAGCTGCTCGAACTATCCGGCGGGCCGGTTCCACGTCTACGCCGAGGCGGCGACGTCGGACGCGGACGTGGCGGTGCACCTGGGCGACTACATCTATGAATACAGCACCTCGGGCTACGCCAGCGAGAACGCTGAGGCGCTCGGCCGCGTCGTCGTTCCAGAGAACGAGATCGTGAGCCTGTCGGACTATCGGATCCGTCACGCCCAGTACCGCACCGACGAAGACCTCCAGGCGCTCCATGCGGCGATGCCGATGATCGCGACCTGGGACGACCATGAGGTGACCAACGACACCTGGCGGGAAGGCGCGGAGAACCACCAGGAGGATGAAGGCGCGTTCACCGACCGCTTGCTGGCGGCGATGCAGGCCTACGCTGAGTGGATGCCGATCCGGCCCGCGGTCGATGATGACCTCTCGGGCATCCAGCGCAACTTCAAGTTCGGCGACCTGGTCAACCTGATCATGTTGGACACGCGACTGGTCGGCCGGGATGAGCAGCTCAATCTGGCAGATTATACGGACGCGTCGGGCGACCTGGACCCGGTGGCGTTCGGTGAGGCGCTGCTGGATGAGGAGCGGACGCTGCTGGGGACGTCTCAGCGGGACTGGTTGCTGGGACAGCTGACCGACACCGCGACCTGGCAGGTGCTCGGCCAGCAGGTGCTGATGGGCCAGATGGAGCTGCCGGCGGCGGTGCTGCCCAGCGACCCGTCTGACCCCACCTCGGCGCCGCTGAGCTTCGATGAGTACATCCTGATGCTTCAGCTGGCCGCCATCTTCCCGCGGGTTCTGGTCAACGACCCGACGCTGACCGACGAAGAGATCGCTTTCTTCGAGGCGAACGAGGCGTTCTTCGACGCGAACGTGGCCCTGCTGACCCTGCCGAACCTGCCATACAACCTGGACGCCTGGGATGGCTACCCGGTCGAACGTGAGGTGATCCTGGGAACGTCGGTGACGGCGGGCCAGAATCTGGTGGTCCTGGCCGGCGACACCCACAACGCCTGGGCGAACAACCTGGCGCTGGCGGACGGCACCGCCGCAGGCGTCGAGTTCGCCACCGCGTCGGTCAGCTCGCCGGGGCTGGAGGACTTCCTGGGCATCACCGCGGCAGCGGATCCGGTCATCGCCGCGGCTGGGTTTGAGGCGTCGCTCCCGCTGCTGATCCCAGGCCTTCAGTACACCAACCTGCTCGATCGGGGCTTCATGACGGTGACCTTCACCGCCGAGAACGTCACCGCAGAGTGGACCTATGTGACCGACATCCTGGCCGACACCTACTCGACCCAGTCGTCTCGGGCAGCGACGATCACCGTCGCCGCCGGTGCCAACGCCATCGCTGACTGAGGCGTCGAAGCGGGGGGCTACTCGCAGTCGCGGGGCTCCATCTCTTCGATCCACCGCCAGATGAGGTCACTGGCTGGGGTGTGGGTGAGGCTTCGGCCGATGTCCGGCATCATCGCGCCGATGTCTTCGGTGTCGGTCCGGAACCAGAGGATGCTCTGCTCCGGATCGCCGGGGATGATGTCGAACTCCCGGTTCTCGCCGCCTTCTCCGGCGGAGCCGGGGCGCTTGCAGATCCCGAGGTTGAATTCGTCGGTGTTGTCGTAATTCAGGAAGAATTGCGAGGTGACCCCCTCGACGCCTTTGGGGCTGTGGCAGTGGGCGCAGTTGATGTCGAGGTAGTCTCGGGCGGCGTGGACGACCTGCTCTGAAGTGAGGTTGTCGACACCGATCTCAGCGACGTCTTCCCACCGGACGGCCTGCTCGGCAGCGGCGAGGTCCGCAGGCGCGCCAGAGAGGACGCCGGCGTCAATGAGGTGGGTGAGCTGGTTGGGGGCGCCGTCGATGTGGACGCTGGGGCCGTTGAGGTTCCTGGGCCTGGGCCCGATGGGCATCATCGTGCCTTCGCCGTTTTCATCGTACTGGTCGTGGCAGTCGGCGCATTGGTTGCGCTGAGGGACGAGGTACTGCGCGGTGCGTGTCGCGCCGTCGGCGTCGACGAAATCGATGGCTTCAACGTGACCGGAGACATGCCGGTCCGCTTCGCTGCCATCGGTGCGCCAGAGGTAGGGCCACGACGCCCACCCGTCATCGCCGAGCAGAAGCATCCGGGTCTCGATGATTCGCACGTCCTCGTCGGGACTGCGGATGTCCGAGGGGAACAGGAAGGTTTTGAGGATGACCGTGCCGACAGGAAAATCGAGGACGTTCCCGTCACCGTCCCAGGTGGCGGCGGTCCCCGGTGGCATCCAGATGGCCCGCTCTTTCAAGGCATAGTCGCTGAACAGCGGGGTCTGGAGCGTATAGGGGACGACGCCATCGTTGTAGGTGATCTGCTCACCGTCCCACCGCATCAGGTTGGTCTCTGACAACAGCTCCGGCGCCCATTCGTTGGGATCGATGGTCACAGGCGCCCAGGGGGTCTCCTCGACAGAGTCGTCGTGGGACTCCTGAGAGTCGGAGGTGTCGCAGGCGAGGGTGAGGAGGAGGGGGATGAGCATTGTGTCTTCGTTGGGTCAGTCGAGGGTCGGGGTCACGATATCACCGCCTTCGAGGGCGGAGCAATCGAACGGTGCAAACGGGGCTTCAGGCCGGAATAACTCAGAGAGATCGGCG
>JBCBLB010000083.1:0-20260 GCA_038520555.1 Myxococcota bacterium | reverse complement strand
GTCGTCATTCAGGACGCCGACCTGGAGTATGACCCCAACGACTACGAAGATCTGCTGGTCTCGCTTATCGATGGTCGTGCAGATGTGGTCTATGGAAGCCGGTTTCTGGGTGGACCGCACCGTGTGCTCAACTACCACCACTATATCGCCAACCGGTTCTTGACCTCCCTCTCCAACGTCTGCACCAACCTGAACCTGACCGATATGGAGACCTGCTATAAGGCATTTCGAAGGGAAATCCTGGACGATCTGCCCCTGAAAGAAGATCGGTTCGGCTTCGAGCCCGAGTTCACTGCACGGGTGGCGTCGCGGGGCTACCATATTTATGAAGTCCCCATCTCGTACTCTGGCCGGGACTACGATGAAGGCAAGAAAATCGGCTGGCGAGACGGCGCCCGGGCGGTCTGGGTGATCTTGAAGACGCGGATGGAAGAGCGCAGCCGGCGCCGATGACTGTATATTGATCCGTGATGAAGACCATCGCGGAGATCCTGCTGAACATCAAAGACGATCCGGACAAGGAGCGCCTGCGTCAGGAGACGCTGGCGAAGGCGCGGGAGTGGGAAGAGTCTGAGCCGGAACGTCACTCGCTTCCGCCAGGCTACGACCGGCCGGCGTTTGGGCCCGATCCGCTGCTTGACCGACTTCAAGCCGCGCTTCCCAACCTCAACGCGGCGCAGCGACACATGTTGGAGACGCTGCTTGACTCATGGGGCGCCTGATCGGCCGCTGAGCGCACGCAGCAAGACCGCCACCGCTGCCGGGTTGTAGCCGAACGGCACGATCAGATCCGCATACTGCCTGCTGGGCTCAACGAACCGCTCGTGCATCGGCTGGACCGTGGCGTCAAACTGACGCCGAATCTGCGCCGCGGAGGCACCGCGTTCCCGCTGGTCCCGCTCCAGCCTGCGCTGGAAGCGCACAGACGCCGAGGCATCGACGAAGATTCGCAGGTCCATCTCTGCACGGAGCGTCGGCTCATGCAACACCATGATGCCCGCCACCAGAATCACCGCGGCGGGTTCGATCGTGGCTCCGTCATCAATGCGCCGTTGCTCGGCGTAGTTGTATGCGAGGCGCGAGATGGGCTCGCCGGCCTTGAGCTGTTGGAGGTGGGCGACGAGCAGGTCGGTCTCGAGGGCATCCGGGTGGTCGTAGTTCTGGATCTCGCGCACGGCTGGGGAGAGGTGGGTGAGGTCCCGATAGTAGAAGTCGTGCTCCAAGAGGACGACGTCGTCGAGATCGTTGGCCAGAGCGCGGGCGATGCTGGTCTTTCCAGAGGCCGAGCCCCCCGCGATCCCGACGACCAACGGCGCGTCCGGATCGGCGGGCCATTGCCGATGGGCGAGGGGAGATGGACGGTTGCTTTCGGGCATGACGCTGCTTAACCAAGAGCCGTATGCATGAGCACCAGATCCGACGAGACCTGATCCGATTCGGCCAGCTGTGTTATGAGCGCAACCTGCTCGTAGCCATGGACGGCAACCTCTCTGCGCGGCTTCCGTCGGGGCACATCCTCTGTACGAAGGCGGGCTGTCACAAGGGCTTCCTCAAGGACGAAGACCTGGTGGTGATCAACCTCGCTGGGGAGAAGCTCCGAGGCGCTGGCCGGCCGACCTCGGAGATGGCGATGCACCTCGCCTGCTACCGGGCGCGTCCGGACGTCCATGCGGTCGTCCATGCCCACCCGCCGCTCAGCGTGGCGTTCACCATCGCCGGGGTCAGCATGGCCCGCTGTGTGTTGCCTGAGGTGGTCTTGACCCTCGGGGTGATCCCAACGATCGAGTATGCGACCACCGGCACGCGCACCCTCGCCGATCGGGTGGGAGAAGCCATCGTCGACCATGACGCGGTCCTGATGGATCGGCACGGCGCGGTCTGTGTCGGCCGCGATCTCCTGGAGGCGTTCTGTCGGCTGGAGACGATGGAACACACCGCGCTGATCACCAAGACCGCTCGGGATCTGGGTCAGGTCCGCGATCTGCCACCGGATGAGGCGGTGCGGCTTCGATCGATGGGCTTGAAGCGGTACGGGGGGCCGCCGTCTGCGGTCGCGCGGGCTGATGAGCCGGGCGCCGATCTGCCCGCGGTGTGCACGGGGTGCAGCGGCTGCGCCAACCCGGCGCCCAACGGCATCGCTCCGCGAGCCGAGCTCACCCTCGCTCGGATCACCTCGGCGATGACGGCGTCTTCTGAGCGTTCGTCGGCGCTGGAAGACGCCGTGGTCGAGCAGGTGGTCCGCGCGCTCTCTGAGCGCACATGACCGATCGGGCCCGTGACGCGCTGGCAGAGGCGCCCCACCTCCTCGTCGCGCTTGTCATCTTTTCCATGCTCGGGCAGACCTTCCTGGCGCGGGTCGGCCACCCCTTCGACCTGGAGTGGATGGAGGGGGGGATGCTGCTGCACGCCGAGCGGGTGCAGCAGGGGTTGCCGCTGTATGTCGAGCCCTCGCTGGAGTTCATCCCCTTCATCTACCCGCCGCTGTACGCCTGGACGGTGGGGTGGGCGTCTATGGTGTTTGAGCTTGGGTATCCGCTGGGGCGGGTCATCTCGATGTTGGGGACGCTCGCTGCGGCGGTCGCCCTGGTGGTCGCCATCTCCAGCGAGGGGCTGAGCGTCTGGCTGGGCATCGGTGGGGCGGCGCTGTTCTTGACGACCTTCGACGACACCGGCGGCTTCTTCGACCTGGTCCGTACGGACGGTCTGCTGATGGGGCTTCTGGCCTGGGCGCTGGTCTGTGGGCGGCTGGGCTTCACCCGGGCATGTGGGCTGTTGTTGACGCTGTCATACTTGACCAAGCACAACGCGGCGGCGTTTGGGGTGCCCATCCTGCTGTGGACCTGGCGGGTCCATGGGCGGGCACCGGCGCTCCGCTTCGCGGCCTGGAGCGTGCTGCCGGCGCTGGCGGTGACGGCGGCGGTGCAGATGTCTGGGGACGGCCTGTTTTTGACCTACCTGCTTGAGGTCCCGTCGTCCCACGGCTTCAACATGAAGCGGCTGTACCCGGGCAGCGAGCGCGAGATGTGGATGATGATGCAGTGGACCAACGGGTTCATCGTGCTCGCCACGGTGATCTGGCTGGCCCGCCGCTTCATCCCCCGGCTCCCGCGCCCGGCGCCGTTGGGGCCGGGTGGGGTGTATTGGCTGGCCAATGGCGCGCTTACCCTGGCGCTATGCATCATGATGCGCGGACACGTCGGCGGCTACTACAACGTCCTGATCCCGGGCGGCTGGATCCTGGCGCTGTGGGGGGGGCTGACCCTTGGGCGGACGCGGCTGGACCTGGGACGCGATAAGCGCTGGGTGCTCCTGCTGACCAGCATCTTCCTGGCGTTTCAGATCTGGGTTGAGCGCTGGGATGTCGAGCGGTACACCCCAACGCCCCGGTCTGTGGAAGCGGGGGAGCAGCTGATGGAGACCTTGTCCGCGATGGAGGGGCCGGTGATGATGCCGGAGTCGCCCTGGTACCTGCGGCGGACCGGTCATGCGCCTGGTTTCCACCTCATCGCCCTGTGGGACATCGACCACGATGGCGCCCTGAGCGAGCACGTCGACACGCTCCGGGCTGCGCTCGCGGCGCAGCGGTGGTCATCGGTCATCCTCACCAAGAAGTCGCTGTGTGTCGGCTGCAAGGACAGCTACGGCCTGAAGTCGTCGTATGTGGTCAGACGGCAGCTGATGGGGATGCGCCCGCTACGACCCGTGACGGGGTGGCCGGTGGTGCCGCGGTATGTCTTCGAACCGATGACGTCCGCTTCGGACGAGGGCACCAGATAAGATAAGCGGAGGCCGCCCCCGCTCAAAGGCAGCCTCCGCAAGTCTTCCCACTAAACACAAGACATCTTGGTCAACCAAGCCCCCGCTCGGATGGGCGAGAGGTCCTATCGACCGGGTTGAACCGGTCCATTCCGCTGACAAATACTTCATCGGGCTCTGGCTGGGGCCCTTTAAAGAAATTCGATCAAAAAAAGAGCGCCAGCCCCTCAACGCGTGTGGCCCCTTGGATTCGTCGCCAGGGGGCGGCAGCTTTGACGAGCGCATAGGTGGAGAAAAAGGCACGCAGCTGGCAGGCATCGTGCGGATGGAGCGGCGCGGTGCTGAGCACCCACTTGTCATCCTGCACGCCGGCGTCCAAGAACCGGACCCGGCCACGGAGCGGCGCCGATCCCTGTGCGCCATACGGCAGGCTGGGACCGAGGACCACTACATCCATCGGCTCGCCGTCCGCGCTCTGAACCCCTGGAATGGAGCCATAGTTGAACGGGCAGGGCAAAGGCGACAAAAATTCCCATTGACCGTCCGGATCTCGCTTCACGAAGCCACCGCGTGGGATCTCGATCTGGTAGGGCAGGAGGGCGTGCGGAGAGACGTTCATGGATGCTTTCGGCTTTGCGACGGGATGTTGACAGCGAATCGGGGTGGGGTGGGCTACCCTGAACGCTCAGATGGATCCTACATGCCAGATGGAGAGACGCATCATGAGATCGAACGGCATCATCGCGTTGGCGCTGCTGGTTGCCTGCGGGGGCGAGCAGAATTTTACCACGGGCAACGACGGCAACACCAACGACCTCGGCGAGACGAAGATGGCCTACTCGCCCGACGTCCTCTTGATCACCGACATCGACGTGGACAGCGGCGTCAGCCGCTCTGTGCCCATCGAGCTTCGCAATGTCGGCACCAACGACTTGCGGGTGGACCGGTTCACCATCAGCAACAGCGGCGGCGTCTTCCTGGTGGTCCTCCAGCAGGAGTATGAGGACTCGCTGATCTCTCCGGAAGACTCCGAAGAGTTCCTGGTCACCGCCCAACCCACGACGGAGCTGGCTGGGGGAGGGGTGTACGGGGAGCTGCGCATCTCGACCAACGATCCCGAGTTTCGGGATCTGCGGGTGCCGCTGTGCGCCTATCCGCTGGGATGGAAGGATGCGACGCCCTGCAGCGCGGACCTGCTCGACCAGCAGGCGGACACGGCGGCGGAGTAGGACCTCTGCAGAGAGCCGGTTAGTCGTTAGGGAACTGCATCCAGATTGGAGCTGATGATGTCCCCCTTCGGCATTCGCAACCGCGTCAAGCGCGGCCTTAAGCGTGTCCTCGGCCTTGATGAGGACACCGCCCCGGCGGCTGCGCCCGCTCCTCGTCCGACCCCTGCGCCCGCCCCTCCGCCAGTGCGCGCGGCACCCGCTCCGGAGCCTGCGCCCACCCCCGAGCCCACCCCTGAGCCCACCCCTGAGCCTGCGTCCCCGTCGACGCCGGTGACCGCTCCCGTGGTGGAAGAGCCCCCCGGCCCCCGGACCCTCCAGGCGATGGAATCGCTCGGCGACGACGAAGCCGGCGCGCCCCTCTCCGTGGAGTCCGTCCAGGAGATCCTCGATGAGATGGTCCGCCCGGCGCTGCAGGGCGACGGCGGCGACATCACCTTGATCAAGGTCGAAGACAACAACGTCTATGTGAAGCTGGTCGGGGCCTGCAGCACCTGCCCATCGTCCATTATGACCATGAAGATGGGCGTGGAAGCGTTGCTGAAGGAAGAGTTCCCGATGATGAACGAGCTGGTCGACATGAGCGCGATGGCACAGGCGTGAGCGTCGGCGCGCGGGCTCAGCTGGCGCGCTTCCACAGGGCCGGCAGCCGGCCAGGCCGAAGCCAACCCTGCTCCACCCACTCGTCGACCGGGTCGGTCAACGCGACCTTGCCGACATACAGCCGCTGGACGGGGTTGCCTGCGTCCAGCCAGCTGCGGACCAGCATCCGGCCCCGCAGATAAACGCTGTCTTTTGCGTAGACGCCAGGGAAACCCGGGTTCGCGAGGCCGCGCTTGATGCGCAGGCAGATGCCCCAGGCCAACCCGGGGCCATGCCGATGGGCGACGGTCTGATACACCTCACGGAAGCCGGCGGTCCGGGCCTGATGAATGGCGCGCACGACCTCGACCTGGCGATTGAGCACGCCCGGTGACGCGGCGCCGACCTGCTCTTCGGCGACCAGGGCGAGCCCTTCTTCGGTGGTGAGCGATCCGGGCAGCCCGGTGGAGAAGCACCGCAGGACCTGCCGCTGCCCATTGTGGGCGCGCATCACGTGGACATCGATCTCATGGGCGACCAGTCGCCGCAGGTCACGGGGCTTGAAGCGTGCCTGGGGGTTGACCCGGAGCAGCCGCTTGGCGCTGTCGACCAGGACCCGGGCGCTCATCACGGTGTCTGATTCGATCCGCCAGTCATCCAGGCCCCGCTCCAGGAGCGCCTTCCGGAGTCGCTCGATCATCATGGACGAGGGGCGATCGGGGCTCTCGGTATCGGCAGGTGGATCGGGAAACCGAAGGGAGAGCAGATCGTCTGCCGGGTACCAGTCGGCGTGCCGCGCCAGGGCGTCGAACCGCGCCGCCGTGCGATCGCGCAGGGCGAGGACGAGCAGCGTCGTCCCATCGATGAGGCGGCCAACCAGCGCTGCGGCCGGGTGATCGTCGCGGGGGCGGATGCGTTCCAGATGGCGAAGCAGCTCATCGGCTTCGAGAAGCGGATTGTAGGTAAACGGCGGCGCGTCCGCCCCAGCCCGAAACGCGCGCTGCGCTTCCCGGGCATTGTTGGGGTTGAGATGCCGGGAGAACGGGACGCGCTGGAGTATTCGGTAGTGCTGCTCGTCCGCATGACGAACCGCTGTGGGGATATCCTCAGTCACATCGCTCAATGTAGTCCACCCATCCGCGCCGGCCAGTCCCCAACGCAAAAACGGCCGGGACAACGTCCGGCCGAATCGATAAAAAGCGATGTTTAAGCCGGGTCTTCGCCAAAGCTTCGTGTGAAGAGGTCGTCGATGGCCTGTCGCCCTTCATCAGAGAGGAAGCGGGTGCCCGAGCCAGCGATCCGGGTGCTTTCGATGACCGGGGTGCCTTCCCGCCAGCGTTCGCCGTCCCAGATGAACCACTTCTGCTTCTCCTGGTCGAAGACCCAGACCGGCTTGTGCCAGCGACGGGCCAGCTCGACCGACCAGCCGGTCCCACCATGAACGGTACCGTCTTCTTGAATCACGCCGATGACGAAGATCTGATCGGCGTGGCTGACGACGTGCCACAGCGTCTGGAGCACCTTGCGGAGCAGCGGCGTCTTCTCCCAGTGGCGGTGCAGGCGGTGCGAGACATAGACCAGGCTGACCGCGCCGGCTTCGAGTTCCCGATCGGTGAGGACCCGGCGGCTCGTGGCGCGCTTCTGGTTGTGGCCTTCGAAGGTGAAGTTGACTTCTTTGACGCCCCAGCGCTCTGCGACCTCACCGAAGTAGGCCTCTGCGCCCATCGCGCCGCCGGAGTGAAGGGTGCAGTGCTGCGGGAGCGGCGAGGGCGGCGAGGTGGTGGTGTCTCGCGCGTCTTCTGGGCGGACGAGCATGGTCACCGGATCAAGCCGAAGCGTGTCTGGCGCGTCAACGGATGCGCCGGCGACCCGGATGACCTTCAGCATCACATCGCGGTCGTCCTGGGTCAGCTCGATGGCGGTCGAGAAGGCCGCGCCGACGTCTTCGGCGGAGGGGCCGTCGGTGCGGTGGGTCCGAAGCGCCATCCACATCCGCAGGGCGTGCTTGTCGGCGACAGCCGACCACGCGGCGACGTCGGGGGTCTCATCACCGCTCAAGCCGTCGATGACGACCAGCTGCGGCCGGAAGTCCATCACCTCAGAGACCATCTCCAACAGCCGGCTGAGGTCATCCGGTGTGAACGAGCGGCCCAGACAGGAGTGGATGACCCGGTGGCGTTCCATGGCCACCCGGGCAGAGACGTCATCGGTCACATCTGTCGAGCTTCGCGCGATCTCAGCGAAGATCTCATCATAGAAGCTGCGGACGTGCGCCTGGGTGTCGGACATCGACACATGCAGCACGTTGATGCCCCGCACCAGCGAATTCAACGCGACGTGCACCAGGAAGGCGCTCTTTCCGACCCCGGCTCGGGCCAGCACACCGCCCACCTGGCCGGGCGCCAGCCCACCACGGACGGTCGTCACCACAGCCTGCATGGGGCTGCGCTCGATCAGCTCGATAGCTCGCATAAAGACTTACTCCCGCTGTCCTGCAATAATTACCCTACCAGATCCGATGTCCGACGCGACATCTCGCATCATCGGACACACGAAACCGATCAACACGCCCTGCGCCCCGGGCCGGCTGACCCCAGGACGCAGGGCGTGGTCAAGAACCGCAGAGGGGGCGCTCAGCCCGCCTGCTTCTCTTCGATGTACTTCTGAATCAGCTCTTCCATGACGCTCTTCGGCGCCGGGGAGTACTTGGCGAACTCCATCGTGAACTCCGCCTTGCCCTGCGTCGCGGAGCGGAGCGTGGTCGCATAGCCGAACATCTCCGCCAGCGGGAC
Organism: Myxococcota bacterium; assembly: GCA_038520555.1. Lineage (GTDB taxonomy): Bacteria > Myxococcota_A > UBA796 > UBA796 > UBA796 > JBCBLB01. The sequence continues at coordinate 11,904 of JBCBLB010000083.1, read as the reverse complement.
CTCAGCGTCGATAACGGCGTAGCCGTCCTCTTCCTGCATGCCCTGGATGACGCCGCGGCGCTGGTTGAGCGTGCCGATGATCGCGCCCTGGTATTCGGTCGGCGCTTCGACCGACACCTTCATGACCGGCTCAAGGACGACCGGCTTGGCCCGGGGGTAGACCTCGCGCCATGCACCGCGTGCGGCGGCCTGGAACGCCCGGTCCGAAGAGTCCACCGCGTGGAAGCCGCCGTCGTTGATGGTCACCCGGACCCCGACGACCGGCGCGCCGATGAGGCGACCCTCGCTGAGCATCGACTTGAAGCCCTTGTCGCAGGAGGGGATGAACTCACGGGGGATGACGCCGCCCTTGATTTCATCGATGAACTCGTAGATCTCTTCGCCTTCGAAGTCCATCGGCTCCATGAAGCCGGCGACCTTGCCGTACTGACCCGAGCCACCGGTCTGCTTCTTGTGGGTGTAGTTGAACTCTGCTCGGCTGGTGATGCTCTCGCGGTAGCTGACCTGCGGGGGGCTGGTCTCGACGGTGACCTTGTACTCACGCTTCATCCGCTCGATGTAGACGTCCAGGTGAAGCTCACCCATGCCGCGGATGATCGTCTCCCCGGTCTCTTCGTCCATGCCCACGTGGAAGGTCGGATCTTCTTTGTTGAAGCGCTGCAGCGCCTTGGACATATTGACCTGTGACTTGCTGTCCGCCGGCTTGATCGCGATCGAGATGACCGGGTTGGGGACATGAATCGAGGTCATCGACAGCCAGGTGTCGCCGTCGGAGAAGGTGTCGCCGGAATAGCAGTCGACGCCGAACAGCGCGACGATGTCGCCGGCGCCGGCCTGCTCGATCTCTTCCATCTCGTCGGAGTGCATCCGGACCAGGCGGCCGACCTTAAGCTTGTCGCGGCTGCGGACGTTGTAGATCTGCTGCCCCTTGTTCATCGTCCCCTGGTAGATGCGCAGGTAGGTCAGCTGGCCGTAGCGGCCGTCTTCGAGCTTGAACGCCAGCGCGAGCAGCGGCTTCTCGGGGTCCGAGGGGATGACCACCTTGGCTTCGTCGTTGTCGGGGTCGACCGCTTCGTTGACGACCTCAGTGGGGCTGGGCAGCCAGTGGGTGACCGCGTCGAGCAGGGGCTGGATGCCCTTGTTCTTGTAGGCGCTGCCCATCATGACCGGGGTCATTTGAAGCTTGATGGTCGCTTCACGGATGGCGGCGTGGATGAGCTCTTCGGTCAGGACGCTGGGGTCGTCCTCTGCCTCGAGCATCGCCTCCATCAGCTCGTCGCTGAACATGCTGGCGGCGTCGAGCATCTCCTCGCGGTACTGGAGCACTTCGTCCATCATGTCCGCGGGGATCTCTTCTTCACGGATGGTCTCGCCGTTGTCGCCCTCGTTGATGAGGGCCTTCATCCGGACGAGGTCGATGACGCCGCGGTGCTTGTCCTCAAGGCCGAGGGGCAGCTGGACGAGGACGGCGTTGTGGCCGAGCTTGTCGCGGAGCTGATCGCGGCAGCGGACGGGGTTGGCACCCTGAAGGTCACACTTGTTGACGAAGCAGACGCGCGGGACGTTGTAGCGACGCATCTGGCGGTCGACGGTGATCGACTGGCTCTGAACGCCGGCGACCGAGCTGAGGACCAGGATGGCGCCATCGAGCACCCGCAGCGCGCGCTCGACTTCGATGGTGAAGTCGACGTGTCCGGGAGTGTCGATGATGTTGATGTGGGTGTCTTTCCAGACGCAGTGGGTCGCGGCAGACTGAATGGTGATGCCGCGCTCGCGCTCCAGCTCCATCGAGTCCATCTTCGCCCCGACGCCGTCCTTACCGCGAACGTCGTGAATAGCGTGGATGCGACCGGTGTAGAAGAGGATCCGCTCGGTGAGGGTCGTCTTTCCCGAGTCGATGTGGGCGCTGATCCCGATATTCCTCATCTTGCTGAGATCGGTGAGCACGATGGGACTCCTGTCAGTTTTTCACCCCTGAGGCCCCATCATGGCTGTCATGGGAGTCATCAGGGGAGGGTGTTCGGAAGAGGGGTTCGATGTGGAGGTGTTCACAACAGGGGCCACGCGATGAAGCAGAGGCTCTGTGGCAAAGACCTGCCAGAGAAAGCGATGGTTTCGAAAGCGATGGTTTCGGGTGCTATCCACTCGCGCAGCGACAAGCAACCTGCACCGGAGGCGTTGTCACGCGCGCGGGTTGGTGCATATCATCGGGAACTGTAGCGGGTTGTTCTCGAGTTCACCACCCTGAGGGTGACGATTTATCGTAATCACCGTAACCATGATTTCAGCCGTGACGTTTCCGTGAAGTTCCCGCGTCGAGCCAGCCGACTTCTCCAGCTGCAAACGCTAAACTATCCTCTCTCGACCCAGCCCGCGGAGCCCCGATGCTCATCTTTGCCTTCCTCTTGACCGCTTCAACGCCCGGCTTCGCTGCTGAGCGTGCAGACGTGGTCCGCAAGAAGCTCGAAGAAGACGACTTCGAGAGTGCCCGGAAGCGCTGCGAAAAGTGGGAGGCGTGGACGGCCCTCGACGACCGCAGCCTCCGCGAAGCATGCGCCGAATCCTTCTGGCCTCTGGCCGAGGTGGATGACTCTGCTGTGGGCTGGGCTGCCTACCGGAAGCGCTGGGCGGGCACCCCCTGGTCAACAGATGCTTACGAACGTCTCGCCTCGGCGACACTGCGTGAACTTCCGGAGACGTCCTCCGAAGACATCCTCCTGAAGCTGGCCGACGATTTTCCAGACACCCGCGCCGCATCGTCGGCCCGTGAGCGCGCCGCGGATGCCGCTGTTCGAGACGCGGGCTCTGGGGAAGCGGCGGTCGCGGTCGCCCGCCGCTATCCGACGCATCCCGGCATCGCGCCCCTCGTCGAGAAGTTCCCCGACCACTTCCTGCGCGTCCAGATCGCCGATGAAGCCGCGAAGGTGGTCATCGATCCGCCTGTTCAGCTTCCGGATTTTATGACTCCCCGGGTCGAGTGGGTGGCCCGCTGGCCCGGGGGCCAGACCCGCCCCTGGAGCGAGGTGGCCGGCGAGCAGCTGACCCAGGCTGGCCTCACTGAGACCTGGATCCGGGCCGCGGCGTCGGGCAAGGCCGATGACGCGCCGGCGCTGCCCCTCTGCGCGCTCCCCGGTCAGCCCGACGGCTGGCACGCTGCCGCGGTCGTCCACGTCGGCGCCGGTCGCTATGTAGAGCAGGTGGACTGGTTCGATGGCTGCCAGCTCGACGATCCGCCGGTGGTGTTCACCGTCGCCGCCGGTCAGGTCACCGGGCTCTCGCTGAAGCCTGGCCACCGGGTCGACCTCGCCAGCCGGACCTACCAGGATCGGCCCAACACCCGCGCCTTCGCCCCCATCGCCCAGGGTGCGCCCAAGCTCGCCCGCGGCCAGCTCTACCTCACCGCTGGGCGGATCTGGGTGGTCTACCCGATGAACGGTGGGCCGCCCTGGATGACCGATCGGGCGCCGCCGCTCGGGATGCTGCCGGTCCTCTCCACAACACTTCGGGGGACCCGCCCGCCCGCTGGGTGGTCCCTCAGCCGACAGGGCGACGCCATGGTCCTCATCAACCCCAAAGACCGCGGCTCCCGCTGGGAGATGCCCCTCGGCGAGGTGCGGTTTCTCTCTCCGTTGATGCAGCGGGTCCTCGACATCTCCCCCGCCGCGCTCGCGCAGCGTGACCCGGAGACGCCCCCGATCACCGCCGCTGCCGGGTGGACCGTTGACCGCCGCAACAACCTGGTCAGCGCGCCGCCACAGGGCGCTATCGAAGCGCCGGTGCAGGCCATCACCGGCGCCGACCTCGATGACGTCCAGAAGCGGGTCATCAGCGCGGGGCTGTCCGTGCCGTCCATGGAGATCCTCGACGCCTGGGCGATGGATCTGGATCTGGACGGAGAGATGGAGAGCGTGCTCCGCCTGCGCGCGCAGAGTCGGGGCATCCTCGCCGTCCTGGACGTCCACCCTGAGTATGGAAACCGACTGTTTGTCTTCGGCACGAACCACGTCGCCACGGCGACCGGGCCTGCCGCTCCGCCGTTCGGCTTTTCCTTACATGGTCGGCCCTACCTCGCCTGGGCCGGGATCTCGTCGCCGAAGGAAAACTATATTGAAACCGTGCGTTATGATGGGGTCAGCTTTCGCCTCGATCCCATCATGATGCCCCGATGAGGGGCGTAAGTGTTGAGCCAGGCGCCTGTGTCCGTCTCTATTTACAGACCGCTGAAGGAAAAAGAGAGGCTTCGACAGGGAACATCCGAGCATCATCGGAGAGATCACTGTAAGCGTCTGTAAGCGGCGGTAACCCTATCCTCCCGCCCAACACACTACGATGGTGAAGCACGCTGCGCTCGACATGAGCCGCGATGTGATGCCATGGAGAACGTCATGACCCCCCCTTCCAACGCTCAGTGGATCTTCCAAACCGCCGACGGCCGCACCTACCGGATCCAGTCGCCGAATTGGCTCGTCGCGTTGGGCATGGGCCTGGAGAAGCTGGGTGTCGTCAGCAGCATCGGACGCATGGTCTGCCGGCGCATGGGCAAAGAGATGATCATCGCCGATGACATCAGCACAGGACAACGGTACCGGCTGCGCTCGATGCGACCTCATGAAACGGTGAGGGTTCAAGCCGCTTGATGATTTGGGGTGAGCGTCCCGCTGGGAGGCGGTAAAACCCCTCCTGGGAGGCGCCAGCGTCATGTTCACCTACCTGTTTCGACATTCAGACGGCACCGAGCAGCGCCTCTCGACAGAACCGCAGGACACACCACCGGACCTTGACGCATACCCCTGGGTTGCCCTCCACGTACACCAGTGCCCAACCTGCCCGTTGACTCCTGACGAGCGCGCCGTCTGCCCACCCGCCGCCGATCTGATCCCCGTGGTAGAGGCGTTCGCAGACATCACCTCGACAGAACAGGTCGAGGTAGAAGTCATCGGACCGCACCGCACCTATCTCCATCGATGCGATGTGCAGACCGGGCTGCGCGCCTTGATGGGGCTGCTGATGGCTCGGAGCGCCTGCCCCCGGATGGCGCCGCTCCGAGGGATGGCGGCGATGCACCTTCCCTTTGCTTCACGCGTAGAGACCGCCTACCGCGTCGCCGGTGCGTATATGCTCCGCCAGTTCTTCGCCCACAAGGACAACCAACCTGTCGACTTCGAACTCGACGGGCTGCGCACGTTTTATGCGGAGCTGCAAAGCATCAACCGGGCCTTCGCCCACCGCCTCCGCGGTGCCTCTCGACAGGATGCTTCAGTCAACGCCATCGCTGCCCTCTCCAGCCTGAGCAACCTCGTCACCTTCTCCCTCGACGATGGCCTCGAAGAGCTGCGGGCCATCATCGAAGGAGCCGACGTCACTGAAGAAGATTGACGCTGAAGAAGATTGACGCTGCAGCGGGTCAGTGTGCGAGGGCCTCGGCGACGGGGACGGGCGCCCGGACCTCGACCTCAGAGATGCATGCGGCCGTGAACGGTGCAGGTCCGACCTCTTCAATGACGAAGTCCACTTGTTGGGTGGTGACCGGCTCGGGCAGGGTCACCTCGGCGAAGACGCCGCGCTCTGGTCGCACCCGCACCGGCACCGCGTGCGAGCCGACGATCACGGTCAGCCGGATCGGCGCCCGGTGCTGGCTGAAGGCGCTCGCGCTGGCATGATGGCCGGACTTCAGGCGCAGCCCCTCGATCGGCTGGGCCGTGTTCAATCGAACCGTCAGGCGCTCACCGTTTCCGACGCCGTCGGCGCCCTCACACCATGCCGTGCCCGGATCGCCGTCTACTGCGGCGATGGGGCTGGTGTCCGGTGCGGTGCTGCTGGCCTGTGCGTCCATCGGCCGCATCCAGTGCCGAAGCCCAGGCGCCACGGTCCGCGGCCCTGTCCAGGCGCTCAGCCCCCAGAACGCAGCCAGCAGGCCACCAAACACCACGACCATCGCCAGCGAACCGCCAGACCGCGGCGCGTCTTTGGGGGTCGGCTTCTTCTTCTTTCGTGGCGTGCGCTTTCGCCTGGGCTTCGGTTTCTTCTCTTTCGCCGGCGCTTCTTCGGCGCGGGTCGCCTCTGCAGCGGGATGTTCTGCAGCGGGATGTTTTGCAGCGGTCTTGTCGGGCGACGAGGGTTCTGTGGTCTGGGCGGCGCGGGTGCGCTTGGGGGGGATGGCCGACGGTTCTGGATCGGGGTCGTCGGAGGAGGGGATCCAGCCGAGCTTGAGGGCGGCGTCTTCGTAGGCGGCGATGGCCCGTGCTGCATCGGCTGCGGAGGGCTGGAGGCCTTCATGGGCGATGCGGTTCCGGAGCTGGATGGCCCAGCCGATGTCTTCGCTGATCCAGTCTGCGCCCGCCTGCTGACGCGCGCGGACGAGGAGCTGGTACAGGCTCTCCCCATCCTGGCGGGGATAGCCTGAGGCGTTGAGGAACCGCTCCAGCTCGGCCTGGCCACGGATGATCGCTCCTGCCCGAGCGCTCTCGTCGCCCTGAGCAGAGTGATGCAGCGAAGACCATTGAACAGACACGTCAAGAGTTTAGCTCACCCATCACCTCCAGAACAGCCACGGCTGGTCCATCCGCTGCCGCTGCTGCCGGGTCAGTCTCGCATGGCTGAGGTGGGCGCCGGTCATCAGGCTGCGGGCGCCCGGCAGCCGTGCGTGGAGCAGGTCGGTGTGCTGAAGGTTGGCGCCACGCAGGCTGGCCTGCTGCAGGTTCGCCCGTCGCAGCCGGGCGTTCTTCAGGTTCGACCCATCGAGACGCGCGTTCCTCAGGTTCGCGTTGCTGAAGTCCGCGCCGCGCAGATCGGTGCTGGACAGATCGGTCTGCTCGAGCTGGGCGTTTCGGAAGAACGCGCCCCGCAACCGACATCGGGTGAAGCGATTCCGATATAGCTGCGCTTTCTCGAAGTTGACCCACTGCAGGTCGCACTCGACCCACTCCACTTCGCTCATGATGGCGCGGCTGAGGTCGAGCGTGTGGAGGTCGAGCTGAAAGAGCCGGACCCGGGTCAGGTTCAGGTCTCTCAGATCCGGGCCTGGGAGCCTGGCGAGGGGCAGCACGCAGCTGCTCAGCCGGGCCATCCGGAGTTGCGTCTGGGAGAACCGGGTCGTTGACAGGTCGGTGTCGATGATCGAGGCCCCGCCCAGGCGTGCGCCGCTGAGATCGGCGCCTTGCAGGGTGCATTTCTCCAGGCGTGCATCGCTGAAGTCGACGTCGCGCAGATCCATGCCGCGCAGGTCGACCTCGAACATGTGGGCGCCGCGAAGATTCGCGCCGCGGAGTGTCCAGTGCCGCAGGTCGCGTCGGGGGGGGAAGCGCACATCGCGGAGCGAGACCTGTGCGGCCTGATCAGGGATCATCTCAAGCATCTCGAAGCCCTGCGCGCGGATATCGGGATCAGGGTGCATTAACAGCTGGCGCAGCCGTTGAAGGGTCTGCGGAGTCATTCTCCGCTCCTTGGTGAAGGTCTATGGATTCAGCCGATCAGTGCTTGATCAGCCGCACAACGTTGTCCGGAGGCTGAGCGTCGTGCTCAGCCCGCCTGACGGACCGTGTTGAGAAGAATCCACAGCATCTTCATTTCCCTACACTTCAGGGTGGGCAATCAACACCTGTTCTGTATTGGGTGGCCCTGTCCGGGGCAACTGTCATCTGGCCCGCAGGTCGTTGAGGGCGCGCTGGGTGAACACCATGCTCATGTGCCGCCGCCAGCTGGGGGCCCCATGGACGGCGGCGAGGGGGCGGGTCTGCTTGTAGACCAGGGCGCTGATCTCCTGGACGCGGTCGTCGGTCAGCGGGACGTTGAGGAACGGTTCCAGCTTTCGGATCGGCTTTGGCTGCGGGTTGGCGGCGCCGACGACGATGTCGAGCGCGGTCGGGACGTCGCCGTCGAAGACACCGCAGATGGCCACGCCGAGCTGGGGGAAGTCGATGCTGTCGCGGGTCCGCAGTTTTCGGTAGGTCGCCCGGAAGTTCTCGGGTGGCGAGGGGATGAGCACCTCCGTGAGCAGCTCATGGGGCTCGATCTTCAGGTGATTCATCCCATTGAACCGATACAGGTCCCGCATCTTGATGATCCGCTCGCCTGCAGCGCCCAGCAGAACGATCGCAGCGTCCATGGCGAGCAGCAGGGGCACGGTGTCTGAGGACTGGGTGGCCACACAGGTCTTCGGCCCGCCGATGACATGGCACCAGTCGCCTTCGGCCTTGAGGCAGTGTCCGAGGGCTTTCCGCCAGAAGTGAGACTGGTTGTAGAACAGACACCGGGTGTCGAGGAGGATGTTGCCACCGAGGGTGCCCATGTTCCGGATCTGCGGCCCGGCGATCTGCCCGGCGGCTTCGGCGAGGGCTGGGATCGGGGTCATCTTGGCGAGGGCAGAGAGCCGGGTGCCCGCGCCGACGCGGAGCTGGCCGTCGTCTTCCCTCCATCCGGTCGGCAGCGCCGTGGCGATCCCGATGAGGTTCTTCGGAGAGAAGATCCGGTGCTTGATGTTGGGGAGGAGATCTGTGCCGCCGGCGATGTAGCGTGGAGATTCCAGCTCATCAAACAGGCGGACCGCCTGTTCGGGGGTGGATGCGTGGTGATAGGCGAAGCCGTCCATGCGCAGCATCGTGGTTGCTCCTTATGCGTCGGCTTCGGCGTTCGCGCGAATCGCAGCGAGGACCCGATCGGGGGTGAAGGGGATGCGGCGCAGGCGCACACCGACGGCGTCCCATATGGCGTTGGCGATGGCGGGGATGGCGGGGTGCAGCGGCCCCTCGCCGGCTTCCTTTGCGCCGTAGGGGCCGCCGGGGTCGATCGTCTCGATGATCCGGGCGAAGATCTCGGGGGTCTCTTTGGAGGTCGGCATCCGATAGTCGAGCAGGTTCGGCCCGACATGCAGCCCCCGGTCGTCGTACAGCTGCGCCTCCATGATGGCTTCGGCGTAGCCCATATAGACGCTGCCCTCCATCTGGCCTTCGACGAGGACGGGGTTGATGGCCCGCCCGCAGTCGTGGGCGACCCAGACCTTCTCGACGCGCACGATGCCGGTCTGGGGGTCGACGTCGACCTCTGCGACGTGGGCGGTGGTCGAGTAGGCGGGGGAGGCGCCGATGCTGCCGCCCCGGTATTTGCCGCCCCGGTGCGCCGTCCAGAACGCCCCGGTCTCTCCCAGCGTGCCGGTCATCGCTTCGGTCAGGTGCATGACCTGGAGGGTGGGCATCTGCCGCTCGGGCGCCTGTCGGTCATAGAAGAATCCGAGCGCCACCCCGACCTGATCGGCGTCGACCTTCCATTTCGCGGCGACGCTGTCGACCATCCGCTTCCGAAGCTTCCGGGCGGCGTCCTGGGCGGCGATGCCGCACATGTAGGTCACCCGTGAGGAGTATGCCCCCAAATCTACCGGCGTCAGGTCGGTGTCGGACGAAACCACGACGATGTGGTCGGGGTTGATGCCGGTCTCTTCGGCCACGATATAGGCGAGCATGCTGTCCGAGCCCTGCCCGATGTCGCTGGCGCCGCAGAAGATGGTCAGCCTGCCGGAGCGGTCGCCGCGCAGCTGGACGGCAGACTGGGGCATCTCGTTGGGGTAGATGGGATAGTTGGTCCCGGAGATGTACATCGAGCAGGCGACGCCGAGGCCCTTGCCCAACGGAAGCCTACCCCAGCGTTGGGTCCACCGCGACCCTTCGCTCACCGCATCGAGACAGGCGAGCAGACCCGTCGAGGGCACGACCAGGCCGTTGACGGTCTCCTGTCCGTTGGACAGGGCGTTCTTTCGCCGGATCTCGATGGGGTCCATCCCGATCTTCTCGGCGACCTCATCGAGGGCACACTCAAAGGCGAAGCGGGGCTGCACCGATCCATGGCCCCGCTTGGGCCCACAGCACGGCTTGTTGGTGTACAGCCGCCGGGCGCGGAAGTGGTAGGTGGGGAAGTCGACGGGGCCGGTGAGCAGCTGACCGGCGTAGTAGGTCGTGATCATCCCGAACGAGTGGTAGCCGCCGCCGTCGATGAGGATGTCGTTGTCGACGGCGGTGAGCTTGCCGTCGGTATTGGCGCCGATCTGGATGCGCATCTCCATCGGGTGCCGGCCGCGGTGGGCGTAGAAGACTTCTTCGCGGGTGTACAGGATCTTGACGGGGCGCCCGGCGCGACGGGCCAGCTCTGCTGCGCAGAACTCCAGATCGAAGGGCTCGGACTTGCCACCGAATGCACCGCCGAGGGCGGGCTGGATGACCCGGATCCGCGCCTGCGCGATGTCGAGGACCTTCGCCAGCTCCCGATGCAGGTAGTGAGGCACCTGCGTCGAGGACCATAGGGTCAGCTGTCCATCCGGTGACCAGCGGGCGATCGCACAGTGCGGCTCAATGGGGGCGTGGGTCGAGCCCTCATAGAACCAGGTGCCCTCAACCACCGCGTCGGCGTCATCCAGGCCCTTCTGCACCGCGCCGAATGACAGGTCGACGGTCTTACAGATGTTGGTGGTCCGTGGACGGTCTTTCCAGTCCTTCTCATGAACGAGGGGCGCCCCCTCAGCGAGGGCGTCCTGTAACGAGAAGACGGGCTTGAGGACCTCATAATCGACCTTAATCAGATCACAGGCCCGGATGGCGGTCTCTTCATCGACCGCGGCGACCGCGGCGACGCCATCACCGATATAGCGCGCCTTATCGATGGCCAGCGCCGTCTCATCGGGGGTCCAGGGGATGACACAGAACGGCTCAGGGAGATCAGCGCCGACCATCACGGCATAGACGCCGGGCAGCGCTTCCGCGGCCGCGGTGTCGATCGACCGGATGCGGGCGTGAGGGAACGGCGAGCGCAGGATCCGGCCATGGGCCATCCGCGGCAGCTGGATGTCGTCGGTGTAGATTTCGGTCCCGACGGCTTTGCGGATGCTGTCCGCCTTCCGACCGCGGGCGCCGATGACGTTGAAGCCGGGTGCGGGTTGGCCATAACGGACCGGTACTTCGAGGCCGTCGGTGCCATCATCGGCGAGGCCGTCCAGGTCGCGGGCGGCGAGGCGGACCGCTTCGATGATTTTGGTGTAGCCGGTGCAGCGGCAGAGGTTGCCGCTGAGGGCTTCCCGGATCTCGGCGTCAGAGGGGGCGGGGTTGTCATCGAGCAGCGCCTGCGCGCTGCAGATCATGCCGGGCTGACAGAACCCGCACTGCAAGGCGCCGGTGATGTCGAAGGCCCGCGGCACCTTGGGCGGCAGCCCCTCGATGGTGGTGATCTTGCGGCCCTGCGCCATCAGCGACAGGGTGCAACACGACAACGTGGGTTCACCGTCGATGAGGACGGTACAGGCGCCGCAGTCCCCCTTGTCACAGCCCTGCTTGGTGCCCGTCAGGCCGAGCTTATACCGAAGCACTTCGAGCAGCGTCCAGTGCTGTGGGGCGAGGGTTTCGACGACCTCATCGTTGACATCGAGTCGATGGATGCATCGGGCAGGTGGTTCAGACATGGTGAAGCTCCGAGACGGCCAGTGTATCTCACCGCACCCGTCTCGTTGCATGGTCTGTTACGTCGCAGGTGCGATCGGGAGCGCAGTGAGCGGTAACAGGCGGGAGTCGGCCAGCGCAGCGGTGCGGTGTCCAACACCGGCGAGGTAGGCGTCATTTTGTGCGAAGCTCAGGAACGCCTGGACGCTCTGGTGCTCGACCAGCAGGACGCGGTCCCAGCGTTCATCCATCGGTCCGATGATGGGGGCCCCGCCATCGCCGGCCCACAGCACCCGGCCGCCGGCTTCGGCCAGGAACGGGGCGGTGTGAACCATATACAGCTTATACGCCACCCGTCCGGTGATCGGTTCTTCCGGGGCGAGGTTCGGGGTGGCCTGGTAGTCAGCCTGCGCGCGGAAGCGAAGCAGGTTCAGCATCACGACCGGGCCATCGAGTTGCTTGCTGAGCAGGTGGCGGACGGACTCATGGG
>JBCBLB010000893.1:0-3145 GCA_038520555.1 Myxococcota bacterium | reverse complement strand
GATGGGTGCGACGCCACCGGAACGGTTGACGATCCCGGCCCCGATGACATCCGCGACGCCTTCGCCTGGGTGCTTCGATGGGTTCGACGGAATCTTCGACCGGTTCTTCACCGGAGCACCCGGTAAACAGCAACAATCCCCACAGGGCACGTCTCATGAGCCTCTCCTCCTCAGGGCAGTGTAGCGGACAATCTCCCCGATCGATACGGCCGACTCACTTGCATCGCAGAAGGAGAGGTGATGTGCTGAGGGTGTGCTGAAGAGGAACGGCGATGAGCATCTGGAACCGACGCGGGTTTCTCCGCGACATGTTGATGGGCACGGCAGGGGCATCGATGCCGTTGTCAGGCATGGCGAGCGAGACCGATCGGGTCGCGGCGCACGCGGCGCACCTGCGGACGGTCTGGGAGATGCAGCGGGAGGGCTTCGTCGACGGGATGTTCGCCCAGGTCCCGGAGATGCGCCAGGGCGAGGCCCTGGACACGACGCGGATCATCGGGGACGGGCTGGGCGCGATGGAGGCGTTCAAGGAGATCGAGCGGTTGTCGGTCGAGGAGCAGACCCACCCGGCGTTCCAGGCGCTGACGTTGGATGTGGCGTCGTCGCTGGGCCAGGCGACGCGGGTCAATCGAGACCTGATGGAGCGCTTCCTGAGCGGCCACGACACCGATGAGGGCGAGGGCTACCTCCGGAGCGCGCTGCACGAGGTGCATCAGGCCGTGCAGGACTGGCCGACCTCGGCAGATCGGCGGCGGCGGCTGGGCTTCGTGCTCGATCAAACCCTCGCCGACGCGTCCAGCGGAGCCCTCCGCCGTCAGATTCGGGGGGAGCTTCGTCGCATCCGACGCCTGGAGCGTCTCTCGATCCAGATCTATGAGAACTGGGACCACACCGGGGTCCTGTCGAACTCCAACCCGATGTTGCGGCGACGGGTGAAGGCGGCGCATGCGCACTGGCAGGCACAGGGGCTGGACCCGCTCCGGACGCGACCGTCGACGCCTGCGGTGATTCTGGGCATCCTGATCATCGGCGTCGCGCTGGTGGCAGGCAGCTACATCGCAATCGCCGGCCTCTGCGCCGCCCTCTGCGGCGCACCAGAGGGGATCCTGGTGCTGCTGCTCGGCGTTGGCATCATCGCCCTGGGCATCTGGGGCGGGATCGCGGTGATGAAAGCCTCTTCAAACCGCCAACAACGCGAAGGGGACCCCCAGCCCGCCCTGGAGCCGACACAGCCACAGGAGACCGTTCGGCTCTACCCCGGTGATTGGATGAAGCTGGCATTCGCGCGCTCCCAGAGCGTCGTCATCACCATCAAGGTCAGCGGCCAGATCAACGGACCCGACTGGGTCTCCGGCGCGATCGGCCACCCGGTCCCAGCTCACCCCGACGCGATGGTGCCGCGGTTCCCGCTCGGCGCGGTGCTCGGCCGGATCGGAACGAGCAACACGGAGATCGTCCTGGTCGGCGAGCGCTACGTCCTGCTCCCCGGCGAGCCGGCGCCGTTCTTTCTGGCCATCAACTCGCTGATCCCGTCGCAAAAAGAGTTCTATACGGTCACGGTCATCACAACACAGATCGACTGATCCACCGGGGAAGGCGCAGCCGCATCGTCGGGTTTGGAGGGCATGGTTGTGATCCCCCTCATCTTTCTGGCCTCGGCGCTCGCTGAGGATCCCCCTGACGAAGAGATGATCATCGAAGCGCAGCAGACGCCTGAGGAGGCGCGTCAGGCCCTTGATGAGATGATGGCCGGCCTTGGGTACAAGGCGGGCAAGGCCCGTCGAAACGGGCGCACGGTGTACAAGCCCAGCGCCTGGCGTGGCCGAGACAGCTTGATGCCCACCCTGATCGTCGATGAAGACGGCTTCGTCATCATTCAGGGAGGAAACCGGCGGACGGTCAGCAACACCTGGAGCGGCAACTACCGTCGACAGCAGCAGGTCATCACAGAAGTCTTTGAGGCCCTTCACCCCTCGATCACCGCATGGCGGGAGGCCATCCAGCGGGAAGTCATGGAGGAGCGCTACTACAACCTGCCCGACCAGCTGGCGGCGACCTGGGAGACCGGCGCTCCCCTGGGGATGCACCCTGGCGGAGCGCGGCCCGAAGACCGGCGGGCCGCGTTGCTGGCCTTCTGGGTGAGCCGGACAGATACACCGGAAGGGGCGCGGGTCCGACAGATCACGGCCGACTTCATCTCCTATGTGGTCCAGCGCTCACCATGGCCGGTCACCCCAGAGGAGCAAGCCGCTGCAGAGGCGGCATGTCAGTGTGGGCCGCTGCTTCCCTGAGAAAACCGTGCCCATCACCCCGTCTTCGGGTACACCAGCGCGCCATCTGTGGCGTCGGCCGGATCAGGGTTGTTGACCGGCACCAGGATCAGGCCGGGCTGGGCGGTGATGTCCAGCCAGACGCTCATCGCGCCCCCGCCGCAGCGGTAGCTCTGGCGGAGGAAGGTCTCGCTCTCCTGGTCTCCGAACTGGAACCGCAGCCCACGGAGCACCACCGGTGAGGCCATGTGCAGGTTCACCTCAAATTGGAACAGCCGGCTCTTCAGCCGCCCCAGCAGCTGGTTGGACAGCTCCCCCAACCAGTCGTAACAATCTTCCTCAAATAAACCGACCTGCAGGGTGCTGTGGATGAGGGCGGCGTGGTCCATCGCCAGCCCGATCGCGCCGCGGAGCCGGTCCGAATTGAAGCCGAGGATCGCGATCGCGCCATGCTCCGGGCTCTCGTCGGGAGGGAGCGTCTCCAAAGAGACATCATAATCGCCAAAGAGCGCATGACTGGATGCAGCGATCAGCTCTCCAAGCTGCTTCATCAGGATGTGTGCGGAAGGCTCCGGCACGTTGGCGGCGGTGGCCGACATTCCAAACTCTCCGATTGTTCAAGCACATGAAGACTGCGAACCCGGCGTTCGCGAAACGCATAGGTCTTCGGATTGTCCTCCTGGGTAGTTAAAGCCAGCTGGCTTCGTATCATCAAAAATGATCATGAAATCCATATGGTGCATGGTAAACCTGGAGAGATGACGGTTTCCCTTCAAGGCCTCTGGGGTGTTGAGCTGCAGCTGACACAACAGGAGCATTTATGACAGGAGCCCTGCTTTCATGATCGCCATCTTGATGGTTTCCGCCACCGCGTC
>JBCBLB010000973.1:0-1786 GCA_038520555.1 Myxococcota bacterium | reverse complement strand
GTTCTATTCTTCTCACAAGGTTGATGAAAGATTGGAAGGGGGCATATTTTCCGATCATTATTCGGCTAATTCCAGTGCTGGTTGTTGGCATTCTGGGCCGATCCTTCTTCTTCTTGCTTGATGCTGACTCTATCGATCGATGTATTCCTATGACCATCTCAGGGCACCATTGGTATCGTCGAGATGACTACACAGGGATTTACATTCAAGCAGCGGGTCGTCCAGCCAGTGCTGAACAAGCTGAAGAGACAGCTGCTTGTCTCCGGATTCCTGAAGTGTTGCCACCTCCCACGGCACCACTCAAGGTAGCGCCGATACCCACCAGTTGGTGGCGCACTACGCAACCTACACGTCTCTGGGAAATCTCTTCCGGAGATCCATGGTCAGAAGAAGGTGGATGCAAGTTGCTTATTGAGTATAGTCCTGGCTGGATGCAACTTATGAGGGACTGCGGGCACCTGTAGAGCGGGTAGCGACTCACATGTTACATTGGCGGCACATCTAACACGCGAGAAACGCCATTGGATTGCCGGTCCCTCGGCAATCCATCAGACACTGCGCGTCTTGCCGGATGCCCGATTGCCCGTCTCGCCCACGTCGTATCCCGGGATGCGTTCGAAGACACGGGTTTCCGGCTGATATCTCTCATTGCGTTTCGTGAGACGGCTCAGGACGCCTTTTGCTGAACGATCTTGGCGAGTTCGCCGTCATCGGTGTCTGTCACGGCGCGCTCCAGGAGGAGCGCCGCGACTTGAAGGGGCGTGACCTTGATGCCTTCTTCTTCGAGGGTTTCCGAGAGGCGTTGGAGATGCTGCAGCGTCGCGGCGGTCAGCGGAAGGAGGCGGCGCTCAGTCTATTGCGGATCGGTCTGCCTGCCGCCGCCTCGTGGCGTCTGGAAGCGCGCCTGCACATCGGCAGCAAGCTGAGCGGCGCCGAAGTACCCACTGCGGGCGTTCACGGTTCCCTTCCGCGTCATCTGCGTAACGGCAGGCCGCGAGCACCAGCGTGTATCGCTCAATACCTGGAGAAAAAGACCCATTATAGCGTACTGAATCGGTCAGGTAAGAGGGGGGCAAGATGTCAGCATCGCATCCCCCCCATACCTTGACCATGTAACATGCTGCTCGGCGATGCATTCACAGAACCCATGTTATGGGTGCTTCTTCGTTGAAAGTGCACGTATTCTTCCGTGAACGAAGTGAATACGTGTATGCACGGACAGGTTTCATGTTGAATCGCATCTGTTTTCTGTGGAGAAAGGAGGAGTTCATGAACAATCGGTATATGTACGCGGTGCTGGCCCTGGTGATGGCCTGCGGAGACACCAACGGCGGCGACAGCGGTGGCGGCAGCGACCAGGACAGCGACACTGACGACCTCGTGGTGGAAGACGACACCGGGGACATCGTCGAGGAGCCGGTCGATGATGATCGAGACGGCTTCTCGGTGGATGAAGACTGTGACGACACAAACGCCGACATCTCCCCGGCAGCGCAGGAGGTCTGTGATGGAATCGACAACGACTGCGACGGTGACATCGACGACGCAGATGACAGCCTGGACGCTGGGGATGATGGGGTCGTCGTATACACAGACGCAGACGCAGACGGGTTCGGGGATCCGGAGACGGAGCGGCGGGTCTGTGTGATGGGGGACGTGCAGGTGTCTACCGCAGGGGACTGCGACGACCGCGACGAGGACGTCAACCCGAGCGGGGAAGAGCGCTGCGACGGCGTCGACAACGACTGCAACGGTGAGATCGATGAGATCATCTTCATCGATGAGT
>JBCBLB010000814.1:0-3963 GCA_038520555.1 Myxococcota bacterium | reverse complement strand
GGCCGTTGGGCGGTCTTCGGCGCGGGCATGCCACTGCTCGATGGCCTCCGCCCGCTCGATCCACCCTGCGCTTCGGGCGACCTCTGCGGCCCGCTTCGCGATGATGCGCAGGCTGACCGGGTCGAAGGTGGGCCCAGCGAGCATGACGTCGAGCGCTGAGGGCCATCGGTCGACCTCCCCCATGGCGGCAGCGCACCACCCCAACACCAACAGCCGCGCGAGCCGCATCGGTTGGTACTGTTCGGCCGCGTTGACCTCAAGCGGAGCCAGGATCTCACGGGCTGCGGCGATCTTTTTGTTGAACGCATAGGCGACCGCCAGCCCAACACGGACGATGTGATCGCTGCGGTTCGTGCGAAGATACCGATCAACGGCGATGCGCAGGCTGCGCTCTGCGTCCGCGATGTTCCCCAGGCACAGCTGCAACCAGCCGAGGTTGTTGCGAGAGATGGCCTCTTCTTGCAGCCACCCCTGCCCCACATCAAAGGCGATCATTTCTTCATAGACGTCGATCGCAGCGCGTCCCCTGCCAGATGCTTTCAGCAGCGAGGCCAGGTTCTGGAGGAGGCGCTGACGGAAGACAATCTGATCGTCGGTGAGGATTCGCAGCCCCGCGCGACACGCCGCGACCCCTTCGTCGTATCGGCCTGCGCTCCGCAGCGCCCGGGCCCGCTCGTTGAAAGCGGAGGGCAGCTCTCTGGGGTGGTCTTCTGCCAGCCGAATTCCGCGGTCTGCGTGGGCCAACGCTTCTTCAACACGCCCCAGATAGGTCAGCGGAGAGACCATGCAGATGGTGGCCCAGCAGCGTGTATGCTGATCGCCGCGTGCTACGGCACGGGCATGCACAGCGCGCATCCGATCCAGGGCCGCCTGCGGAGCGCCGCGGCTGTTCTGCCACATCGCGATGTTCATCTCGACATCGTCGGCCAGCGCTGGCAGGCCTGCCTGGCGGGCCATACGAGAGAGCGCCGTCAATCGCGCCATCTGCCCCGGTTGATGGACGCCGAACTGCTTCTCACGGAGGATCTCCAGCCGCAGCCGGCGCGGATCGTCCGCCCGCGCACCAAGGGCGTCGAGGATATCGAATCCAACCGAGAGATGTGCGACCAGGGTCGCGGGCGTCACAACAGAGAACGCTGCCCACGCCTGCTCAGGCTCGCCCTGGTCGATAAGCGCACCGATCTCTTGATAGGGTCTTGAGAACGATCGGTTTCCGATGATCGGGCGCGTCCCGTTGATATGGGTGAACCCATCCACCGTGAAGGTGAGCTGGCCATCCCGGCTCCACCGCTGAATCCATCGTAGCGCGGCCCCTGGCACCCCCGCGGATCGATCGATCAGATGCTCCATGAGCCCGGGCGCGAGCGGCAGGGTCTCTCGGATGAGCCGCCGCAGATCCGCCTCGGTCAGCGGCGGTACGGCCCACGCCGCTCCGCGATCCCCTCGGGCGAGCACGGCGAGGATCGGGCCCGCTGCCTCTTGCATCACCGCATCGATCACTTCGATGCTGTCGATGTCCAAACCGATGAGCAGCCGCACCCGGCCGCCGGACGCCGCGCGAAGCGGTCCCTGAGGGGGCCCTTCCCAAACCCAGGGGTGTCGGGCATCGATCCGCTCTACCTCTGCCGCACCGACCGCATGCGCTCGGACCGCCAGCCACTGCGCCAGCGCCCGGCGGCCGATCCCCACCGGCCCCTGAAGGGAGATCGTCATCGGAGTGTTCTGCGCGGCAACCGCCTGAAGGACCTTCCACAGGCGATCCCGAAGGGCCTCCTGTCCCACGATCTGGGGATGGCGAAGGTGCTGCATCCCTGCACCCGCATCCAACAACTCGATCGTGGGCCACCACGGCACTCCGATCCGCCAGTCGTCCGGGAGCCTTCGATGCCCCGCCTTCAAGGCCAGGGGCGGGCGCTGGTGTTGTCGCTTTCGGGCGATGGGTTCGAGGTGAACGAGCGTGCTGCCTTCCAACAGGTCCGGCGGAGGAGGCGGCCGGTTCTGACGGTCGCGCTGGGGCTCACCGAGCAGGAGCAGCCCGGCTGCAGCCTCGATCGCCCGGTCTGGGCGATCGGGGACCTCGGCATGGGTCAGCCATCGAATCCAATCGATGAAGCCCGGCGGCGTCGACGGGATACGCGCGGAGAGGGCCTGTGCGACGCGTCCGAGGGCGAACAGATCGCTCCACGGCCCAAACGAAGCCCGATCACCGTCTCGCTGCTCAGGGGCTTGAAACGACGGCGACCCGGCCATCGGCCAGGACACGTCCTGTGTGGCCTGGACCGCGATGCCAAAGTCGGAGAGTCGAAAGCCGTCGGTTGGCAACACCAGCGGCTCGCGCGGCTCGCGGCGAACGCCCAGGAGCATGTTCGAGGGCTTGATGTCCCGGTGGAGCAGCCCATGGCTGTGGACATGGGCGAGGGCGTCAAGGGCCGAGAGCAGCAACGCCCGCAACGCCGACCACTGGGCCGGTGGCCGTTCGGCGACCGTCGCTGTCGCCCGCTCCATCACGATGCAATCGCCGTCAAGCACATCCAGGATCCGAACGATGCCGGGGTGCTGAAGCTGGGCGAGGGCGCGCGCCTCTGTGGACAGAGACTCGCCCAGGATCGCAACGGATTCAGCTCTCGGTTGTTTGATGGCCACCTGCCACCCCGTCGCGACGTGAACCGCGGCCCACACATCCGCAAACCCGCCGCGGCCAAGGAGCTCACCCGTCAACGCGAAGGCCCCGAGCTGGCTCGCATTCGGAGGTATCGGCGGAGGCAACGCCATCGCTCAGATTGTATCCCGGTGAAGGAAACTGGCCGAGGTGGAACCCTTCGGGAGAACCTCTGATCGCGATGGCATGCGGGTTGAGGATGGTATAGGGAGGGGAGACGCACAGGGGTGCGTCCGGGCGATGGGGCTTTGGACGCTGAGATACACCCTTCGAACCTGACCTGGCTTGCACCAGCGTAGGGAGTGCGAACAGGACAGGAGAAGTCCGAGCATGTCTGATTCCGTTGGTCTCCTTCGCGACCAGGTCGCCATCGTCACCGGCGCCTCGCAGGGCATCGGCCGGGCCATCGCCGAGCGGTTCGCCCAGGCCGGCGCCGCCGTCACGGTCAACTACTTCCAGTCGGCCGACGCAGCCCATGCAGTGGTGACCGCCATCCAAGAGCGCGGCGGGCGGGCCATCGCGGTACAGGCGGACGTCCGCGATCCGGGCGCCGTCCAGAAGATGGTGGCGCAGACCCAGGACGCGTTCGGCCGCATCGACATCCTGGTCAACAACGCCCTACACAACTACCGCTTCGACCCCGCCAACAATCCCCGGTTTGAAGAGATGAGCTGGTCGCAGTTCCAGGATCAGATCGATGGCACCGTCGCAGGGGCGATGAACACCATCCAGGCCTGTCTGCCGGCCTTGAGAGCGGCAGGCGGCGGGGCAGTCGTCAACATCCTGACCAACCTCATCACCAACCCGGTCGTACAGTATCACGCCTATACGACGGCAAAGGCCGCGATGATCGGGATGTCCCGCAACCTCGCCGCAGAGCTGGGGCCGGACAACATCCGCGTCAATATGGTCGCCGGGGGGCTCATCATGACGACGCAAGCGAGCGCCCCCACCTCTGAGGTTGTCCAGGACATCGTCCGGAGCGGCACGCCGCTGCGGCGGCTCGGCACCACCGAAGACATCGCCGACGCGATCCTTGCGCTGGCCAGCCCGCTCTCCCGATTCGTGACCGGGCAGTTCATCGCAGTCGACGGTGGCTTGACCATGCCCTGACCCGGCGAGCCCGCTTCACCCACAACATGAGCATGCTCATCGAGATCCGACCCAGGTGGGGGCGCGCTCTGGTTTCGTGGCGTCTGTGTTGGAGAAGGACAGGATGAAAGCGGTTTCATCGAGGTCTTCTGGGGCGGGGTCCATCTCCAGCGCGACGTCGAGCGCCGGTTCAGGAGGGTTGAGGACCACTC
>JBCBLB010000673.1:0-5233 GCA_038520555.1 Myxococcota bacterium | reverse complement strand
CATCGCGCAGATCGTCGCCGCGCACCGTGATCCGCCTCATCTCGATGACGTCCCATCGCCCTGGCGCAGGTTGGCCAAACAGCTCCTGCAGATGACCCCGGCGCACCGCCCCAGCAGCGAAGCGCTGGCCGCATTGCTCGTGGACGTGTCGCTGGACAGCCTCGCCGATCCCGCGCTTCTTCACCGCGTCCGGAACCCTCAACCCAGCGAAGCGGTGGACCTGACCATGCCCACCGAGCAAGCGGTGGATATCCAGATCATTGCGTCCACGTTGAGCAGCGATCTGGGGCCGGCGCACAACCTCCCTCTGCAACGAAACGGGTTCATCGGGCGGCGCCAGGAGATCGATGCGCTCCAGCAGATGATCTCTGCGAACCGGCAGCTGATCACCTTGCTGGGGCCGGGTGGGATGGGCAAGAGCCGGCTCGCCCAGGAGCTGGGCCGCATCCTGACGGAAAGCGCGCAGGCGTGGCCTGGGGGGATCTGGTTTGTCCCCCTCGCAGAGGCGCAAACGCTGGATGACATCCTGGGCGCGGTCGCGGCCGTGCTCCAGGTCCAACTGGGTCGGAACCCGAAAGAGCAGCTCGGCCATGCCCTCCATGGCCGCGGCCGTATGCTCTTGATCCTCGACAACTTCGAGCAGGTCACAGACCTGGCGCCAGAGACGGTGGGATCGTGGATGGACCGCACGCAAGAGACCACATTTTTGGTGACCAGCCGCCACCCCCTCCTGTTGAAGGGAGAGCACCGGCTCCACGTCCAGCCGCTTGATGCGGAAGACGCGATCCGCTTGTTTGTCGAGCGGGTTCGGATGATCCGCACGGACCTTGCTCTGGATGACGCCGACCGCGACGCCGTGCGTGCATTGGTCGCCCTGCTCGACCGGATGCCGCTGGCCATCGAGCTGGCGGCGGCGCGGGCGATGCTTTTGACGCCACAGTCGCTTCTGTCTCGAATGAGCCGTCGGTTCGACGTGCTGAAGAGCCGGTCGACCGAGCGCCCCGCGCGTCAGCGGACGCTCCAGGCGACCATCGCCTGGAGCTGGGAGATGCTCGATGCGATGGAGCAGGCCGCCCTCGCACAGTGCAGCGTGTTCGAGGGGAGCTTCTCGGTCGACGCGGCGGAGGCGGTCATCGACCTGTCCGGGTTCGATGAGCCGCCCTGGGTCGACGACGTGCTCGCCAGCCTGGTGGACAAGAGCCTGTTGGTCAGCGGCCAGGACGGACGGCTGTCGATGTTGTTGAGCATCCAGGCCTTCGCCGCCGACCGCCTGACCGAACGCGGCGCCGCAGAGCGTCGACACTACCGGCACTTCGAGAGCCTGACCCCGGCGCACGGCCGAACCCTGAGCAGCGCCGAGCGGCAGCGCTTGCGGGATGAGCTGGACAACCTCGTCACCGCCAGTCACCGCGCGACCGAACAACAGGCTGCGGCCCCCGCCTTCCGATGCGCGCTCACCGCGGCCTGGCTGTATCAAAACCAGGGGCCGTACTCCGCAGGCCTTGAGGTGTTGCACCGCGTCCACGCCGCGTTCCATCAGACGCTCGACCTGCCCCAGCAGAGCAGGCTTCATGAAACCATCTCGGCATTGTATGAGTCGATCGGCCGCCTCGAATCCGCAGAGCGGCACGTCCGGACCGCGCTCCAGTTCGCCCAGCAGAGCGGCGAACCGATCTCTATCGGCATCACCTTAACCCGATTGGCCGCCATCCTTCGGCTGCTGAACCAGCCCGAGCGAGCGGAAGAGCACTTCAACGCCTCCCTCGAGATCGCGCGGGCGCAGGGAAGCCAGCATCTGATCGGGGACAACCTGGGGGGCCTGGGGTTGTTGTACCTCCAGATGGGCCGCCTCCAGGAAGCCGAGCAGCTCCTTCATGAGAGCTACGCGCTCTTCCAGAGACTCAACGTCCGCGATCCAGCGTGCCGTTCTCTGACCAACCTGGGCCTGTTGTATCGACGCCAGGGGCGAAACACCCTGGCGGAGCAGTATTATTCGCGCGGCCTCGCCATGGCGAAGGCGCTGAAGGATCGCGCGTTGGAGGGGCCGCTCCTGCTCAACATGAGCGCGCTGGCGGTAAACACCGGCAACCTGGAGCGCGCCCGTCAGCTCCTCTCCCGCTGCCTCCTCATCGCCCGCGCACAGGGCAACCAGCTCATCGCCGCCTCCTCGCTGGCCAATCTGGGCGTGTTGTCTCGAGACATGGGCCGTCTGGACGTCGCAGAGAAGCACCTGATGCACGCGCTCCAGCTCGAACGCGCGTTCCAGAATCGGATCGGTGAAGGCGTGGTCCTGGCCAACCTGACGACTCTGTATCAGCAGAAGCGCCTGCTCGCGGAAGCCGAACGGCACAGCGAGATGGCCCTGGAGGCCGCCAGAGAGACCCAGAACCGCCGGCTGGCGTCCTATGTCCTCGGCTGCCGGGCAGAGATCCGCATTCGACGCGGCGCGTTGGATGAAGCCCGTCCGCTCCTGGAAGAGGCGCTGGCGTTGACACGGTCGGTCGCGGATCGAAACATCGAAGGCCAGCTCTTGTCGATCCGCGCCGAACTTCAGTCGAGCGTCCGGGATCTGGACGCCGCGCTCACCGATGCCACACGAGCAGAGGCGCTGCTCCGCGCCTCCAACGATCGCCTCTGGCTGGGCCGCGTCCTCTGCCAGCGCGCCCGATGGGAGGCCCAGCGCGATCCAGAGGGCGCCGCGCGCGCCCTCTCCGAGGCCCGCGCGATCGCAGCGGCGACCGGCGTAGAGTCCGGCGCTGCGCTGATGGCCTTCATTCACGACGCCGCTGCCATCGTCGGCGCCTGACCCTTCGCCTCTGATGCCCTGTGTGCCAACCGGGGACCCGCCCGCCTGTGCCTCTCGGGATGTCCCCAGGAGGCATCCATGGCCAAAACCCACCGCAAGCACGCGCAAAATGCAGATGTAGATCGCTCGACCCCATCGACCGCGGCCGGTGGTGGCCAAGACACCTCCAACAGCGCCCGGCTCAGCCTCCTGGCGATGCCCGGCGTCGACGCCGACGCAGCAGATGCCGGTGAGATGGGGTGGATGGGGCAGGGACTGGCGAACACGATCGCACCGGCGAGCAGCACAGGTGGAACCGCCCCGCTCGCGAGCCTCCAACAGGACGAAGCCCAGAAACGGCAGCGGGTGATGATGCTCCTCGCCGGCCAGCTCCCCTCACACAACTGGCAGCCGGCCCACCTTGACTGGTTGGCGGGCTGCAGCCCCGACACCTTCTCGCGGTGGCTCACCGAGACCTACTACACAAAGAACGCGGGCGATTCGATGACGCCGGCCCAGCGGATGTCGCTCGCCGAGAAGATGATCCCCTGGTTCACGACGACGCTCAAGCCTGCGGTCCTCGCCTGGAAGGCGGCCAGCGACAAGGTCGACCAGCACCCCCAGGCGCAACAGAAGCCGCAGCAGGCGCCCTCCCCTCGCGCGCGAAGGGCACCAAGAACAAAGCCGAAGACTCCGCCGACGAACACGGCACAGGCACCACAGCAGAAGAAGAAGACGACGCCAGCGATGAGCCCACAGGAGAAGGCCCGACTCATCAAGCTGTATCAGCAGAAGTGCGCCGAGCGCGATCAGATTCAGGCGAAGATGCGGAAGGACGCCAGCTATCTGCGCAGCGTCCGGAGCTTCATGCGGAAACCCGAGCCGCTTCCCCTGTGGCTGCGGATCCTCATTCACATCGGGAAGGGCTTGGCGCGGGAGCCTTCTGCCATCCCCGATGGGTATCGCCAGCAGAAGGAAGACGAGCTCAAGGAAGAGAACATGCGGAGGCGGAAGGCGCTGGAGGCGCAGCTGCTGTCCTCATTGACCGCGCAGCAGGTGCGTCTGAAAGCGGTCCTCGCCGAGATCGCGCAGCTCCAGAAGCGCATCCCGCCGCCGTTCGGGTACGCCACCGGTGGGCGCTGACAGAACAGAGACATGCCCTGCTGGTGGGGCGGCCCGGGTCGGGGATCGGTCGTGGCTACTTTCGGCGGTTGTCGGTGCCTTCCAACATGCTCTCCAGACCGATCTGATCGCGCACGTCCTCGCGCGCTTTGAGGTAGAGGTCAAAGAACAGGCGCGCGTTGGTGGAGATAAAGCGTTGCACCGCATCATCTCCGTCGGTGCCCATCTGGCTGTGGTTCTGGCCAGGCACCACTGAGAGGTAACGGTCGCCATCCGAAGGATACCTGGCGAAGGGAAACAACCGCCAATCCACTGCCCGAAAACACGCCGGGCACCGCTCCAGATCGGAGACACCGGCCACGCCGTCTTTCTCAGCTTCCCCGACGAGGTTGTATGCAGGGACGGGGACCACCGACCAGCTGTTGTCCGTCGAAGGAAGCGCGATATCCTCTTGCTCATCGTAGCTCCCAAAGCCATCGAAGCCCTGCGGAGAGAGCGCGACGATCGCACGGATTCGTGCATCTCGAAACGTCCACCGCGCGTCTGGCGCAGCCGTCGTCGGGTCCGTGAACAAGGCCCCAGCGACCGCATGGGCCGTATACGCCCCCCACGAGTGCCCGATATGCCCGACCCGATCCAGGCGCACGGCCCCCGCGAACCCGTCCGGGAGCGAGAGCGTTTCATCCGTCAAGGCATCGACGACTGCGCTGACATCAAAGGGGCGATCCCATCGATGAAACGTGCCCCCCAGTGAGGGGACATGGCTGATGTGGACCGAGAGATAGCCGGAGGCCGCGAACGCCTCTCCGAGGTAGGCGAAGCTACGATGGCCGAAGAACGCACCATCCCCGCCATGCGAGACCACGATCACAGGCACATCTCCGACGAAGCCCTCCGGATACCAGACCCGAACCGGAAGCGCCCGCTCTACCCCCTCTCCGACCGGATAATCGGTGGTGTAAACAACCTCGGACTCAACAAACCCGACCGGGTAAGGACCCACACCGAACGGATCCACCGGCAGCTCATCCGACGCCCCCGTATCATCGACACCACCGTCATCATCGACATCACCGGTATCACCGGTATCATTGAGTTCCCTGCTATCGTCAGCGTCCTGACCGGAGTCTTGATCGATCTCCGGGATGGGGTCATAGACCGAAGACGAGGGTACACAGCCTATCATGCACAGAATTAGCGTAAGCACAGATCTGACTCCTGAAGGATCAGGAGAACGGATGGCGAGGACAGATATTGGTTCTAAAGAAACAGTATCTCAATTGATTTCGACGAGCGCCCCGGTCTCTTCCAGGATCTGCTTGATTT
>JBCBLB010000472.1:0-7831 GCA_038520555.1 Myxococcota bacterium | reverse complement strand
GGATGCTCGCCCAGGCCTGTCATGGCCGCCCCATCGCCGAAGGCATCAACCAGCCCTATCCTCACCGGGTGCGGCAGGCGTTGGGGCAATCGGCTCCGCTCGCCGCCCTTCATACCCTGGGGTTTCGATACCTGCTGGTTCATGAGACCACCACGCCGATGACGCCGCCCGGAGCGGTGCAGTTCGCCCATCGGCTCCGGGAGCGCGCGCGAAGAAACCAATGGATCGTTGCGGAGCGTGATGGCGTCGCAGTGATCGATCTGAAGGAGGCAGCCCGATGAGCCCACGTCTCGCCTTCTCAGCGCTCATCGTCGTTGCCCTGATCGGGGTGGCGAGCTGGCCGCTTCCTGCGGTGATGACGCGAGAAGCGTTTGGGCTGCCTGGGATGGAGGCGGTGGATCACCTGTGGGCGCTCTGGGCGGCGACCCGGGATGGACCTGTGGTGATCGACACGGACCTGCTCAACTACCCGGCGGGGTACCGGTGGGTGCTCGTCGATCCCCTCAACCTTGTCTGGTTTGCCCTGGGTGACGTGATCGGCGGTCCGGCGCTGGGATGGAACCTCATCGCGTTTGGAAACCTCGCCATCGCTGGGCTCGCCGCGGGGCTGTGGGCGAAGGCCCTCGCCCCCGATCGCCTGGACGCGCCGCTGGCTGCGGCGGCCCTGGCGGTCTGCCTCTCCCCGATGGCAGGGAGCCTGTTCACCGGCATGAGCGAAGTGTTGACCATGGGCTGGGCGGCCCTCGCGCTGTTGGCCCTCCGGCGGGCTGGACGCAGCGGGGGGGGCAGAGATACCGCGCTCGGCGGCCTGCTGTGCGGGCTGACCGCCTGGTGTGGGCCATACACTGCCGTGTATGCCGTCTTTGCGGCCATCCCTGTCTCCGTCGCGATCCTCTGGCGGCGCAGGGCAGCGGCGATCGGCCCACTCCTTGGGATCGGGTTCATCGCTGCGATCGTGGCGGCGCCGGTGGGATGGGCGATCATCGTGGAGCGCCCTGCGGGGCTGCCGGGCTCGACCTCGGACCTGCCCATGATCCTCGGTGACCCCGGGGCGGCGAAGAACCTCATGCTCGGCGCTGAGCCGCTCGCCCTGTTCTGGCCGGTCCCCGGTGTTGAACCCAAGCATTCGGTTTTTTTGGGGCTGACGCTGTGGGGCGCCGGGCTGTTCGGCGCGATCCGACGGCGCCAGTTCGACCTGCTCGCGTCGGTCGGGCTGCTGTGTGTGCTTGGGCTGGGCTTCTTCGTTCAACAGGGCGGCGGGCTGGTCACGGCAGGGGACGGGCGGGCGCTCGGATTGCCGGCGCTGTGGCTGTCGATGGCCATTGAACCGCTGGGGCGGGCCGTGCGATGGCACCGGGCGGTCATTCTGGCCGGCGTGTTGCTCGCCGGGCTGGCTGGGGTGGGGCTGGCGGATCTGGCGGCGCGGGCCCGGCGACCGTGGGTGGCCCTGCTCGTCCTGGTCGGGATCGGCTGTGCGGAGGGGCTGTGGTTTTCACCGCTGGATTGGCCACGAAGGACGTTCTCGGTGGCGCCGCCGGCGGGCTACCAGCAGCTCTCAGCGGGGCCGATCCTCCAGCTGCCGCTGACCCGATTCAGTTCGGGCGATCCGGATCGGCTGCGCAGCCCGTCGCTGCTGTGGCAGACCAGCCATGGACAGCCTCTCGGCGGAAATCCCCGGCAGCCCGGTCCGATGTTCCGCGACGCGAACGTGTCTGACCTGGCCCAGGGGCTGTTCGAGGGGAACCGGCAGGCGGCGGCGAAGCTGGCGGAGCTGGGCTTCGTCTGGGCGGTGGTCCAGCACGAGCACGACGTGCTGCGGGCCAACGCTGCCCTCGGTGCGCCCGACGTCATCGCGGAGGGGGTGTGGGCGTGGCGGCTGTCGCCTACGCTTCGCCCGCGACCGTGATGATCCGGACCACGACGTCCGGCCCGAGCACCTGGGTCTGACAGGCGAGCCGGTGGCTGGCGGGCACGCCGTTGGCTTCGCGGGTCTTCGTCTCGGTCAAATCGGCGGGGGAGAGGTGTTCGCCCCCGGCGAGGACGTCGACGTGGCAGCTGGCGCAGCTGTAGTCGGAGCAGCCGGTGTTGACCGGCGCGGGGCCGCGGCCGGAGGTCCGGGCCAGGGTGTCGCCGTGTTTGGCCTTCGCCTCAAACGAGGAACCATCCGGCAGCTCGAACCGGACGGCGTAGCGGGTGGCTGGCGTCTCCGTCGGGCGGGTCGGAGCGGGCTTCCGAGGCGGCATCCCGAGCAGGGCTTTGAGTCGGTTTCGAATATTGAACGGGGTCATGGTGTCGGCAGGTTGGGGGGCATCAGCGCGTACAGCATCCATAGCACCAGCGCGCTTCGCGCGGTCCACGCCACGGTCCGGATCCAGTTGCTGGCGACCAGTGTGAGGTGTTGACCGGCATCAAAGCCATGAGAGACCAGCGCGCCATGCCGCGGAACCTGTAGCAGGGCGGTAGAGGCCCAGATAATTAGCACGAGCAGGAGCCCACACCATACCGCACCCTTCGACACCCCTGCCGGCGGGGCCATGGCCAGGATCCCTGCCCCGGCGAGCTCCATCAGCATCGGCGGGAGAACCACCAGCGACGTCAGGCGCATATGCGCCTGTTGATACGCCAGAAATTCAGCAGCGCCCACGTTGGCGAACAGCGGGTAGTGGACCACCTGGACGAACCAGATCAGCCCCGTCATAAACAACGTCGCGGCGCAATGTAGCAGAAACACGATCATCATCGGCGGGTGTCCTCCCATTCCGATGTGTAGCGTCGTTTCTTCGGCTTCCCAGCGGCCGGGGTCACAACCCGAGCAGCCGCCCGCCCTGGTAGACGACGAAGCTGCACACCCAGGCCAGCGCGGTCATGTAGGCGAACAAAAACACCGGCCACCGGTAGCCGCCGGTCTCACGCTTGACGACGGCCAGGGTGGACATGCACTGGCAGGCCAGCGCGAAGAAGATCATCAGCGACATGCCCACCAGGGGCGAGTACGCGGGGCTGCCGTCCGCGCGGGTCTCGGCGCGCATCTTGTCCCGGAGCGTCAGGCTCTCTTCATCGACGTCCCCGCCGACGCCGTAGACCAGGCCCATCGTGGAGACGAACACCTCACGGGCGGCGAAGGAGCCCACCAGCCCGACCCCGATCTTCCAGTCGAAGCCCAGCGGCGCGATGGCCGGTTCGATGGCTTTGCCAAACTGCCCGGCGTACGAGCGCTCCAGCTGGGCCGCCTCATGGGCGGCGATGGTCTGTGGGGAGGCATCATCGGCGGGCGCTGGCTGTTGTGGGAAGCTCAACAGTCCCCATAAGACAACGGTACACACCAGGATCACGGTGCCGGCTTCGGTCAAAAACACCCGGGCGCGTGAGGTCATCATTCGGATGACGCTGACGAGGGTGGGGCTCCGCAGCGGGGGCAGCTCCATCAGCAGCGGGACGCTCTTGCCCTTGAGAACGGTGCGGCCGAGGACGAAGGCGGCCACCAGGCTGATGGCGACCGAGAAGACATACATCCCCATCATCAGCAGCCCCTGGACGGGCACCCACCCCCAGGCGTCTGAGGGGGGGAACAGCGCGGCGATGATCAAGGTGTAGACCGGCAGTCGGGCAGAGCAGGTCATCAGGGGGACGACCATCATGGTGAGCAGCCGGTCGCGGCGCCGTTCCATGGTTCGGGTGGCCATGACGGCGGGGACGGCGCAGGCGAAGCCGGACAGCATCGGCACGAACGCCCGGCCGTGCAGGCCCATGCCCTGCATGACCCGGTCCATCAGATAGGCGGCCCGGGCCATATAGCCGCTGTCTTCCATCAACCCGATGAAGAAGAACAGCAGCAGGATCTGGGGAAGGAAGACGACGACGTTGCCGACACCGCCGATGAGCCCTTCGATGATCAGATCGGCGAGCAGGCCCGGGGGGAGGGTTGTGGTGGCGGCGACGGCGAGCCACTCAATCCCGGCTTCGATGAGCCCGATCGCCGGGTCGGCCCAGGCAAACAGCGACTGGAAGATCACCAGCATCAGGGCGATGAAGACGCCGAAGCCCCAGAACGGATGGAGCAGGACGCCGTCGACGCGGTCGCTCCAGCTTCGAGCCGCGTCGGTGGCCCGGGTCAGATCGGGCTGGTCGTCGAGCACCGCATAGCGGGCCCCGATGATTTCCAGGTCGATATCCCGCTGTTGGGCATCGGCGTCTTGCTGAACGGCGCGCACCGCCTGTCGGACGGGGTCGGGGATGTCGTCCATTTCGTCGGACGCATCGATGCTGTTGAGGGCCCACATCGCGAGGCCGCGGGCCCACCGCGGGTCGGCCCGCCAGGTGTCAGGCATCGCATCGACGACCCGGGCGATGTCTGCCTCAAGGGCGTCGGGGTAAGCGATATCGAGGGGGATGGTCTGCCCCTTGAGCCCGAACTGGAGGACCCGCTTCAGGCCGTCGATGTTGGTGCGCTTCTGTGCGGAGATGGGCACGACGGGGGCGCCGAGCATCGCAGAGAGCTGGTCGAGGTCGGGCAGCGCGCCGTCGACTTCGTCGATCATGTTCAGCGCGATGACACAGGGCAGACCCAGCTCAAGGATTTGAAGCCCGAGGTAGAGGTTCCGGTTGAGCTGGGTGGCGTCGACGACGAGGAGGACGAGGTCAGGCTTCGGCCCGCGCCACCCCAGCAGCGCGTCCAGGGCGACCCGCTCCTCGAACGAGCGGGCGGCGAGGGAGTAGATGCCTGGCACATCGAGGAAGTCGACGCGGGAGCCGTCGAACAGAGCGCCCCGGCTGACCCGGCGCTCGACGGTGATGCCCGGATAGTTCCCCACCCGCTCGTTCTGGCCGGTCAGCCGGTTGAACAACGTGGTCTTCCCGACGTTGGGGTTTCCGAGCAGGGCGATGAGCGGGGTCTGATTCGCGCGCTGCGGTGAGGCGGCGTTGTCGTCGGAAGGGCTGGGCGTGGCGCTCATGTCGCATCGACCAGGATGGCGTGGGCTTCGTGCCGACGAATGGACAGCCGGCCGCCACGAACCTGCAACTCAAGCGGGTCGCCGAGGGGGGCGACGTTGGTGATCACGACGTCGGTCCCAGGCAGCAGCCCCATCTCCATCAATCGCCGCCGAAACGACCGTTCGCCGCCCACAGAGATGATGCGGGTGGTTTTGTGTAGCGGCTGGTTGGAGAGCGGTTGTCGCATCAGGGGCTTGTTCATCGGTGCCATCCCCGCGGCCTTAAGAAATTGATAATCATTCTCAAGTACCGCATTCAGCACATGCGCGCAACCCCCCGACACACGATCGCAACCGATTCAGTTTTCACCGAATCAGTTCTCGAAGCACTTCCGCTTTCCGTTCTCCGGCTCCGGGAGCAGGGTGTCATCTTCGACGAAGACGCCTGCGTCGTCGGTCCATCGGATGACGCCGACCTTCCAGAGGTTGTTGCGTTCCATCAGGGCGCTCCCACGGTAGACCTCTTCCCCGCCGATCAGCACCCGGGCGGTGGCGGTGGTCGCGCCGCCGCCGTTATCATCGTAGTAGTGGACCTGGACGAAGTACTCATCGTTGGCGGGCGTCTCGATGCTGACGATCTCCGGGCCCCGCCCGACGCGGTTGTCGAGGGACAGGAACGGATCGTCCACGTCGCTGGTGGTGGCCCAGTTCGGGCTGCGGTTGCAGTAGCAGCAGTCGCCGGGTTCCTGGAAGAACTCAGAGCCATCCTGGATAAAATGGAGGTCCATGTCGCTGTCGGTGGTGTTCCAGGTCAGCTCAACCTGGAGGAGGTCTTCTGGGCGGGCGCCGAAGGTGCAGCCCGCTGGCGCCGATCGGAGCCCGATGTCGTTGGTGACCTGCAGCTGGTAGCTCCAGGTCCCGGACAGGTCGACGAGCAGCTCTGCCACGGGGGATTCGGGGTTTGCGATCTCAGAGATGGTGCCTTCGGGGGACTCGATGAGGGACCACTGATAGGTGAGCGGCTCGTGACCGCCGGGATCGTAGGAGCCCCGGCCGTCCAGGGTGAGCCGCTGGGGGGGCGCGACCTGATCGGGGCAGATGACGTCTGCGATGGGGTACTCGACGTCGCCGCCGCCGCCGTTGCCGACCAGGAGGATCTCATAGGCCGGCTCGTCGGGATCGTTGCTCTCGATGACGATCTGAGAGCTCTCCCCCTCGGGGTTGTTGGGAGTGTACTCGACGGTGACCTGTTGGTACCCACCGGGCGAGATCGAGGCGTTCCGGAGCGGATCTTCGCCGGGGTTGAGGATGTTGACGAGGGTGAAGGCGTCGGAGCCGGAGATGGACGATGAGGTGATGTCGAGGATCGCGTCGCCGGCGTTGGTGATGAGGATGGGCACCGACGTCGTCGTGCTGACCTCACCGAAGTCCACGCTGGCGGGGATGGACTCGATGTCCGGGACGGGTCCGTCGATGCCCTCGGCGATGACGGGAAGCCGGTAGACGCCGTCCTCCGGGTCATCGGAGACGATGACGAGTTCGCCGGAGTAATCGAGGAAGGCATCGGGGGCGAAGGTGACGTTGAGGGTGATCACTTCGTCCCGACCCAGCGAGATGGTCTCAGACTCGGCGTCTTTGACCTCAATGGTGAAGGGCGAGGTGCTGACGAGGTCCGATGTGAAGTTGAAGGAGAGCTCTTCGACGTCGAGCGTCGCGCGGCCGGCGTTGGTGATGGTGACCTGTGCTTCGGCGGTGTAAGGGACGATGACGTCCCCGAATTCGAGCGTCTCCGGGGCGACGACGATGTCGGGGAAGAGCTGGTTGATGTTGTCTTCACCGGTACAGGCGACAAGCAATAGGAGTGTTACAGCAGGTGGAATGTATCTCATCAAGGGTCTCCTCCTCAGTAAGGTCCGATAACCCACATCATCCCCGAATCATGCCCTATGGAACGCATTCGACATGGGAAAGTGCGGAGGAGGTTGGTGTGTTGGGTGTTGGGGATTTAGAATGAAGCGGGTTGCTGTGGACGCGGAAGGAGACGAACCATGTTGCGAACGATCCTGTTGGTGTCTCTGCTGGGAGCAGCAGGCTGTCAGGGCTGCGTGACCCCGAACATCCCGACTGAGACAGAGGTCGTCGCAGATTCTGGCGAGATCGATGAGGACAGCGGCGACACCGGCCCCGATGATACGTCTCCGCCGCCACCGTGTGATGTACCAGAGGTCGAACCGAACAGCATCGATGCGCCGCAGACGCTCCCGCTGGAACAGTGGGCCTGCGGTGAGATCGGTCAGGCCGCAGACATCGACGCCTTCCGCTTCATCGCCCCCGACGCGGGCTGGTACAAGATCGAGGTGCGCAGCGAGCAGCTCGGCGCCGAGGCGGATCTGCGGCTGTTCGCCGATGATGACGATCTGGAGATGGTGATGATCTCCAACGCCAGCCGGGGCACCTACGATCCCGAGGTGGTCTTCCCCCTGGAGGGGCCGACCGCCTTCACCGCGTGGCTGCAGGAGATCGACAGCCTCAGCGGGGAGGACTACTTCTGGGAGATGCTGGTCAGCGAGGTGAAGCCTCCGCTGAGCTGGATCAGCGAAGAGACTGAGCCCAACGACACCATCTCAACACCAGAGCCCATCGCGTCGGGCGATCTGGTCTATGGCATCCTCAGCCGCAACGACCGGGACTGGTTCACCTTCGAGGTGGAGACGGACCGGGCTTCGCTGACCGCTGAGGTGCAGGCATGGCAGCATGGCTCGCCGCTGGATGCACGCCTTCAGCTCTGGTTTCCGGGCGATGAGGATGTTGATGAGGGCGTCACACCGGAGCCCTCCATGATCCGGACGGGCAACTCCCTGTATGTCGATCCGCGGTACCGGTCGTTCCTTCTGACGGAG
>JBCBLB010000001.1:0-53742 GCA_038520555.1 Myxococcota bacterium | reverse complement strand
CGTAGCCTGGCCTGCGTTGCCGGGCACGGGCGAGGAACATCTCTACCCCTGCCTCGACCGCCAGGCCTTCGACCTCGATGATCTGTTCGGCGTTCATCCGCAGCCGGACCCGGCTGGTGACCACCCAGCGAACGGCGCGCGTCTTCGGCAGCAGCGCGGAGAGAACGCTGATCACGCCATCGACGACCTGTTCGGCGTTGTCGAGCACCACCACGGCGTCTCCCTGTGAGGTCAGCGCTTTGGCGAGCTGTGCTGTGGGGGGACGCTGTCGCCCGAGCCCCAGCGCCGCGCCGAGGGCCACGGCCACGTCATCGTCGGTCGTCGCATGTGCGAGCGCGACGAACAGCCCCGCCGTTGATGTCGACAAGAGCGCGCGGGCCAGCGTGGTCTTGCCGATCCCCGGTGGCCCGAGCAGCGTGAGCACCTGACCGGGCTGGCAGGCCGCCCGGAGGGCCGAGAGGGCCTGCTCCCGGCCGAAGATGCCCATCGAATCCCGAAGCGACATCAGGGGTGGGTCGGGCAGACGAGGCGGCGCCGGCCGCGCGCCGACCAGGCGATACCCTTCTCCACGAGCGGTCAGCAGGTGCTGGGGGCGCTGTGGATCGATCTCCAGTTTCTCTCGGAGCCGACGGATCGTGACATCGACCGTTCGAGAGGTCGACGCCGGGTGATACCCCCAGATGTGGACGAGCATCTCCTGCCGAGGCGTCACCGCCTCCTGACAGCACAGCAGCCAGGAGAGCAGCCCCGCTTCGGTCTGCGAGAGGCTGAACGCCACGCCATCTCGCTCACCACGGCGCGCCCGCGGCTCGACAAAGACCGGCCCGATCTGAAGCCGCGGCCGCTCGGCGTCGGCGAGGCGGCGGAGCGTCGCGAGCAGCGCCGCGATGTCTCCGTCATCGTGGACGAGCCGGGTCGTGCCGACATGCGCGAAGATCGCTTCCCGGAGGGCGGGGTCCAGATCCTCTGGCAGGATCACCACCTCAGGAGACAGGGTCCCGGGAAGTGCGGACAGTGTACCGACCGCCGCGAGGACATGGCCTGCGCTCCGCAGCGCGGTCTGCCGCGACTCCCGACGCGCAGCGTCGGGATCAAACAACACCACCACCAGCATGCTCCCCCTCCTCTCTTTCCGTAACTGTATAGAGGATGTCACACGGTTGACCCAGAGACGCCCACCCCGTTGCCAACAGGGCGATGGTGGAGTCCTTTTTAGAAGGATTAATCAATATTTTCGGCATGTTGCTCAGTATCGAAGTGACAGTCATGTGACGGGCCGCGCCCGATCCGTCGATGTAACAATCCGGAACAACGCCTCTCTCCCGGTATTGCTCATCTTCTTCTCTAAAGAGAAGATTGCAGCATATTTATTTCGAGAATTCTGGATTGTAACAGGTGGTGAGGCGGGAGGGCGATCGGGAGCGGGTTGGTTCGCAACGATCTCGATGACAACTTGCAAAGGTCTTTGGAACGACGGATGGGTTCCGGTGTGGTGTTCTCTGGCGTCTTCCGGGTCCATCGGGGTACCGACAAGGTGCCTTGGCGAACACAGCCAACGCGTTGTCTCCAATCACGCTCTCTCGGGGGATGGGTTTTATGCCTCTTTACGACCGCGCATGCGGAATTCTGTCGCTGTGTCTCACCGCAGCGTTCGTCGGCTGTGACAACGCCCCTGTCGATCAGCCGCGCGCTGAAGACACCGACACCGAAGACACGGACATCGTTGAGCCGGACACGGGTGTTGCTGATGACACCGACACCGACGACACCGACGACGATGCGGAAGACACCGGCGCGGACACCCCGACGGATTGCGATCCGGAGGATGTCCGGGGCTGTCTGGAAGTGCTCGGGGTGACTGTGGATACCGAGTCGCCGCGTCTCGGCCCGGACGGTGAGCCGCTCCCGGAGGACTATGCGCCGCTCGGGGCGACGGTCTCGTTCTACGCCAACCCTCCGGGCGCAGAGTCGGACCTTCGTGGCGCGGACGACACCGCGCCGATCGGGACCCGTGAGCTGTTCCTGGGCGGGGTGGCGCGCCCGCGGACGACCGCTGTTGGGGGGTGGCTGGAGCTGGACGCCAACGATGTGACCAACACGTGGTTCACCACGGATACCCTCCAGGAGCTTGACACCTACGACCATGCGCAGTCCGTCGCCGCAGATCTCGATGCAGACGGTCGTGAGGAGATCGTGGGGCTGTCGGTGGTCGAGGGGACGCTGACCGCGGCGGTGTTCGAAGATCGGGTCGAGGGCTTCGGTGAGACCAGCGGCTTGTCGCTTGGGGCGGCGCCTGGCACGTGGTCGGCCGCGGTCGCGGACGCGGACGGCGACGGCGACGACGACCTTGTGATCGCAACGTTCGCAGAGGACGGCCGCAGCTTCACCCTGTCGGTGTACGCCTACGCTGAGGGGGGCTTCATCGAGCAGGCGGTGACGCCTGCCTGGTCGCTGTCTGCTCCGGACAGCGTCGGGGCGGTGCGCCTCGCCGCAGGGAACGTCGACTTCGATCGGGGCGATGAGATCGTGGTGGTGCTGGAAGAGCGCTATCTCGTCGGTGATCAGGAGACGGGCAAGAGCCGCTACTGGATCGTCGACGATCTGAACATGGCGCTGTCCGAGATCGGTGCAGGCACCGTCGGTGGCACGATCGACGGTCTGCCTCGGGTCGCGGAGCTGTCCGACGTCGTCGTGGATGACTTTGATGGGGATGGCCTCGATGAGATCGTCTTCGGCGGTCTGTATTCCCGCTCGGGCGAGGGGGACTGTCCGGTCGCCTATACGGTCTTC
The DNA here is from genome assembly GCA_038520555.1 of Myxococcota bacterium. Lineage (GTDB taxonomy): Bacteria > Myxococcota_A > UBA796 > UBA796 > UBA796 > JBCBLB01. Next base: position 50,952 of record JBCBLB010000001.1, on the reverse strand, counting down.
TCGATCGAGGACCGGATCGATGGCTTCGCATCCGGCCCCGGCCGGCGCGCCTGCCATGAGACGAGCGCCTCGGTCGACGCGGTCTTCGCGCAGGCGCTGGACGTCGACGGGGATGGGCGGCTGGAGCTGTCGGTCAACCAGATGATCTTCGACGAGCTGTCCCCGGAGAACGCCTGGAGCACAAAGTACGCGCTGAGCGACGCGGAGCTTGGGCTGGAAGGCGGCGATGAGATCGTCGATGGCGCCGTCCGCTTCGCCGCAGGCGACTTCACCAACGACGGGCGCGAGGACCTCGCGATCTACCTCTCAGAGCCGGGGACGCTGCAGATCTTCGGAGAGGCCAACGACGGCGACGCGCGAACCGAGGACGGCGCGGGCGGCTGGCGGATGATGCACGCGGTCGCCATCGACGGCACGCTCCCCGACGTCGCCCCCGCGCTGTTGTCCGTCGACGTCGACAACGCAGACGCGACGGTGGTGAAGATCTCCGACGCCGCCCATCAGGTGATTTATACCGAGCCCATCGTCCTGGCGGTCCTCGCTGCGGCGCCCTGCTACCCCGAGGACCTCTACGGTCAGGACAACAACCGCTGCCGAACCGCGTATGGGTCTTCCGATACCACAGGCACGACGGTCGCTTCCAGCTTCTCCGTCTCCGCGGGCGGCGCCTCGCTGTTCATCGCGAAGGGGGACTTTATCATCGCCGAGACGAAGAAAGAGATCACCCGGCGCGTGACCGCCAGCGTGGGGACGTCGTGGTCATCGGGCTACACCGTCACCAAGACGGTGACCTATACCACCGCCCCGATCACCGACGAGGTCATCTTCACCGCGATCCCCTATGACATCTACACCTATACGATCGTCTCGCATCCCCAGCCGGAGGTGGTCGGCTCCGAGATCGTGATGGCGCTGCCGAGAGAGATCTCGACCTATAAGGTGCCCCTCGACCACTACGAGCGCAACACCGTCGCGGGCGCGCCGCCCATCTCCGGAGAGGTGTTCCATCACACCGCCGGGGAGCCGCTCAGCTACCCCACCGTCGGTGACAAGGACGCGCTCGTGCAGCGCTCGTCGGAGCTGGAGCTGGCGACGCTGAACACCGAGATGGAAGAGGCGACGTTTTTGGACGGCGGCGTCTTCGATGTGCGCGACTTCCATGAGCTGGTGGATGGAGTGCTGCCGATGGGAGAGCTGGTGACGATGGAGGTCGGGCCGGCCAGCGTCAACCCTGGCAACGGCATCGTCGCCCAGTCCATCTCCTATGAGACCCTGGGCACCAAGACCCACAGCGGCCGCCTCAACGACATCCTCCGGCTCAAGGTGACCACTGAGTCCGTCGTCGGCGGTGGCTTCGAGCTTCAGGTCGGCACCACGTCTTCCAGCAGCTTCTCGGTCATCCGCGGCAGCAAGACCACCGCGACCGGTACCGTCGCCGACATCCCCGAAGAGCACCATGCAGCCAACGAGTACGACTGGGGGCTGTTCACCTATCTCCACGTTGACCCGGCCACCGGCCAGCAGATCGACGTCGTTCATTACTGGGTCGAGTAATCCGCCTCTGCTTCGCAGCCACAGGAGCCCACCATGCGTTTTGTTCCTTCGAGCCTTCCCATCGTCGCGTTTGCCGCGGTCGGGTGGGCGACGGCCTGCAGCCCGGCCCCAGAAGGCCCGGGCCCGCAGGGCCCGGTCGCAGGCGACACCGCCGCTGACGACACCGCCGCTGACGACACCGCCGACCCACAGCCCGACACCGCCGAGGAAGACACCGGCGACGTCGAGGACACCGGCGATGTGCCCGACCCCTTAGAGCCGCCCCGTGCAGAGGCGAGCGCCCCTCCGTTCGTCAGCCAGGGCTTCACCGCCATGTTGACCGCGGCGGGCAGCATCGACCCAGAGGGGCAGGCCCTCACGTTCATCTGGACCCAGATCGCCGGACCGGACGTCACCGACGGCGAAGGCGCGCTCTATGGAGAGTCACCCACCTTCGTCGCCCCATGGGAGGTGATCACCGTCCGCTTCTCGCTGGTGGTTCAAGCCGGAGATCGCCAGAGCGAGCCGGTCGAGGTCGCCGTCACCGTCCTCGAAGACATCGACGCGGCCATGTTCGTCGATGGCGTCGACGGATCCGATGAGGCAGGAGACGGCTCGCCGGACGCGCCCTACAAAAGCGTTGATCATGCCCTCAACCTGCTCCGCAGCGACGAGAGTGGGGGGGGGCTGGACGTGTACATTCGCGCCACGGAGGACGGCTACCTGATCGGGGAAGACAACGTGCTGCCCGGAGGAGAACGCCGAGCGGTCGAGGCGTGCGCCGACGACGCGGCGCTCCACCTGCCCGACGGGGTGTCCCTGCACGGCGGCTTCTCTGCGACGTGGGAGGTCGACCACGGCGCACCGCTGACGGAGATGGAGACCGATCGCTGCGGCGCCTGGTTGGCCGATATCTCGACAGTGTCGGTCTTGTCTCGGCTTCAGATCGTCGCCATTGGTTCGAAGACACCGAACCGGGACGTCTATGGCATTCGAGCCACCGGGACTGAGGCCGGGACTGAGGCCGGGACCGAGGCGGAGGCGGGCCGTACTGGCGGACTGGTCATCCAGGACTGCGTCATCTACACCGGAGACGTGGACCGGGCGGCGGGTCTGGCGGAAGATCCCGGAGATGTCTACGGCATCTTCGCCAGCGGCCTGGAGATGTTGGATGTCGTGCAGACCGTGGTGGATGCGGGCTCCGGGGGCGCCGCCGCGGCTGCTGAGCCACACAGCGGGCCGGCGGAGGGGCATCCCAACGCAGGCGGTGGCGGCGGTGGCGGGGTCTGGTGGCCAGCGTGGCCGCCGTCGGGACATGCTGGCGCCGGGAGCCGCGGGGGCCGCGCGGGGGATCCGTTCGGCAATGGACGCAACGGGAGCGCAGGACCGTCGGGGACCGACGGCGAAGGCGGAGACGCATATGGCAGCGCAGACGCCAGCGGCTTCATCGGAGGAGACGGCACCGTCGGCACGGCGGGTGGACACGGCGGCGGCGGCGGCGGCGGCGGCGGTGGAAACGCGGCGGGGAGCACAGGCAACAACGGCGGCGCTGGCGGCGCCGGTGGCCGCGGTGGCGAGGGAGGCCGGTCTGGCCCGGGCGGCGGCGCCTCGATCGGGGTCTTCCTGTTCGATATCGACAGCGTCTTCATCGAAGATATCGCAGTCACCGTGGGAGACGGCGGCGATGGGGGCCGAGGAAGTACAGGCCAGGTCGGCGCCGCTGGAACATCTGGCAGTTCAGGCATCGGCAACGCCGGTGATGGCGGTGACGGCGCTGCAGGAGGACGCGGAGGCGCTGGCGGCTCTGGTGCAGGCGGGCCCTCATTCGGTGTCTACGTCGGCACAGGCATCGCTCCCGTCCTCATCCGATCCACGATCCAGACCGGCGATGGCGGTGACGCGGCGCCACAGTGTGAAAACTGTGAGGGCACCTCACAGGCAGAGGGCGGCGCAAGCTTCGGGCTTTACGACGCAGACCTCAACGATGGCGCCGACTGGCTGCCCATCGATGCGACCATCACCCTCGGTCGTGCAGGCCTGAACGGCGATGCTTCCACAAGCCTGGACTATGGCGCCCGGAACTTCGACTGAGTGGATTCCTGGTTGTGTCATGTCGCGATGTTTCATATGACATTCATCATATGAAACATCGGCTTCGTATGATGAATGTCATCTCATGTGGTTGATGCAGCCCTGATCCGTGTTCTTCGTGATTGTTGTCGTAGACAGACCCTTCGATCTGGAACACCCCGGCGCATTGGTTGAGCCGGGGTGGGGATGGCATCCGTCGGTCCGGTCAGGGATCGATTGGGGCTGCGCCGGTGCTGGACGAGCCGTTGGTTTCGATCGCTGGGTACAGGCTACTGGCGGCGATGCTCGACGCGACCTGATGCCCGTCCAGGCTGACCCAGCCTCCGTCGGCGATCTTTGCGGCGAGCGCAGAGTCTGCGATCTGTTCGGCGGGGACGCCGCCGATGAGCCCGCTGCCGAGCATGATGGGCTGGGTGATGCCGGGGTTGACCGGACCGGGCATGGGGGGTGTGAGGACGCGGATGGGACCGAACGGGCTGGTGGCGATGCCGGTCCCATCAAGGGTTGCGAGGTTCATCCCAGAGGGGAAGGCCTTCAGGCCGCGTTTTCTGACGGGGTCAAACGGCGGCAGCTGCAGCAGCTGGATGGTGAAGGGGCTGGTGGCGATGCCGGTTCCGTTCGTGCCGAAGTTCAAGGCTGTGGCCGTGAAGGTCGGCAGGATCGCCGGTGGGGTCATCAAGACGCCGAACGGGCTGGTGGCGATGCCGGTCCCGGTGTCCACCGCCATAAAGGACTCTGCGAGCGGGCCGAGGTCCGAATCACCGGGGAGCCAGTGGAAGCCCAGAATGGCGGACTGCGTTGATGGATCGGCTCCCATCGCGGAGACCGCGGACTCCAGCTCTGGAGACCCATAGATCATCCGCTCTGGGCGATAGACGCTGTTCTCCTGGGTGACGAGCGCTTCGACGGAGAACTGCCAGACCAGCGGCGCAGGGACTCCGTCCACCAGCGCAGGGACCGGGTCGCCGATGTAGTCGCACTGTCCGTAGAAGTTCGACACGTAACACGAGAAGTCGTCGTCGGTGTCGCCCATCAGCCGGAGGAAGAGCTGACCCTGGTAGTTGCGTCCCTCGGTCTCGACGAGGTGGATCTGTGCAGACGGGGAGACGGTCCCGTCCCCGTTGTCGCGAAGGTACGGCATCATCGAGACGCCGAAGTGGAGACGGTTGAGCCCCTCATTATCGTCATCATCGTCATCATCGGTGTTGTTGTCTGGGAGATCGAGAATCTCGATCTCCTGGTGTGTCTTGTAGACATCGAGCGCGCCGATGCCGAGCCCGAGGTTGAAGATCCAGTGAGATTGTGGATCTTCTGCGCCCTTGTGAAGGACCGCGGTGATGTCCTGAGGCGGGACCCCGTCGGCGAGCATGCGTGCCACGGTTCCAGAGACCATCGCGGCGGCCTGGCTCGTGCCGGCATAGGCCCAGTAGCCGATCTGCTCGGGGCGTTGAAGAGAGATGCTCTCTGCGATGATGCCATCTGGCCGGCCGTCGCTGTTGAGGTCCTGGTCCAGGCACCCTGAGGGTGCGGTCAGGTCCAACGCTGGGCCCGTGTTTGCGTAGGTTGCCTCGGACGTGACGTCCCAGGTCTGGCCATTGTGGTCTTTCAGTGTGACATCACATCGCCCACCAACGGCGATGACCATTGGGCTTCTGGCGGGCCATGCGACCTTCTTCGCGCCGTCGTTGCCGGATGCTGCGACCATGATGACGCCTGCCTTGTCGGCGTAGTCGAGGGCATCGAGCAGCGCCGCGCTGGGGACATACTTCAGGCCGAACGACAGGCTCATGTTGATGACGTCCGCGCCGTTGTCGACGGCGTGGTAGATGGCCTCGATGAGATCGATCTCGTAGCCGGAGTTGTTCTCATCGAGGACCTTCAACGGCATCAGGCTCACGCCTGGCGCGACGCCCTGAACCGATCCGTTGGAGGCGATCACGCTGGCGATGTGGGTGCCATGTTGATGGTCATCATAGGCTTGACCATCGCCGTTGACGAAGTCATGGGGCGCCACGATGGTGGACCCGAGCAGGGACGGGGCTGCCCGATACCGCCCGTCATCCTGATAGGCGACGCCGGTGTCGAGGACGGCGACGGTGTAGTGGTTCAGACGCTCCAGCGCGTCATCTCCGGTATCACTGCGTACATCCGCGGTGCCGAGGTGCCACTGCATGTCGACGAGCGAGCGCTCCGCGCTCGCGCCGACGATGCGGCCATGCATCGCGCCCTCAGCGATAAGGCCTTCAAGGCCCAACGCATCGATGAACTCGGACGCTTCCAGCCCATCCGGCACGGTGACGACCGCCAGGCCGCTGTGCTGGCTGTCACGGATCAGATCGACCGGCCACGTGGCCAGGATGCGCTCCAACGACGCAGCGTCTGTGGGGCGGATGAGCGCTTGATCCGCGATCCAGGCCTGCTGAACCGTTTGCATCACCTGGATCGTCGACGAGGAGACAGAAACACCGCGATCGCCGGTGAAGGGGACAGGGGAGATCGGAACGGCTGCGATGGATCCGGGCCCTGAGGACAAATCGGTATGGCGGGTCGTATCTGGGGCGGAGGCGTCTTCCTGCGGAGCGAGCGGTGAAGACGTCATCAGGCTGAACAACCCGATCGAGAGCAAGCCTCCAAACAGGAGGCGCGTAGACTTGGGCATGGACTGGTTCTCGGCGAGTGAGCGTTGAGGGTGGGAAGCCTTCACTGCTCACAAGCGGACGGGCATCGACCGTCCATTAGGACAGGCGCTCCATTTGTAAGGTGTCCGATTCCAACGGATCGGCGTTCACACCTGAGCCAGGACGTCCAGGAAGCTCCAGTACTTCTTGATCTCTGCATCGACCATCGGAAGGTTCTTGTCGATAAGCGCGATGTTCTTCATGGCGCGCTGTACCTCAGGGCTGGGCGCTTCTCCATCGGGGACGGGGGTTTCGTTTCTGATCCGTTCGCTTTCGGTTCTCATCCTCTCCAGGTACCGGCGCATGTTGTTGAGTTCGGTCACCGAATGTTGAACGTCGACACGGATCTGCTGCAGCTTGTCTCGGTACTCCTCGATGAGAGCAGAGCATCGCTCATACTCATCGGTCCCGGCCTCAAGCTTCTGGATATCGGACTGGAAGCCATGGATTGCATCAATTGCAACATTGATCTGCGAGATGGGTGGGGGGAGGTCGCCGATCTTGTCCCACTCGTATAACGCTGCATCGCCCTGGAACGCGGCCTCCAGCTTCTGATAGCCCGCCTTCACAGCCTTCACCCCAAGAGAGGAGAGCGTGACGATATCGTCGATCGGACGCTTGATCGACTCGGTGAAGGTGAGCGCATCGTCCTCTTCATCTGCGACATACCGCAGATACTTCCGAATGATCTCCGGGCTGCTCTGGTCGATCATGTCCTCGGTGAGGTTTCGGCTTTGGATGTATGAGAGCGCGAGCGGATCCTTCTCCCGGGCCATGATGGCGATGATGCCCTTCGCATACAGGGCGCTGTGACGGAAGATCTCGATCTGTGCCTGCTCATCGCCGCCCTGCGCGCGCTTGAGCAGATCTTTACACTTCGCGGCGTGCGCCCAGCTCTCGACCTTGACGACGATGTTGGTGCCGTAACGGACTGTCTTCCCGGTGACGACCAACGAGATGCCCACCGCTTCGGTCGCGCCATGGTCTGCGGCGGCGAGCAGGACGCCGATCTGCATGGCCAGCTCGCCGCTCATCTCCAATGCCGACGCCGTGGCCAGGGCCGTCTCTTCTTTGGCCCGCTTCGACTCCTGGTCTCGGGATTGCTTGAAGGCCCCCTCCAACGAATTGCCGCTTCTGGCAGCCTCCTTGGCCAGCTCCTGGTCTCCGGAGGCCGCCTGTGTGCGTTGGGCCGCCTCCTTGACATGCTCGGAGAACTCGATGAACTTCCCGAGCTGGTTGAGGATGGGGACGAGCGCTGTGCCGATATCTATGCCCGACTTCACGAGCTCCTGAAGCGCCTTTTGAAGCTTCAGATCGTTCAGCTGTTGGTCGACCGGGTCGACGGCTTCATTGTTCTCCATCGCGATCTCTGTGGCGGTCTGTGCCATCGCGAACGAAGTGAGCGCCATCTCTATCCCAGAGACGAAGCTGTCGAACTTTGGCGTGCCGGCTGCCAGGCCCGCGATGCTCGCGGCATCTGCTGCGAGGCCCGCGATCCCCATGACATCCCCGGTCAGATTCAGCAATGCTTCCTGGGCGCGCTCCGCATTGGTTTGCTCTTCACGGATCTCTTGCTGAAGCTGGTCCTTCATCTTGTACCAGTTCTTCAACTCTTCATCGAACCGTGGCGGCCACAGACTCTCGGGGTAGGGCTTCCAATACGCTTCCAGCTCCTCCATGCTGGCGCCGGCCTGCTTAAGCTTCTCATACCGTTCATTCAGCGTAATAAACGTCGCTTGAATCTTCGGATCCTTCCGAAGGGAATCGATCTGCTCCTTATCATCTCGGGGGTGGAGACCCTGAAGGGCTGCAACGGTCGTCAGGTTCTCTGCCTGGTTTTCTCGGTCAGACTCTAAAATCTCGCGGCGCTCGCGTTGCTGCTCTGCGAGCGCCAGGTCAACACCGGCAGACTCCCGGTCCTGCTTCGCAAGCTTGAGGGTCTCCTCGGCACGCTTGATGGCGGCTTGCGTATTCTTGAGGTATGCCGATGCATTTTTCAACGCGTCGTCATCGCTCGATTCTGCATTCTCGATCAGCTGCTCGAGCGCGTGGCGGAGATCGGAAGCCCGCTTCTCAGCATCTCGCCGGCTCGTCGTGATCGCACCATCGATCGCCGTGAGCTGCTCCTCAACCTCCAGGACTTCGGCCATCCGATCTGAAGAGATGCCATCGGTGTCGACGCCCTGTTGAAGGGTCGCCCGACGCTCGGCCATCCGATCGCGCGCGGCCAGATCGGCTTCGAGCTGTTCTCGTGCGGTATCGAGCGCCGTGACGCCGTTGGTATACAACGTCCGCAGCTCATCGGTCGTCTTGGCGAGCAGCGTCTCCATGACGACGTTCTTTTGCTCTTCGTAGCCAGACAGTCGTTGTTCTTCGATCTCTTCTTGCTTCTCGGCGTCCTGCTGTGCACAACGGGCGGTCTCAAGGGTAGCCTGCGTCAAGTCTCCATTCTGAGCCCACAGCGCGTCCTCTTCCTGTGAGATCGTCTCTTCCAGCTGCTGAATCTGTTGCTCCAGCTCATCGCGGCTGTCGAGCGCTTCGCGGTGCTTCTGGAGCGCGAGATTCAATTCATCATGGAGCGCCCGGTTGATCTCTGCAAGCTGCTGGATGTCGGTGTCTTTCACCTTCGAGGCTCTGGCAAACAGTTTGCGGATTTTGCCCAGGTTGGGATAGTCGTGAAACTTGCTGAGCAATTTCTCAAGCTCTGCTTCGCCGCGCTGCAACTTCTGGGTGTATTTTTCTACATTCGCCTGCGCTTCGGGGATGTTGACGGTGTCAAGGCGGTCAAGCGCGGCCTTCTGCGCCTGAAGGAGCTCTTGATGCTCCTTGAGCTGCTGCTGTTGTTCGAAGGTATCCCGCTGCGACGCATCGTATTCGTCCTGCGCGGCTTGTGCCGCGCGGTGGAGCGTGACCCCTTCTTCTTCAAGGGTCGAGAGGTCGTCTCGGGTCTGTTCATTCCATGACTCGATCAGTGAAGCGTCGTTGGCGACCTGGATGGCGTGTTCGTTCTGGCGAGCCATCTTGGCAGCTTCTTCGAGGCGCTGCTCCTGATAGCGGATCTCTTCAATGAAGTTCGCGGCTTCGAAGGCGAACTGTTTCTGTTCCTCGCTCTTCTCTGGGTTGTCCAACAGAGACTGGGTGTAGCTGCCCAGATCTCTGAGGCCCTTCGCGCGCATCTCCTGATACGCTTTGAGCCGGGCCTCCAGCGCCGTACGCTCTCGCTCGGCATGTTCACGCTCCTGCAGAAGCACCTCTTGCATCGCCTCCGCAGCGTCGGAGACCGCCAGCTCCTCGTTCAGGATCTTGAGGGTGTCATCGCCAAGCTTCACCGCGGCGACAATGAGGGGATCAATCACAACAGACATCTCTTCTCCATTTTTATGGGGTCAGCTCGTCGCCAGCGCGGCCAGATCGCTCTGCGTCTTGCGGAGCGCGGCCTGCTCGGTCTGGAGTTCTGTGGTGAGGGCTGCTTTGTTGTCGGTTCGCCAGCTGGGAGTGTCATTCGCGATGACCTCTTTGTAGATGGCTTCGATCTTGTGGATGGAGGCCTGCGCCTGGGCGGTGAGCACCTTCCGGAGGTTCTCCAACGCTCCGTTGAGGAGATCCTGGGCCTCTTCGGTGATGGTCCCCGAGGGCCCCGGCAGCGCCAGCTCGGTGTTCGAGAACAGCTTCGCCAGCTCCACCCGCGCCTGGCGGATCTTGTTCATGTCCCGTGGATCCTGGGCCTTCAACGTTGTGAGATGCGCGCTGATCTGCTCTTCTCGCTGCTGGTGCTCCTCAAGCTCCGCCTGAAAGGCCTCCTCTGAGAGGAACGCTGCGATCTGCTCGCCCAGATCCGGGAGGTTCGCCTGCTCTTCGACAAGCTGGTTGAGCTCTGCCTCTTCTTCAGGAGTCAGCTGGATGGCCTCATCGGGGGCGTCTTGTTCAACCGCTGTCCCTTCCTGATCCGGTGTCTTGACCACGGCTGCGCGAAGCAACGAGAGGCCATCCATCTTGGAGAGGCTGTTCTTGAAGCTCTTGGCGATAAAGCTGGCGCTGGCAGACCCTTTGTGTAGCTCAAAGATTACTTTGGCACTTGAGAACTTGACGAGCCCACGAGCGAACCTCGGGCTCTTGAGGGTCTTTCGGAACGGCTTGCCCATCTTGAGGGCTTTCGCCCCTTTCGGATCCTTGGACGCCAGGGTGACCACCAACGCAGAATCATTCTTGTTTCCTGCAAAGTAGAAGTTTCCCTGTAGCTTTCCCTTTGCAGCTTTGATCTTCCTGAGGGCCCCGGCCGATTGGCTGAGTGCTTGATCCAGTTCTTTGCTCATCTCATCTCCAGAGCGGATGGGGTTGGGGAAGCTCAGCCTTCTTTCAGGCTGCTCCAGGCGTCATCGTTTTTGTAACGATCCACCATTTTCCCTTGCTTATCGCGAACTGTGATCCGGCTTCCTGCGAGCCGCCGGAGCGCGGGCCAGCGCGAAACGTGGGCGCTGGCCCAGGCCGCGAGCTGGGTGAGAAGCGGCTTGGACATGGTTCGCAGCTGAATATCGATGTAGCCCTTTGACGTTAAGACCATCCGACCTCGAATTCCGGATCGTTCTCCTGTGCGCTCCATCGCCGCTGCTTTGAGCGCGTTCCGATCTGGGTTCAGCAACAGGAGCGGTCGGTGTTCACGATCGCGGTCCGTAAACCAGAACCAGACCGGGTGGGCTTCGTCCAGATCGGCCAACACCTGGTTCTGTATGCGCAGATCAGGGCTGTGTGGTTGAAGCGTGATGGGCTGGACGCGGATGGGTTTGCCATCACGAAGCTGCACAATGTGCAACTCATCGAGGCCGGGTTGTCCGCGGAGGGTGCGCTGAACCAGAGCGGTCGCGCGCTCAAGGTCATCGATGTTGAGGTTGAGGTGCCGTCGCCCGTCCCATCGAACCGTCGCGATGCCGCTGACGGTGTCGACGTCGCCCGGAGAGCGGAGCCACCGGGTGCGCGCCTGGAACTGCTCGCCGTTGGGATCGGTTGCACAGTCGGTGATGACCATCGCTGGCTGACCGCCCGGGCCATTGCCGGTCAGCCAGAACCAGGCTGCGCCTTCCTCTTCCATGTCTGCCAGCTGCCGGGCCCCATAGGGGACGCTGCCCGGTGCGGGTCGCTCGGGAACATCTGCCCAGGCCGCCGGTGAATCATACAGCGCGCGGACCGTACCATCGGGTTGGGTGTCTCGCATCGTCAGCCCGCGCAGCCGAGCGAGCCCGGGGAAGCGTTCATGATGTCGTCGCGTCCAATCTGCGACGGCCATCAAGCTCTCTTCAGAGAGGTTCGGGGCAGCCAGGTTCAACCGGCCTTGATGATCCACTCCGAGCATCCCCATAAAAATCTGCCCGTTCTCCGGAGGTCGGACACCGCCGACCTGACGTTGGAGCTTGAGCATGTTGGGATCGCTCTCCATCGATGTGATGACCAGTCGCGCATGCCCGGCATCTCGCTGTGGACACAGCCAGAACCATGCGCGTTGATGCAAGGCCAATTCATCCAGGGCGTATGAAACATTCTGGATTTCTTGAACATCGTCTGCCATCGAAACCTCCGATGCGGATTTTCAGACTGAAGACACCGCTCCACGCCGATGAGCCAGTCGCCATCGAGGTGGCAAACCTGCTCTCTTCAAAGGAGAATGACCTCTTTACAGAAGAAACTATATAAATTGTCTTACACGTCGTCGATTGCGCAGAGTTGCATCGGGTTGCATCGGCTGCTCTCCGCCTTGCTCTTCATGCCTTCGATCTCGGGCTCCGTATCTTCGGACTCAAACGGCGGAGCCGGGCAGGCGGCAGCGCGCGTGCGTCGAACAGGAGGAGCCATGTGATGAGCCCAACCGCCACGGATGGACATGTCGGCTTCGCATCGCTTGTGGTCCTGGATACGATAGGTTCCGGTCTCGGGCGTGCCCGAGAAGACTGCGACATTGGGAGTGTGATGGCCGAAATCGTAACGTTTGGACCCTTTCGCCTTGAGCTCGCAGAGAAGCGCGTGTTCCGAGATGGCGAGGAAGTGGCTGCCCAACCCCTGATCGTGGACCTGCTCGCGCATGGTGCGCGTAACCCGGGCCGGTTGTTGACCCGAGAGCAGCTTCTGACGCTGTTGTGGCCGAACGTACATGTCACAGACAGCTCGCTGAGCCAGCTTGTCTACAAGACGCGGAAGGTGTTGGGTGAGTACAAAGGGTGGTGGCGAACCGTGCCACGCCGTGGCTACCGCTTCGAGGCTCCGCTGGAGTCACACCCGCCCGCGGCACCACATCCCGGGGTGCAGGCGCACAATCTCCCCGCCAGCCGGGATCGGTTCGTCGGGCGTGATGCCGAGCGCGCGACGCTGCGGGACGCGTTCGACGCCGGGCGCCGGCTCATCACCCTCTGTGGCTTCGGCGGCGTCGGCAAGACGCGGCTGGCGCTGGAGGGCCTGCGCGCGCAGCCGGCCCCCCGGTGGCCCGGGGGGCGGTGGGTGTGTTCGCTCATCGACGTGCGATCGACCAACGCCTTGTGTGTCGCGTTGGCGCGAACGTTGGGCGTCTCGTTAACAGACACACCGGTCAATCAGCTCGGCGATGCGTTGGCTGGGCGGGGAAGAACGCTCCTTCTTCTGGATAACTTTGAGCAACTGATCCCCGCCGCTGCGCAGACGGTGGGGCGGTGGTTGGATCGGGCGCCTGAGGTGGTGTTTGTGGTCACCAGCCGCGCACCGTTGCGCCTCGCTGGAGAGATGCACATCGCCATCGCACCGATGCCCACGGCAGATGCCATGGCGCTGTTCGGTGATCGCGCCGGCCTGAGGGGCGATGACGCTGGCGCCGTTGAGGAGATCGTCGAGCACCTCGATCGACTCCCCCTGGCCATCGAGCTGGCCGCGCCCTACACCCGAAGCCTGACCGTCGCGGGGCTCCATCAGCGTCTCGCTTCCGGCTCACGGCTGTCTATGCCCCAACCCGGGCGCGACCCCCGGCACCGGACCATACACGACACGCTGCAGTGGTCGTGGGAGTTGTTGCGCACGGATCAGCAACAAGCGCTCGCACAGTGCACGGTCTTCGAAGATGGCTTCACCTTCGAGGCGGCAGCGGCTGTCCTGGACCTTCGATCGGATCAGCCCGTTGATGAGATTCTGATCTCACTCATCGAGCAGAGCCTGCTCACCGTCACTGAGGGGCGGTGGACCGGCACCCCTCGGCTGCAGATGCTCTCTCAGACCCACGCCTTTGCGGCTGGAAAGCTGGTCGATCCGACACCGATCGAGCAGCGGCATGGTGCGTTCTATTCTCGCTATGGCGACCTCAAGCGGGTCGAGCGTGACGCGAGGATCAAGGTCGAAGAGTGGCGCAACCTCGTCACCGCCCACCAGCGCGCCGTCGCCCGTGGCGATCATGCCGTCGCGGTGAGCTGTGCGCTCGCGGCGGCGTGGGGGTACGGCAGGCAGGGACCGCTGATAGAGGGGATCGCCCTGTTGGAGGCGACCCTCGCCGCGACAGCGCTGAAGGTGGCGCAACGGGTGCAGTTGCTCATCAGCCTGGCCGGGCTGCGCTCCAGTCATGAAGATCTCTCGTCGGCGACAGATCTTCTGCGCCGGGCCGGGCAGCTGTTGGACACCCAACCCGCCCCCGATCCGCACCTGCGCATGCTCAACACGTTGTTCACCGGCCTGCTGCGGTGGCGTATGCAGGACCCGCACATCGCGGTCCCTCTCCTTCACGATGCCATCGCGCAGGCGCGGGCACTGGACGCGAAGGCGCAGGTGAGCCAGGGTTTGTGTGTGCTGGGGAATATCGCTGACGAGCGAGGGGATCGGGATCAGGCCGAGGCGCTGTACCTGCAGGGGCTGCGAAGCTCTTCATCCACACACGCTCCGATAATTCACGCCGACATCATCGGAAACCTGGGCGGGTTATACTGTGATCGCGGTGACCCCCGGGCAGAAGCCCGATTGCAGGAGGCGATCGCGCTCCGCCATCATATCGGGGATCGGTTGGGAAGCACCTTTCACCTGGAGACCCTGGGCGGCCTGTACCGAAACCAGGGGCGGCTCGATTCGGCGATGACGGTGGTGCGTGACGCCCTGAGCGAGAACCGAAAGCTCGGCGCGCGCCAGACCGAACCCCTGCACCTCAACCTCCTCGGTCAGCTCTCATGGATGAACGGATCCGTTGACCCGGGGCGGGCGCTGCTCAAGGACGCGATCGATCTGTGTCGGGCGCTCGACGCCCACAACCTACAGGCCAAAGCGCTCAGCCAGCTCGGGCTGCTGGAGACCGCAGCCAACAATTTTTCCGCCGCGCATGCGCACTTCGCTGCGGCGATGACGATGGCCAGGCCGCTTTATACGTTGATGATCCGGATCGCGCGGAGCCTGCTGTGGCTTCGGCAAGGGGCCTTGGACGCCGCAGCGGCGGATCTCCGAATCCATGACCAACAGATCCAGGATCTGCCTGCCATGGTCGGCGTGTTGAACAGTCGCCGTGGATTGTTGTTCGCGTACCGTGGCCAATTTCCCGAAGCCTACGCATGCTTCAAAGACAACAGCGTGTTGGCGGCTGCTGGAAAGCGCTTGACCCTTGCCGGTGTACATCTCGACCATATCGAAGTCGCGGTGCTGGGAAACGATCCGGTGATCGCACGTCGTCTCCATGCAGAGGTCTGCGCGCTCATCTCGGACTTTGAGATCCAACCCCAGGCGCCGTTCATGCAACGACTCCACATGCTCTCTGAATCGATCCATCACCCCCATCGATGGTCCGCCGCCAACGCAGGCACCCCCTGAACGCAAAATCTTCTTCGAAGCACACGACCCGGCCCGGTTCCAGGGGTGCGACCGGTTAACGAAACCTCCCAAAGGCTTCACCGCACTTTAGAACGGAAGGCAGGAGGGACGATGCGCGCGATGGTTCTCTGCCTCACAATTGGATGTGCGACCCATCCATCCAGCCGTGATGCTCCGGTTGACATCGCAGACACCGGCCAGGACGAAGAGATGGATGGGCGCTGTGGGGCTCTGCCGGTCCTGGTCGAGGCGGGGAGAGATGGACGGCGGGTGTGCGCCTCGCTCACCGGCGCGACCATCGAGGTGTACCCCGACGCCGAGCCGCTGGTGGTTCAGCAGATTGAACAGGCGCTCCTCAACCTGAGCGCAGCGCCCTCATTCGCACCGGTGCTTGCAGACACCACGATCCTGGTCTCGTCTCCTGGCGCGACGCTGGCCCAGCTTCCCGATCTCGACGGGCCAATCTACGCGGGGCTGGACTGGGCGCAGATCGAGGGGCTGGCGATGTACTGGGGACTCGATGGTGCAGGCTACGCGCCGACCCTCGCCATTCGCCATGACTCGGTGGAGCGGTGGGATCTCGGGATCGGCCATGAGCTGTTGCACCTGATCCTCTGGGATCTGGAGCCCTCTGTGCGCGCGGAGGCCCTGGCGCTGCGGAATGCGATGCTCGCTCCAGACGGCGTGGTCGCCCCCGGCGCCAATGAGCACGAGCTGTTCACGTACTTCAGCCAGTGGACGCTGGCCGGCTATGGCTCGATCATCGCCGAACAGGAGCCCGAACTCTACGATTGGCTCATCGAAACCCTGGGTGAGGCCAGCCTCACCGATCGCGGGACCTCGACCGCAGAGGCCGAGTACGCCATCGACCTCCTCCTCAACTGGTTCCGCACGGGCGCGTTTCAACGCTGAGCCGTCGGGGAAACGGGCCGCCGTTCACGAGAGCGTAGAAAATCTGATCCGTTGAGCCGGGAGGCGGCACTGTCTCAGGTAGCTACAGGCGATGTGGCTGTGCCGGGATTGGCCCGGACAACGTAGTCAGAACGTGAACCGTAGGTGAGTAGACATGATGTTCAGAGCGATCCTGATCGGAGTAGGGTTGTCCTTGGTGATCGGATGTGCGCCGGGCGCTGAGGGCGACGCCTGTGACGTGGACGACGACTGTGAAGAGGGGCTGGCGTGTGATGTGCCCGATGGCGATGACGCAGGGACCTGTGAGACGCCCGAAGCGTCCGAGTAGCGCCATCACAGGCATTCGCATCGTGCTCAAGGGCTAGCCCGGAGTCCTCGTCATCTGCTGGGTCGGGCTTCGGCTCCGTACGCGGTGAACCGGAACGGTTCAGAACGATGCCGTCGGCGCTCCGGTGTCGAAGACCGCTCTCAGCGGTGCGCCGCTCCCGGGCTGACGTTCACATCGGCTGGGGACGGCGCCCGATCGGGGGCGAGGGTGGCGGCGCCGAGTGCGCCGATGGCCATACAGATCGCGCTGGCGGTGCCCAGGCCCTCCAGCCCGCTCGCCTCCACCACGATCCCGCCGATGGCCGCGCCCACGCCCTGGCCGAAGTAGAAGAAGGCGAAGTAGAAGGCCAGGGCGGTCGGTGCTTCGTGCTGGGCCTCCCGGACGACCCGGAACTGTAAGATGGGCACCAGCGAGAACGCTGCGGTGCTGCCGAAGAACAACGCCCCGGCGCAGCCCAGGATGCTCAGCGTCGAGCCCGCCGTGGTCACTGTGGGGATCACAGAGAAGGGCAGGAAGCTCAGGGCGCAGAGCGCGAAGGCGGCGGCGAGGGTGCTGGCGGTCGGACGTCGGTCGGCGAGCAGGCCACCGGCGACCGTGCCCAGCGCGCCGCCGAAGCCCACGGAGATCTGCAGCGCGCCGATGCCGCTCTCGCGGAAGCCCGTCAGCGCCCCCAGCAGCGGGCCGACGTAGCTGATGGTCATAAATACGCCGGCGAAGGCGATCATCACCATCACCAGGTTCGAGAGCACCGCCCAACGGCGCAGGAACGCGAACGAGGCCTTCTGGGGCGGCGGGGCGCCCGTTGCGGGGATGCCTGCACCGATCGCGATGGCGCCGATGACGTTGCAGACCGCCGCGAAGACAAAGGTGGCCCGCCAGCCGAACGCGCCGCCCAAAAACGTGCCCAGCGGGATGCCCGCCGCGAAGGCGATGACCATCCCCGATACCACCGCTGCCAGGGCCTTGCCCCGATCTTCTGGCGCCACCATCGTCGTCGCCACCGCGCCAGCGACCGGCGCGAAGACCGATGCGCAGATCGCCCCGACGATGCGCGTCGAGAACAACAGCGAAAAGCGCGGCGCCAGACCGCCGAGCAGGTTCAACAACCCAAACCCCAGCAGCGACGCCAACAGCACGTTCTTCGCCCCAAGCCGCCGTGTGGCAGGCACGAGCATCGGCGCGGTGAGGGCGAAGGTGATCGCGAAGGCGGTCGCAAGCTGGCCTGCCCGCCCGACCGGCACCGTCAGATCGGTCGCGAGCGCGCCCAGGACGCCCAGAAATGCATACATGCCCGTACCGACCGAGAAGTTACCGAGGGCGAGGAGGAGTATGCGAGGGTTCACGTTCTTCTCGTAAAGAGAGCCCCTGGGGTTGTAACGCCGCTCCTGGCTGTCCGTACGGCGTGCGACGTGCGACGTGCGACGTCCAGCCGATGAGGCCCGATGCAGTGAGGCTACAGGAGGCTCTTCAGCTCTTCGGGATCTTCGGTCATATCGAAGATTTCCTTGCACAACCGGCACTGAAATCGGATCCGGATCGGGGTGGCGCTGACCCCCATCACCGTCACCCAGAAGGCTGCCCACGTCGTGTACTCTGGCAGCGGGGAGACCATATAGTGATGCCGATCAAACCCGTGCGAGCAGCGGGGCACGTCACCTTCTGTGTCGGTGTTATGTGTGCCCAATCCCGATTCTGTCATGGCTTACAAGGCCCCCACGATGTCTATCGGTGTCGTTCGCTGACACCATAGCCACCAGATGGAACCAGTCAATGGAACACAAACAACCTGCTTTTGAGAAACGGTTTCGCGTGCCCATATGAAACGAGATCGGTTTTGGGAGTTACGACGCTTGCTCTCGGACACGTTGCCAGACGCGCGGCGGTGGATGCTGCTGGTCAAGTTGTTGAAGGGCTGGCCCAGATCCAGCCGCGACGATGCCATCAACACAGCCATCGCGGGCCTGTCGGCGTGGCCGGACGCGCTGCGCGCGCCGCAGCGCCGGGGGCGACCGCTGTGGCCGCTGATCCGCACCATGACGGTGAAGACCGAAGCGGAGCTGCGCGAAGCCACCCAGACGCCAGACCTCTCGGTTCGTCGGCTCATCCTTTGTTTTCCGCTCTCGGCGAAGGCCGCCGAGTGGGTTCAAGGGGCATGGCCGGAGCTGACGGCCCTCTCGGCATACTGGACCGAGGACGGCGCGAGGCACCTCACCGATGCGGGCTTCACCGGGTTGACGGAGCTGTTCGGCCCGGTCATCGAGCCCGCGGCCGGCCAACACATCGCGCGGTCCACCTCGCTATCGGGTGTGCACACCTGGGCGCTCAGTGGTCAGGCAGAAAAAGCAAGGATGATCCTTCGGACCTGGATGAATGGAGAGGGGCTCCCCAACCTGCGGGTCCTGTGCCACGCTGGATATCTGTTCGACGATGCGTTCCTGGACGAGCTGGCCGCCAGCCCGCGGGGGAAGACGTTGACCGGCCTGGATGGGGTGACCAACGAACAGCTCTCCCCAGGGGGATTTCGACGCTTCCTCCAGACGGATGGGCTGCGGTTGGAGCGGCTCCGGCTGTGTCTGGAGGGCTGGCAGGGGCACCCCCTGGACGGGATGTTCGATGCGCCCGCGTTGCAGAGCCTCCGCGAGATGCAGGTGGCGGTATACTCGCAGCGGTTCTGGAACGCATTGATGGACAGCCCGCTGCGTTCGCTGCGCGTCCTCGACCTTCAGCTGGGCGGCGTCGGTGAGGTCGGGAGTTATCCGCCCGGACGGGCCTCTGCGGTGCTGGGATCGGTCGAGACCCTGTCGGTCAGGGGGGATCGCGGCATGTTTGCGGGGGGATGGCTGTCGTCTCCTCACCTGGCAAAGGTCAAGCACCTCTCGCTCAACGCCGGCTACCTCAAAGACGGCCGCGTGGAGGCGCTGATGGCGGGGCCCGCGATCGCGGGGTTGGAGACCCTGAACCTCAACGGCAACATGAGCAGCGAGGCCGTTCAGGCGCTGGCGAAGGATGAACGGCTCTCTTCCCTGCATACCCTCCAGGTGCCTTCCGCGTCGCTGAACATGATGATGCTGAACGCATGGCTCCGCGCGCCGGCGTTGAAGTCGCTCGCCTATGTTCGGGTTCTACGGCTGAAGAATGCATGGGAACCCGAAGAGAAGGCCGTCTTGGAGACGCTCTCAACATCCAGCATGCTCTCTCGGTTGCTTGATTTTCAGGTGGAGGGGACCTGGATTCAACCTGACAATGCGCGGCTGCTGGCCAACGCACCGCACCTGCATCCTGACCTGCGGGCGCGGTTCCGGCGAATGAGCTGATCGTGTTCCAGACCAGAAGACGGCGTATCTCCATATCGTAAGGGTACGGTAAACCACGCTTTTATTGATTTTTACAACCGAACGATTGTATGGGGCAGCCACGCAGCCAGTTGTTGGCGCGTGGTGTCTGGATCGAGCGGGTTGTCTCGGAGATCGAGCTGTTGGAGGTTGACCAGCCGGGCCAGCTCCCGGGGAGCCGTTCGCAGGCCACAGCCACGCAGCTCCAGCTGTCGAAGCGTCGAGAGGTCCTTGATAAAGTCCGGAACTTCACCGTAGAGCACGCCGCTGAGGCTCAGGAACTGTAACGGGAGCTTCCTCAGGCTGGACGGAAACATCCGGATCGGGGTGTTGCTCAGGTTCAGGCTGCGGAGGTTCTGCAATTCGCCGATCGTGTCTGGGAGCCTTGAGAGCCGGTTGCCTTTCAGGTTCAGGGTATGCAGCCCCACAAAGCATCGGATCCATTCCGGGACATTCCGAAGACGGTTTCCGCTGAGATCCAGTCGGCGAAGCGTCGTATTCAGAGTGTGTATTTTAGCAAGCGATGAGATGCGATTGTTGGCCATCCGGAGCTCGCGCAGCGGTGACATCAACAAAGTGAGCGGGATGTGATCAAAGCGATTTTCGTTGAGATGGAGAATCCGCAGCGTTGGTGATACGTTGCCAAATGGAAGGGTTCGCAGATCATTGTCAGATAAGAAGAGGGCTTCCAGACATTCCAAACCGATGATGGTCTTTGGCAGCGTCTGCAGGCGATTGTGTCCCAGCCGAAGCACCCGCATGGCCTTCAGCTGCCCGATGCTGTTCGGGAGGGCTCTTAGCTGTGTAAACTCGGCAGAGAAGCGCTCCAGTCCGGTCAACGCGCCGATGGTGTCTGGCAGGGATTCGAGCGGGTTGCGATCGAGCGACAGTGTCTGCAGCGCCTGTAACGTTCCGATCTCCGGGGGCAGCGCGGTCAGCCGATTTCCCTCCAGATCAAGCGCTTCGAGCATCGTCAGGCTGAGGATGGAAGCGGGCAACTGTGTCAAACGGCTCTCGCGGATGGTGAGCCTGCGCAGGCTGTGCGTTTCCTTCAGGTCAGCGAACGATTGGTTAGCTCCCCGGTGATGTATCTCCAGCGTCTCCAGCCTGGGGAGCGAAGCCAACGGTGTCAGGTTCCCGACCGCACCTTTCATAATTAGCTTCTTTAATCTGTACAGGCGCTCAATCCCCAATGGAAGGATTCGGCACTCCAGGGTGTGGAGCCGGTTCATCCGTCCGACCCCGGTCGGGGAGAGACGTACGGCGACAGTCTGTGCCAGGTGCAGGGTGCGCAGATTGGTGAGGCCCTCAAGCCCATTCAACACCGTCAACGCGCTCGCGCGGACGGTCAGGGTCGTCAAATTTGGGAGGGCCATCAGCGCGGACACCTCCTTCGGTGATAGCGGCCAGCGGACCCTGAGCCTGAGGCTCGCCCTTTTCAGAGCGCGAGGGAGCACCGTCCCTGGAGGGGCGTTGAGGAGAACACGGATAGGATAGTTGCCGCCCTCACCGCGGACATCGTACAGGTGGCCGGACGCATCCAACGTAAACGTGGCGAGAAGGTGAGAGAACAATTCGGGATCGTCGGATGCGAGGAGCAACTCAAACCCCTGCTCCTGGATGGTGGTGTCTCTGTTGTTGAGCAGACGACGCAACGCCTCGACTCGGATATCCATGTCCTCCCATGTAACCAACGTCGCAGAATGGATGCGGTGTTCCTGGTACCCTGTCACCCAGAGCGCAGGCAGGTGGGGAGATGATGCGGAGAGGTGGATGGGTGTGGGTCGTCGGATGCGGCATGCTCTGGAGCACAGCGGCCCCGGCCCAGGAGCCGAAGCCGCTGCGGGAGCGTCGGGGAGCGTACCTGAGCGGTGCCGTGGGGGCCGGCTACTTCTTCGCTGAAGAGGACTACACGCGCCTCGATGGCACCGCGCAGGGCACCGAGACCTGGCGCGGCGGCGTGGTACGGACGCGGATGCAGTTCGGCGGCACCATCGCCCGGGGGGTGATCGTGGGCATTGAGTTTGGCGGCGTCATTGGCGCCGGTCGCTACACCGATGACGCCCAGCTGCAAGCCACCTCGTTCGAAGATGACGGTGCCCTGATCGGGCCGGTCGTCCAGCTGTTCGTTCAACCGATGCTGCCAGGTGACCTGTTTGTTCGGGTGGGCGTGGGCGGAACCTATGTCCAGCACCTCTCCGCAGGGGCGGGCAGCAGCGGCGCAGGGGGCTCAGCGGCCATCGGGTGGCTCAAGCCGCTTGCCCCCGGATTCAACCTGGGCGCCAGCATCGTCCTCGACGGTTACATCAGCGACGATGCGGATGACGTCTTCGAACGCGACGGATCCGGATTCATCCCCTCAGTAAACCTGGAAGCCGTCGCCTTCTGAATCCATCGCAGCCGGCGCACGCCGACGGTGGCCGGCCTCCAGGACGGTGGAGAGCCGGTAGGCGTCATCATGCAGAAGCTCACGGCCATGGTCGCATCCGAAAATATGGCTTCATATGGAATTCTACAGCGAATTGGGTTCCAAAAAGAAGGCCTGCTTCGTGAACATTTTTTGATCAATGGCGTGCCGACCGATGAGTAGAGCGTTGGCCTGCTTCGTCTGGACTGGCGTCACAGTGACAAGACGTACATCCACCTCACCAGCTGATATTTTTCATATATATAAAGATTGAAGTTAAATATAATCCGTTCGGAAGGCGCGGACAATCCCATCCGAAAGAAGCGTATACACGATTGCGACCGGTTGGATACCTTGAGGTGTGCCTGCTGCCTGGAGCAAAGCCATGACCACACGACGGGTGATCCTGAAAGGACTGACCGCAACGCTGCTGGTGGGATGTGTCCCTGGAGAAGAACCATCCACAGGGACGTTCACCGATACCGGCGACGCCTTCGACGATGAGAGCGATGAGACTGAAGAACCAGACGATAGCGGCACGGTCGGAGATGAATGCGACTTGACCGATGAGGACATCGAAGGTCCTTTTTACCGTGAAGACGTTCCCATTCGATCGAACCTGGACCTCTACAATGAGGACGCTCAACGATTGACCTTCGATGGACAGATCACCGATGAAGCCTGCGCTCCGTTGGAGGGCGCGGTTGTCGAGATCTGGCACGCGGACGCCGCAGGCGGCTACGACAACGACACAATTGAGCACCGATATCGCGGGCAGGTCGCCACTGACGCCGATGGCCGCTACCAGTTCCAGACCATCGTCCCGGGACGCTACCTCAATGGTGCCGAGTACCGCCCTGCACACATCCACCTCAAAGTCTGGGTCAATGGACAAGAGCGCCTGACCACACAACTGTACTTCGCCAACGATCCATACAACGAAAATGATTCCTGGTTCGATGTCGCCCGAATCGTCGCTGATCTGAACGATGGTGACGAAATCGTCGGCACCATGAACATCACCGTCTGACCCTCCCCGGAGCCAACATGCGACCGATCTCTCTGCTCTGCCTGTTCCTCTTCCTGTCTGCATGCGACGCCAGCAACATCGATGACTCCGGCGTTGAAGAGTCCGACACCGACACCGACACCGACACGGATACGGATACGGATACGGATACGGATACGGATACGGATACGGATCTGACGAATGGGCAAACCATTCACGATCTGACCTGTGGTTCTGGGTATTGCCATGGTTCGAACGATGTGCTTCCCACGCGGACGCCGTCGTTGAGTGATGAAGAGCTGGCTGGCGTCATCCAGAATGGGTTTGGTTATATGCCGGCACAGTCTCAGCTTTCGGAAGAGGATGTGCAGGATGTCATTGGGTACATTCGAACGATCTATGAATGATCGGCGGCGGGCCTGAATCCTCCGAGGTGCGGATGTGAGTCTGTTACACTGCGAGTATGTCGGAACAACAGTCTTCTTCGCATGTTGGGTTTGGGGTGTTGGGCGTGCTCGGGGTTGGGCTCGCCAGCGGCGCACGGTTCTGTGATGACGCAGCCCGGATGGCGCGTTTTGGTGACGACATCGCGGTGGTTGGGAGCACGGTTCGGGTCGGCGATGATCTGGATGCGGTTCGCAACATCGACCGGTTCGATGCGGTTCGCCACCTGCCATCCCTCGATGAAGGGCGGGTGCTGCCCCGGGGAGATGTGGTTGAGAACGAACTGCACGCAGAGTGGCTCATCGACGGGCTGGACGTGGCGGATCTGGTGATCGAACTCTCCGATCACCTCAGCGAAGACGATGAAGTCATCGTGGCATCCGATCCGGGCGTCATGGTGCGTGGGGCCTGGGAGCGGTTGACCGTGGACCGTATGGATCGGTTCCTGCCGCTTCAGTGGCGATGCTCCGCGGATGGCACATCGAGTGATTGCGCCATCCAGATCGCGCCCTGGGAGCAGATGGTTCAGGGTCTCGTCTTTCACGCCACCATTGATGGGGCGCCGATGTTGTGCCATCTTGTGACGTCGATCCCGAAGCGGCCGTCTCTCAACAGCGATCAGATCCTTGCGGAAGCGAACCAGTCGCCCTGCCATCGCATCGTTCGCCATGCGTCGGGAGAGCTGGATCTCCTGGTCGGAGAGCGGGTCGTGACATGGCGTCATCGGCCTGATGAGCCGAACCCCTCTCCTTGAGTGGAAGTCAACGATGCCTGCTCGGTCGTCACTGCACCCAGTCGACCCGTTCAGCGCGATAGACCCAGTGCTCGTCGCCGACCTGGACCTCCCAGACGACCGCTCCCGCGGCGTTCACCTCTGCGATGCGGGCGTCTGCGTCGGTCCGCCGCCCGCCCGCGCAGACCAGGACGTTTCCGTTGTCCAGCCGATCGGCGTCGCCCAGGTTCTGGGTGTACAGCTCGGCGCTCCATGACCAGGTCTGCTCGGCGGTCCAGCTCGACTCATCGATCGCATAGGTTACGGCGCGGCTGATGGGGTCGTCCTTCTCGTTGCCGTTGTCATACAGCAGGACCTCGCCGTCGATCAGCGTGGCTGCGTGCTGAGCGGTGAACCACTCGCCGTCCTGATCCAGGGTGAAGTCCCCGTCCTCTCCCAGCGCCCAGGCGATCTGCCCGGTGTCATGGTCGATGGCGATGACCCAGTCCTGATGCCGAAGAGAGACCAGGACCCGATCCGATGTCTCGTCATAGAAGACCGCGTTGGCATGGGTCCAGTCGGCGTTGCCGCGGCTCATGCTCGTCGACAGCTCGGTCGGCCACCGATCGGTGTCCAGCTGCTCAAAGCTGCTCCACTCCCAGACCACAGCTCCGCTCTCATCGACCTCGATGAGGATATCGCCTTTGACATCGACCGGGTCTTCCCAGGGGGGAACGGTCATCTCAACGGTCTCCTGGGTCAAGAAGAGCCAGTTGCCATTCGGCATCACTTCGGCGTCATGGTGGGCGCTGCTGGTCACCCCGGAGACCGTCGACAGATCCATAGAGCGGACCGTCTCGCCACCGGCGGTGATGATCCGAGCCTCCTGGCCGACGAGCATCAGGACGTTGCCGTCGTCGAGCTGCTCGACGTTCCGGTCGTTGCCTTCGTCCTCGAGATCGCCCGGGTCGTAATACCAGACCACCTCGCCGTCCCGGTCGACCCCGATGAGATACGGCGTCTCGGTGTTGTTGGGGCCGAACAGGGTCAGCCGGTTGGCGCCATCGCTGGCGGGCTGCGCCAACGTAATGGGCGCCAGATCGTCGGGAAGGGCTCCAGCGGTCCATTCGACGACCGCGCTTCGCACCGGCTGTCCATCGACGATCGCGACCGCCGCCATCTGGTAGGTCGTCTCGGCCCGCATCCCGACCACGTCCAACGTGTGCGCATCGTCGCTGTCCGCCCAGGGCATCTCCAGCACCGGGATCCCTTCGCTCCACAGTTGAATGGTGACCGGGACTTCGAGGTTGGCACCCACCGTCGCAATCGCCGCCAGCGTGCTGTTCGGGTTCTCTGCGAGCTGAAGGGTGAGCCCGACGAGCGCTTCGAGATCCTCATCGTTTTCGGTCTCTTCGTCGGGATCCGCTTCCTCCCCGTCGCTGTCCTCAGCCTCATCGGGGTCGACGTCATCGATGGATCCGGTGTCTTCCACCGCGCTGGTGTCGTCTTCTCCGTCGCATCCGATGGTGACCGTCATGGCGACCGTCATGGGGATGAGGAGTCGGGCATAGGGCTTCATTGTGGTGACCTCCTGTGGGTATCCCGTTGGACACATCAGGGCGGTCTTGTGGCAGCCTGATACCGAAACATGGGTTTCGTTGAAAATAACGATTTAACCAATTTAATTTTGATTTCAACCAGAAACTGTCCGTATGGATGATTGAGCGAGCGCCAATTCTGCTTTACGAAGAGAGTCGTCCAATCCCGGGGGTGCTCACGATGATGAACACACCTCTGGGGTGATGTTTGCCTGTGAACGGAGGGCCACGCGGTGCCTGATCCCCAACTCAAAGCAGTCTACGATTACTTCGGCATCACCCGCGACGACGCGTCGTACTGGGTGATGCGCAAGTCGGGCGATCGGCTTCTGGTTCGCCAGATGTCCGACGATCATATTCGAAACTGCTTACACGTCATCTTTCAGAACGCGGGCGGGGTGTGGCCGCTCCCGCTCAAGCAGTACCCTTCCACCGCGACCATGCTTCAGGAGCTGGTCGATCGTGACCTGCTCCAGCCCCGCTTTTTGATGGGGACGGACTGGCCGTGGGGGGACGACATCGGCGGTGTGACCCTCGCTGCCGCCCGCAAACACCTCTCAGACTTTCCCTCAACCGCCGCTTCGGAGACTGCGATGAACCCCACCAACACCGACGTCCGTAACACCACCTGGACCAAATTCAAGACGATGGCCGCAGCCTCGGGCACCGCAGCGAAGTATGGGGCCAGCTACAAGATGGTCCGGAACCTGCTTGACCTCTACATCAAAGACTGGGAACCCTTTCTGCCGGAATGGGCCACCTCTGATTCAAGCAAAGCGGTCGCCATCTGGTTCTTCGGCACCTTCGTGGCCAGCAGCCTGGAGCACGACTTCTTCGAAGACATGCCGACGGGTTGGGTCTCTTCGTTGGCTGAGAACGCAGCCTATGGTGCAGCAGGCGTGCTCGGCGCGGACGCCTTTGACGTGGTCTGGGGCCTGAGCGGGATGCTCCTTGGTGAGGTGAACAAGCACCTCCGCGGCCATGGCTATGAGATCGACCAGGAAGGCAACTTCCGCCCCGCGACGCAGCTGCCCGACCACGACGACACCCTCGCTCAGCTTGAGATGGCGCGGCTCCGGGAAGAGCGCGAGGCGATGCGCAATGACCTGTCTGAGATGCGGGCCATGCTCCAGGCGCTGAAGGCCAACGTCCCGACCACTCCGATGGTGCGGACCGCCTGAACGGGCTGGCCCCCGCGCTCCGTCGGGGATGCAGAGAACGCGGGGGGTGTATTCACCCCTCCTCCAGCAGTGTGATGGCGGCTTCGAGGATGGTGTCTACGCCGTCCTCGACGGCACGAACCCGATCGAAGTCGACCTCGAAATCGGGGGCCAGTCCGTCTTCGAGCAAGGCCCCGTCTCCGTCTGCGACCGCGGCGGTGGGGATCCGGATCCACCAGCCGTTGGGCAGCTCGTGGTATTGCGCGATCCCTGCGCCGCCTCCGGTCGTCTGGCCGAGCAGGGTGACGTGAGGCATCGGGCGGAGCATCCCGGAAAGCGCGGTCGCTGCGCTGTAGGAGCGCGCGTCGGTGAGGACCACCAGCGGCCTGGTGAACGTCCGCTCCGCCGGGTCTGTCTGTACAACATCGGGCGCAGAGCGCATCAGGTGGCCCGGCCCCTCTTTGTAGATGTAGCTGTGGGTGGGTCGCGTCTGGTCCGCGAAGATCGATGCGATCGCCGTGGCGTTGTCCAGGCTCCCGCCGCCGTTCCCGCGCAGGTCGAGGATCGCACCGTCGGCGTCGTCGAGATCATCGAGCAGGACAGAGAGGTCTGCGCCTTGGATGCGCTCGGAGAGGCTGGGGAGGCGGAGATAGGTGAGCGCGTCGTCCTCTCCGAGCGAGGCGAGCCAGAACGGTCCGACGATCTGCTGCTTATCCTGGAGGTAGTCTCGCTCGATGACTTCATCATCGATCCCGACGGGTTCGTCCAGAAAGAAGTCCCAATGGCGGGAGATGTCGAAGCCCGCGTCGAGGTTGACGTGGCCGTCCTCGAGCGCATCGAGGCTCTCGGCCATGACGGTGAAGAGGTCTTCGTCGCTGGTCTCCGCCGAGAGCTGCGCCCGTCCCTGCTCACCGACGCGGTCCCAGTCGACCGCTTTCTCGGGGAAGAGGACATAGCGTTCATCGACGAGGGACCACATGGCATCGTAGACGGCGGTTGGGTCGTCATCCGGCGGCGCACCGAGCATCGCAGCGCAGCCGGTCATGAGCAGGATCATCGCCACCTCCAGACGAGGGCTGCGGAGAGGGTGCTCTCGGCGGCGCGCAGCTCATCGGTGGTGGTCAGCCGCTGCCATCCGCCTCTCCAGAGCAGCCGCACGCTCGCCCCGCTGGGCCCCTGCCAGTCTGCGCTCAGCGTCCCCTGGATCGACTGCAGGTTGTGCACCGAGGTCACATCCACAGAGATGGTCTCAGGCAAGCCGTCGATCGTGACCACGGTGTAGGCTGGCCGCGCAGAGACGCCGATGATGGGAATGGACACCCCGCCGTCCAGACGCAGCCGCGCAACCGGCCGCCACCGGATGGTCGCAGCAGGGCCCAGCGTCGACCATGCCGTATAGCTCTCGGCGCGGCCCTGTCGGTAACGGACCCGGTTGTCCCAGGCGCCGCCCAGGTAGACCGCGACTTCGCCCTGTTCCATCAGCCGGGGCTGGATGGTCCAGCCGCCGCCGCCGCCATAGAGCGCCTGGACGCTTCCCAATCGCTGCTGCTCGCCGCGGAGATAGTAGCCCCACAGATCATCGATGCGTTCGTCTGTGCGGGTCTCGATATGGCCGCCCAGGCTCAATGCGGTCCCCTGGTAGGTCCCCGGCGAGACAAACGCGTCCTGGACCGCGCCCACCTCGACACCGACCTCCACCAACAAGTCGCTCGGTAACGCCGCGAAGGCTGCCGAACACCACCACCAGAGCATCTCTCCTCCTGTTTTGTCAGCGACCGGGTGGTCGCGTAGGAAACAGGAGACACCACAGCCTCCCAGAATTCGCACCCCTTTTTCAGGTTGACGAAGCCACGCCCGATCACAGGACCGTTCGGATCACGGTCTGACCTCGCGTTTCGTGCGGCGCCTGTCGTTAGAGCACGTCGGTGATGGGGACGGTCACGGACACCTGCGTATCCGCGAGCTGCTTGTTCCCGATGATTCCCTGGAGGTATGTGCTCGTTATGAGGTCCCGAAAGAAGCGCGCGCCGGGGTAGTACACGATGGCCACGCTTGAGTAGGCGAGCGGATGATCGATGGGGATGGAGCCGCCGATGTGCATCGGGCCGTAGTTCAGGTCGGCCATCAGGTCCATCATCGATCGACTATAGTGACGGTTGTTGGTTCGTTGCTCCGCGTCGCCTTCCCGAATCAGGTTGACGACCACGATCGCGTCTTCGCCGAGCTGCTCGACATCGGGAGGGAAGGCGGCGGTGGCCATCTCCTGTCGCGTCTCATCGGTCTTCAAGGGAAGAAGCGAGGGGGCAGACGTTGCGATCCGTTTGAGCTTCCGGGCCAGGAGGAGCTGCGGCATCAGCGCCGATGCCATCGCCGAACGGTCCATCCCATGCGCGAAGCGCACCGGAAACTGCGCCAACGCGTCTTGTACCTGTTCATTCGACAGGTACGCCTCATACGCTTCGCGGTCTGGGAACTGCTGGAGGATGACCCCGTCCCACGGCACGTCTTCGCGGAACGCGCGGACGACTTGCGGTGATGAGATCACGTTGGCGACGATCTTCCCGGCGTAAATGAGGGTTCCCGGTCTGTCCTGCTCCGCCGCATTCTTCAAGACGCGCATGGCCTCGATCAGGTCCTGATCGGGAGAGACCGTGAGGAATGTGAGGACATGCAGCACCTCGCCGTGGAGGAGTGGCTGATGATCCTGCACCACGGTTCGTCGAAGGTGCTGGTACCGCAGCTGCTGCCACAGCATCATCGCCGCGATGGCCAGGAGCACGCCAATCAGGCCGTATTTGAGTCGATGCATCTTGGATACCTCCTTGGATACCTCCGAAACCGGATGATGGGGGAAGCTATCGAGAAGATGTTGAGCCGAGATGGAGGCCGCGACGCTCCCCCAATGAGCGAGGTGATGCACCTTGAGCCGCACGGGCTTCATCCGCTATCTTCAGGTGGAACCTGTCCAGAAGGCCGCTCGTGATTCCGATGACGGAGCCGGTGCGACGCATCCTCCACCTCGACATGGACGCGTTCTACGCCTCGGTCGAGCAGCGGGATGCCCCTGCGCTCCGTGGCCGCCCGCTTGCCGTCGGCGGTCCTCCCGAGCGGCGCGGGGTCGTCGCGGCCGCCTCCTATGAGGCGCGCCGCTACGGTGTCCGATCGGCCATGCCGATGTCCCGAGCGGTGCGCCTGTGCCCAGCGCTCGTGATCGTCCCTCCGGACTTTGTCCGGTATAAAGCGGTCTCCAATGAACTCCGCCAGATCCTGGTGGACGCCACGGATCTGGTCGAGCCGCTCTCCCTCGATGAGGCGTACCTCGACGTGACAGAGAACAAGCTGGGCCTCGCCTCGGGGACAGCGGTCGCGCAGCACCTCCGCGCGCGTGTACGTGAGACCCTGGGCTTGACGTGTAGCGTGGGGGTGGCGCCGCTGAAGTTTGTCGCCAAGATCGCGTCAGACTGGAACAAGCCGGATGGTCTCACCGTCATCCGGCCACGGGATGTGCTGCGGTTCATCCATCCGCTCCCGGTGCGCAGGTTGTGGGGCGTCGGGCCGGCGACCGAGAAGCGACTCGCCGGCCTGAGCATCCATACCATCGGCCAGCTCGCAGCGATGGGGGAAGCGGTGGCGCAGGCGAGCTTCGGCAGCCATGGTGTGTTTCTGTGGCAGCTCTCCCAGGGCATCGACCCGCGTCCCGTGCGCCCGCATCGGATCCGCAAGTCGTGGAGCGCAGAGCAGACCTTCGCCGAGGATATCATCGATCTGGATATCCTCGACGCCATCCTCGCCGACCAGGCCGAGCGGATCGCACATGGGCTGGTTCACGCCGATACGGTGGGACGTACCATTCGGATCAAGGTTCGTTATGCGGACTTTACGACCGTGACACGTGCTGCGACCCTCTCACAACCCACCGCGGATCCGGGCCGTATCGCGGTAGAGGCGTCTGCCCTGCTCCGCCGTACCGACGCAGGACGGCTGGCGGTTCGACTGATCGGTGTCGGCATCGCAGGACTGGAGCCCGACACAGAACAGGCACAGTTGAGCCTGCCCTTCCGTGGTCCGGGCATGTCGACACCGTGATGCCGATGAATGGCTGGAGAAGATGTGAACATCTCATCCACCAGGGTCTTCCCAACAGCCGGCGGTAGGGGAGAATTTTAAGGAGAGAACGTGTGTATACTGGCATCATCACCGCGGAGGGTTTTTGATGTCGTCTCCCAATGAGAGCGCCGCCCGGCTCCTTCAAGGTCTGCTGCTTATCAACATTGCTGTTTCGGCTGCGACGGTGCCCACGGACTTCTTCATCTACCAGCTTGAGAACAGCACCTCTGCCCCCATGATCGACATCTTGTCGATGATCGTGCTCGTGCTGGGGGCCACGACGATCGGCGGCGTGCTGATCTTCCTGGTGACCGGCATCGTCTGGCTGGTGTGGATGCATGGCGCCCGCAAATTTCTGGACGTCATCGAGCCAGACGCGGGGCGCACCTTCTCGACGGGGGGCGTGGTGTGGAGCTGGTTTGTCCCCTTCGCCAACCTGATCTGGCCGTATCAGGCGATGGAGGAGATCTGGATCGCCTCCGACGTGGACGGCGCGGATATGATGGACCTCCCAGAGGGAGAGTACGACAACTCGTTCTTGAGAAACTGGTGGGCGTTCTGGATCGGGACCGGCATCTTCAACAACTTCTATTCCCGGCTGTCGCTCCGTGAAGCGTTCGTGAGTGAGACCACGGTGATTCTGGGCGTCATCTCTGGTCTGTTGGGCGTCGCATCGGCCTGGACGGCGCTCCAGGTGGTCCGCCGGGTCGAGCGCCGGCAGGCGCGCGCGGTCGCCAGCCTCGAGCAGTGGACGATGGAGTGACCGCACATGCGGCGCTTTTGGTGATTGACGTTCAACTCGGCGCGTTCGATGGTGTGCGCAGGCGACCGATCGAAACACCGGAGCGATTCCTCAGCACCCTCAAGCGGTTGATCGCGGCGGCCCGTCATCAACACCTCCCCGTCATCTTCGTTCAGGATAACGGTGAGCCGGGCGGCGCCTTCGAGCCAAACACGCCCCACTGGGCGATCCACCCGCATCTCGCGCCCCTTCCGACAGAGCCAGTGATTCAGAAGCGAAAGGCCAGCGCCTTCCATGAATCGTCGCTCCCGCATCTCTTGAAAGAACGCCACATCTCCGAATTGATTATCTGTGGTCTGCACAGCCGGTCCTGTGTGGCGCAGACGGCGTTGGATGGGATCCGACGCGGGTTTTCCGTCAGGATGGTCGCGGATGGCCACGCGCCTGCGCCAGAACGCCCCGCCATGACCCGCGCCCAACTCAACGACGGGTTTCGGGCGCAGGGCATGGACGTCCTGCCCTCCGACGCGGTCATCGAACGAATGGCGCTTCGGTAAGGGCGCTGTCAGGCACGCCTTCGCAGCCACGATCCGAACCTTCGAGGGAATCGAGGAGTCCGCTGATGCTTCCCTCTGTGCTCATGTCTCTGTTCATGAATTCCGTGCCCGTCGCCGCAAAGACGGCGGATGAGATCTCCTTTGACTGGGTCGCCAGAGAAGATCCGGAAGCGCTCGATCACATCACGAAAGGCTACGTCCTCTCTGGCCCGATCGCAGAATTCAAGGCGGGTCTGGTCTCGTACGGCAAGACATCCAAGCAGCTGATCATGCTGGCTGCGCTGGAGGATCAGCTGGCTGGGGCGGATCGGGACGTGTTCGCCGCGGCCGAGAAGACCGGGGCGTTCGCGTCGCCGGTGCAGACCCGGGACCGGTACTACCTCTATGACGATCGCGTGGTCTTCCACTTCGTGACTCGGATCGATGTCAAGGATCCCGACGTGCTGGCCTCTTTCGTGGGCAAAGAGTATGGCCTGGGGTCGCCGATGGATGCGAAGGACTGCCAGGACCTCGACAAGAACGAGCAAACGATGCTCCAGGATGTCATCGACGAGCCTGGGGCGTACCTCTCCACGCTGCCCGGCATGGCCGCCCCGCTGGCCAGCGGGGATCCGGCCGAGGTGTGCGCCGCCATGTTCAGCGGTGTGGGGGAACACACCGTCTCGGCGACCGCCGTCGTCTATCTGGCGGACCAGACCCTGGTGGACGCGGACGACACGTTGCTCGACACCTGGAAGACGTTCTCTGCCGTCTACGACCGCTACCCCTTCGAGCCCTTCGTCGAGGAGCCGCCCATCTCCTATGCGTTGGGCTCGACCCTCCAGCGGACCCCGCTGGTCTTCGGCTGGGCCGAGGATGCCTCGATCGAGAAGGAGAAACGTTGGGGGTTCCGCTACGGATTCGTGCGCATCAGCTTCGGGATCGTGGCGCGGCTGGGCATCCGTTTTCCATATGAGCAGACGGTCGAGATGTCTCCGCGTCTGATCGTCGGTGACGAAGACGCGTCCGTCTACCATGAGATCTCGATCGAGCCGGTGGATGGGAGCAGCACGTTCTATGAGAACGCAGGGCTGGAGGGCTGGAGCGGAGATGAAGGCACCATGGTGTTGCGGGCATGGTTCGGCGCCAAGGTTCGGGCGATCAAGCGGACCTGGGTGCACATTCGGAGCCCCGACGCCAACGATCGCAGCCGGGGCGGAGACTGTGTCTGGGATCTGGTCAACCAGGGCACCAGCTTCACCAGCCCGCTCGACGGGCGGACGGTCTCCTATCCGCTGGAGCTGCCGGGTTCGATGACGGGGCTTCAGGTGAGCGCTGGCGTCCTCGAAGCGGGCGTGGACCTGCGGCTGAATTTTGCGCTCTCCGGTGATCGGATCGACAGCCGGGTGCAGCTCCGCGGGCAGCAGTCGCCGCGGCTTGAGGAGGGGACGGGGACGCTCCACGACGGCTATGTGATGGCGCGCCATGAGGACACGCTCCCCACCGTGTTCCGGGCGACCCAGACCGCGGCCTATCAGCGGTATGGATATGCGTTCGTCGGCTCTTCGCTGTATGCGTCGGCGTCGGTGCGTCCCGGAATTCGCGGCTACGCCACGGTGCCGCTGAAGCGGATCTGGCGTCGGCTGCCCAACCTCTCCAAGACCACCGCATGGTTCGAGCCTGTTGAGATCCATCTGGACACTGCGACGGTCCCGGTCATGGGCGACATCGATCGTATCGAGCAGCTCATGGGGAAGCGGATTCCGTCCAACCACCCGGAGTACGAATACTACACCACCTCCGATGACTGAGGCGCCAGGAGCGCTCAGCGCCGGGTCGTGTGATCGGCAATGAGCGCGTCCTCCAGGGGCTGTGGGATCATCGTCCCGCGGAGGTCTGCACCGCGCACGTCGATTCGTTCCGGCGCGCCATCCAGAGAGAAGGTCATGCCACGCAGATCGGCGTCTCGCAGGTCGACGTCCTTCATCTTCGCGACGCTGAATCGTGCGTTCTTCATGTCGGCGTTCCGGAAGGTGGTGTGGTTCAGGACGCAGCTGAAGAACACAGCGTCCTGGAGGTTGGCGCCCTCCAACGAGACCCCCATCAGCTTGCACCGGATGAAGTGGGCGTTGGGCATCTTGACCCCATCGAGGTCGAGATCGGTCAACCACCGGCGGTCGATTTGTGCGCCCGGGCGCGCGATGCCGGGGCGCAGTGTTGGGGGCGGGAGCGGGAAGGGGGCCTGGGTGGTGTTATCCCACAGCGCGTCGGCGATCTGCTCCAGGGTGATGCGTGCATCGCGTAGATCGGCGCCGCACAGATCGGCAGACCGCAGATCCGCGCCGGTCAGGTCCGCCCCCACCAGCCGGGCGTTGCGCAATACGCTGGCGCGCAGATTGATGTGATGTGCGATGGCTCCGGACAGATCCGCGCCGTTCATCCGGCGACGGGACCAGGCGAGCGCGGGGATCTGGGCGCCACGCAGCGTCACGCCCTGGCTGTTCTGCCAGAGCGGGACGCCGACGCTGAACTGGGCGCCGGTCAGGACCGCGCCGGAGAGGTCTGCTCCGGCGAGGAGGACACCGCTCATCGAAGCATCGGTGAAGGTCGCCTGCTGCAGGTTGCTGAAAGAGAGGTTGGTCAGGCCGAGGATGGTCTTGTGGAACCGAGCGCCCTGCAGCCAGCTCCCAGACAGGTCGAGCTGGAAGAGGATGTGCCCGGTAAAGTCCGCGTTGGGGGCGAACAGCCCAGGCGCGAGCAGCAGCGCACCCTCTGGCGGTGAGCCGTCGATGCGGGTCCTGGGGCCCAGCAATGCGCCATCGAACGTCGCGTCGGTGAGCGTCGCGCCGCTCAGATCGGCGAACTGTAGATCGGCGCCCCGCAGATCGGCGCCGGAGAGGTTCACATTGACCAACTGGCAGCTGCGCAGCGACGTCCGTCGCAGAGAAGCGCCGCGCAGGTCTGCGCCGCTGAGGTCGGTGTTGGTGATCCACTGTTCCGACAGATCGGCGCCGGCAGCGTCGATATTGGGGCCCAGCTTTCGCACACCGGCGGGGACGTCGGCATCCCACTGGGTCTTGTCGTCGCAGATGGCATCCTGGAATTGGGTGCGGTTCAGCGTCGCGCCGCGCAGATCGCTCCCACGCAGGTCGGTACGGCGCAGGTCGGCGTCGCAGAGATCGACGCCAGACAGGTTCGCGTTCTTCAGCACCGCGCCAGCGACCCAGGCGCCGGTCAGGTCGGCGCTGGAAAGGTCGGTGTCGCTGAGGTTGGCTTCGCGCAGATCGGCATCTTTGAGGCGTGTTTTTCGCAGCCGGCACAGCTGAAGTTTGCATCGGGACAGCCACACCTGGGACAGATCGACGCCGGACAGATCGAGACCTTCCAGAGGGATTTGTCGCAGCCGCCGCAGCCACACCGAGCGCGGCAGGCTGCGCAGCAGCTCCACCCCCTGCCGGGTACGATCCGGATCGCGGGTCAGGCGATTGGTAAACAGATCCTGTCGGATGGGGGCGAGCAGCTCTGCCACCCGATCGAACAGTTCTTGCTCATTCATGCGGTCTCCTGTTCACAGGCTATCGCCTGCACAGCCGAAACCACTGGATACAGATCATCCTGGTGAACTGTGATAGAAACCGTTTGAGAAAATTAGCATTGGAACCAAATTAAGAGTCAATCATGCTGTTGTCGGCCCGCTCGCATCACGCGCAGCTCAGGCTGCCGATTTCGAGGCGACGATGAGCAGCAGCGGCCACCGTTCATGGCGGTACAGCGTCTGTGAAGGTTTAGAGCAGATCGGTCGGCGCGCCCAGGCTGCGGAGGACGTGGTAGCGGACCATCGCGGGCCGAAGCGCGGTATCGTAGTGAAAGATGTGCGGCAGGCGATCGACGATCTGTTCGACCTGTTCACGTAGCCATGGGGATTCTGCGCCGAGAAGGTTCAGGGTTTGTTGGACGACGCTCTCTCTGGGGCTCAGCTCACTCATTTCCGAACATCTCCATGGGGGTTTTGTTCTGTTCGGACGGATGGGTTGGGTCCTCAAGCGATTTTGTGTCTTTACTCTGCGCAATCTGCGCGTAGAAGCTCCGCAGGGCGCCGAAAGCATCGCTCCAGATCGGCGCTGTCGACGGCACCGGATCGTCGCCACCGCGCCAATGTGCTCTGGTAGGGGTGATCGTGGAACTTCTCGGCGAAGTCGTCTGCAGAGAGCATCTGATGGTCTTCCAGCGTCTGTCGAAGATCTCTCATCAGGGCGTCCCGGGTCTTCTCGGCGGCGAACATCATGGCGGACAGTCGCTGCTGTCGTCGTCGGTGGTAGACGGATCGGGGTGGATGAAGGCGATAGGCCGCCATCACCATCCGGGCCCGCTCCCAGGTGAGCTTGTCGAGAGGGGTCTGCCGATAGCGCAGGTCTGCGTTCTGTTCGCGGGCGCGGGTCCAGTGATCTCCTCGGGCGGGGACAGAGACGAATCGGAACGCGGGCAGGAGCAGCCCGGTCAGCCGTCCGCCGCCATACACGGTGGTGTCCAGGCCGAAGACCCGATCCCGATACGCGAGGGGTTGGCCGTTTCGGTGGTAGTCCCGGTGCCCGACGATGATCGGGGTGGCGTGGTCGACGTCTTCGTACCAGGGGCGGCTGCGCGCGGTCTGCAGGTGACGCTCGCCGTTCAGCAGCCCCATCAGCACGTCGGGCTGCTGCTTGTCGAGGGACACGCCCGGTTCGAAGAAGCCATGGGTGAGGAGGGCGTCGTCGAGCTGGAGGGAGATGGGCAGCCCCGCCATCCATCGGAAGAACGGCTGGAGCTGCCCGCCCATGTCGCGCCGGGTGATTTGTTGGGAGAGGGCGGGGCGGGTCTTATCATCGCGGATGGCGACGTGTTTGTGTTCATGATTTCCCCGAATGCTTCGGGCGTTGGGGTGGTCCCGGAAGAAGCGCAGGACGGCTTCGTTCTGCGGGCCCCGGTCGATCATGTCCCCCAGGGCGATGATCTCGTCATCGTCCGTCAAGCCGGCGGCGCCGAGCAAGTCGCGCAGCTCGTCATAGCAGCCGTGGATGTCTCCGATGATCAGGGCGCCCATGTCAGGGATTGTATCGTCATCGGGTATGATGGCGCGCCATGACTGTGAGGAGAGATGCGCCCGCTGCTCAACCTGATCGACGCGATGAACGCTCGCCTGGGGCAGGCGGTCAGCTGGCTGTGCCTGCTCATGGTCGCCCTCGGCGCCATCAACGCCATCGCCCGGTACGCCGGGAAATACCTGGGCGCCAGTCTGCTGTCGACCGCCCTCTCTGAGGGGCAGTGGTACCTGTTCAGCCTGCTGTTCCTCCTCGGCGCCGCCTGGACGCTCCAGCGCGATCGGCACGTCCGCGTCGATGTCTTCTATGGGCGGCTGTCCAAACGGCGCCAGGCGATCCTCAACCTCATCGGCGCGTTGGTCTTGCTGCTGCCGTTCTGTGTCTTCGGGATCTGGGCCTCGGTAGACTATGTGACCAACTCGTTCGCTCAAC
This sequence comes from Myxococcota bacterium, assembly GCA_038520555.1. GTDB lineage: Bacteria > Myxococcota_A > UBA796 > UBA796 > UBA796 > JBCBLB01. The sequence continues at coordinate 13,063 of JBCBLB010000001.1, read as the reverse complement.
AGGAGATGTCCCCCGATCCCGGTGGGCTGCCCCGGTATCCCATCAAGGCGGCCATTCCCGCCGCGTTCGTCCTGCTTATCCTCCAGGGACTTCGCCAGATCGTCGGGTATATCGAGGTGATCCGTGGGGCGCAGGAGGAGAGGGATGCTTGAGGATTGGCTCGCGCCGCTGATGTTTCTGGTCACCTTCGGGCTGATCTTCAGCGGCTATCCAGTGGCGTTTTCGTTGGGTGGCACCGCGCTGCTGTTTGCGTTCATCGGCGTCGAGACCGGGATGTTCGATTGGGCGCTGATGCAGGCCTTCCCCCAGCGGGTCTTCGGAGTGATGAGCAACTATGTCCTCCTCGCCGTGCCGTTCTTCATTTTCATGGGGACGATGCTGGAGAAATCGAAGCTTGCCGAAGATCTGCTGACCACGATCGGGATGCTGTTCGGGCGGCTGCGCGGGGGGCTGGCGCTGGCGGTCGTGTTCGTCGGGGCGTTGCTGGCAGCAGCGACCGGGGTGGTCGGCGCGAGCGTCGTGGCCATGGGCCTGATCTCGATGCCTGTGATGCTCCGGTATGGGTACTCCAAGACCCTGGCGGCGGGCGTGATCACCGCCTCTGGCACCCTGGGCCAGATCATTCCACCCAGCGTCGTCCTCGTCGTTCTTGCCGATCAAATGGGCATCAGCGTCGGTGACCTGTTCGTCGGTGCGCTGATCCCCGGGCTGATGCTGGCGGGGATGTATGCACTCTACGTCGTGATCATCGCCATCGTCTCGCCGAAGGCGGCGCCGGCCCTCCCCCCGGAAGAGCGCAGCCTGTCGGCCAGCGCATTGCTCGCCCGGGTGGGGGTGGTCATGCTCCCACCCCTCGCCCTGATCCTCATTGTCCTGGGAAGCATCTTTATCGGGCTGGCCACACCCACCGAGGCCGGGGCCCTGGGCGCGGTGGGGGCAACCATCCTGGCCGCCCTTCGGGGACGGTTGGATCGGGAGACCCTCAGGGGAGCCCTCGAAGAGACCACCTTGTTGACCACCATGGTCGTCTTTCTGCTGATTGGATCGACCGCGTTTGCGCTGGTATTTCGGGGTCTGTATGGAGACGTTTGGATCGAGGACTTGCTCACCGGGCTGCCAGGCGGTCAGATCGGCCTGCTGGTGGTGGCGAACCTGACGATCTTTTTGTTGGGGTTTTTCATCGACTTCTTCGAGATCGCCTTCATCATCCTGCCGCTGCTGGTCCCAGCGGCGAAGCTGCTGGGCATCGATCTGGTGTGGTTCGGGGTGATGGTGGCGATGAACCTGCAGACGTCATTCTTGACGCCGCCGTTTGGGTTTTCACTGTTTTACCTGCGGGGCGTGACGCCGGATGACGTGCCGACCGCGGCGATCTATCGAGGAGCGATCCCGTTTATCTTGATTCAGATCGTGGGCATCGGGTTGATCTGTCTGTTCCCGGAGCTGGTGACCGGGTTGTTGGCGGACTGAGCCCAGACCCGGTTCAATGTCCGATAACCTTATGCAAAATTCGATGCCCTCGGCATTTTGGGGTGTTCTGGGGTTTGGCGGCGACATTTAGTTGCATTTGCTGATAAAGTATATGCAAAACTATGCCGTATATGTACACGGTTGGGTATCGAAACACTGTGCGTGTCATGGGACGCCATGCAAACTGTGAACACGAGATGTGCGGCCTGAAATGTATCAGAATCAGTGCTGTTCAGCGTCTCGGTTCGAAGAGCCCAGAAATTTGTTGTGCAAGATGTGCAAACTATGTACACTGCTTGCACACAGTGGACTGCGACCGCTCGCTTCGAGGTGATTGATGACGGCAGATGAAGAGCGCACGATTGCGCGTGAGATCATCGCGGCTGAACAAGCTGCAGAGAAAGCGATTCAGGACATTCCAGGGGCCTGTGCCGCGTTGGCGCAGAACGCGTCTCAAAAAGAGCGGACCCGGGCGCGTGCGCTGGAGCGGTTGGAAGAAGCGGTCACCCTGTGCGAAGAGCTCTGCCAGGATCGGCCTGAGCTTCGGGGTGTAGCGATGACGGCGCGTCGCGAGCTGCACAAGGCGGATCAGCTCCGCTGGTCGTTGGCGATGAGCGCGCAGCACGTCTCTCGCTCGGAAGCGCGCAAGCTGGCCTGTGCGCTAATGGACGTCGAAGATCTTCGTCAGCACGGCTATATCGGCCTTCTCTCTGCGGCTCGCCGGTTCGATCCGGAGCGGGGCATCCGGTTTTCGACCTATGCGCGCTGGTGGGTCCGGGCGCATATGACGCGGGCGTTGGAGAACACGGGCCGTACGGTCCGTCTTCCGGGCGGCGCAGTTGAGCAGCTCCGCAACTTGCGTAAGGTCCGCGCCCGCTATGAGCAGATGGGCGCGCGGGTGGACGTTGAGGATCTCGCCGCTGAGGTGGGGATGGACGTCCGACGTGCCCGGATGTTGCTGAGCCAGGGTGGCGTGGTCAGCATGGAGCAGGAGAACGCCAACGGCGCACGGGTCGAAGACTACCTTGAGGCTGAGGGGATCGAACATGAGCCCGACGCGCGGATCATCCTCAGCCAGGACCTGGGCAATATGCGCCATGCGTTCGAGAAGATCCTGGACCAGCGTGAAAAGTACATTCTGACCCACCACTATGGTCTGGGCAACGTCGAGAGTCGGAGCATGTCCTCGATCGGGGAGTCGATCGGCATCTCGCGCGAGCGCGTTCGCCAGATCGAGGTGTCTGCCCTCAAGCGTCTGCGCGCCCTGATCTGAGGGCTCCTTACCGCTGAAAGGCGAACTGGGCGTATTCGAGTTCCCCTGCGCTGAACCAGGAGAACATCTCCGCGCGGGCTGTGTCCCAGGATGAGAAGATCTTCTGATATGTTGGGTCCTTCGAAGCGTTCTGTTCAACCAGGGCGCGGGACTCGGCGGCGGCTTTCTCCATAATGTCTGTGGGGAACGGTACGACATTGATGTCGAGGGCCTTCAGCCGCTTGAGGGCCTGCGGGTTGAGGGTGTCATACTGGGCGAGCATGCGCAGCTCGGTCTCGCGGCAGGCGGCCTGGAAGATGGCCTGATAGGTGGCTGGCAGTTTCTCGAAGGCTTCTTTGTTGGCGTAGATAGAGAGGTTGGGGCCGGGCTCCCACCAGCCGGGGTAGTGGTAGGTCCGGGCGACCTTGTGGAAGCCGAGCTTCTCATCATCGTAGGGGCCGACCCACTCGGTGGCGTCGATGGTTCCGCGTTCGAGGGCGGGGAAGATCTCACCGCCAGCGATGACCTGGACGCTGACGCCCATTCTGGCCATGACTTCCCCACCGAGACCGGGGATGCGCATCTTCAATCCGTTGAGGTCGGCGAGCGAGGCGAGCGGGCTCCGGAACCACCCGCCCATCTGGACGCCGGTGTTGCCGCCGGGGAAATTGATGATGTTGAAGTCGGCGAACAGCTCGCGCAGCAGGGGCAACCCACCACCTTCATGCAGCCATGCGCCCTTCTGCCGTGCGGTCATCCCGAAGGGTACACAGGCGTCGAAGGCGAGGGCGGGGTTCTTGCCGGTGTAGTAGTAGCTGACGGTCTGGCCGACCTGGACGGTGCCCTGTTGAACGGCATCGAAGACTTCAAGTCCGGGGACCAGCTCTCCAGCAGGGTACGGCCGGATGTCGAAATTTCCGTCGGTCATGGCGCGGATGCGTTCGGCGAGGTACTCGGAGGCGCCGAAGAGCGTGTCGAGGGATCGGGGGAAGGAGCTGGCCAGTCGCCATCGGATCTTTCGTTGGGTCTGGACGGCGGGCCCGCCGTCGCCGGAGCCCCCGTCGCACCCGACCAATGCAGCCGCGGCGCCGCCGATGAGCAGGTCTCGTCGCTTCATCCTTTCTCCTGTTCTGTCAGGGGTGTCGGTGTCGAGGCAGTGTACCGCAGGAGGATGGCGATGCTGTGGTGGCTCTCTATGGTTGGCATTCGAGCTGGTGGTTTAATTGGACATTTATTGTCCGGAAATCAGGAGGGCAGGAGGGTTCAGAGGCGATACAGTTCGCGGAGATGAACCTCGAAGATCTGCTCCAGACCCGCTTTGGTTTTCCGGGATTTCGCGGCGGCCAGCGCGAAATCGTCGCTCATGTCGCGGCTGGTCGCGATGCGCTTGTGGTGATGCCCACCGGTGCTGGGAAGTCGCTTTGTTATCAGATGCCTGCGTTGGCCCGTGGGGGGACCACATTGGTGGTGTCTCCGTTGTTGAGCCTGATGAAGGATCAGGTGGATGGTTTGTTGGCGAAGAACGTCCGGGCGACGTTCATCAACTCATCGCTGACGACTGCGCAGCGGCGTCAGCGAATTCAGGAGCTTATCAATGGTGCATGGGAGCTGGTGTATGTGGCTCCTGAGCGGTTTTCGCCCCGGTTTTTGAATCAGATTCGCGGGGCGGACATTCGGCTGCTGGCCATCGATGAGGCGCACTGTCTGTCGCAGTGGGGGCACGATTTTCGGCCGGACTACCTGCGGCTTGGGCGGGTTCGGCGGGCGCTGAACGATGTCCCGACGGTGGCGTTGACGGCGACGGCGACGCCAGTGGTTCAGGACGACATCCTGAAGACGCTGGGCATCCCGGGCGCGAGGCGGTTTGTTCTGGGCTTTGATCGGCACAACCTCAACCTGGAAGTCATCGACGCGCCGAAGCAGTCGGACAAAGTGGATACGTTGCTGGAGCTGGTGCGTCCGGGGCCGTCGTTGGTGTACTGCGCGACAGTCCGCAGCGTGCAGAAGGTGGCGGCGAAGCTTCAAGAAGGCGGCGTCGACGCGCGGATGTACCATGGCAAGATGGATCACGCCGATCGGATCGCGGTTCAGGATGGCTTCATGTCTGGCCGGCATCGGGTGGTGGTGGCCACCAATGCGTTCGGGATGGGTGTGGATAAGGAAGACATCCGCACGATCATCCACTGGGAGATGCCTGGCACGGTCGAAGCGTACTACCAGGAGATCGGGCGAGCGGGGCGGGACGGCAAGCCCAGCCGTGTGGTGTTGTTGTTTCGTGAGGGCGATCGCCGGGTGCACGACTTCTTCATTCGATCCAGCCATCCGTCCGCCGATCATGTGCACCGGATCTGGAACCGGTTGTTGGCAGAGCGTAGCAATCCGCTCTTTGTTGACTTGGAGACGCTGGCGAAGGCGTTGCCTGATGACAGCGACGAGCGTGAGGCGAGCAGCTGTCTGACCGTGTTGCGTCGTGAGGGGTATATCCGCCGGATCTCGGCGAGCGAGCGTGCGGGTGAGGTGATCCTGACCCCCAACGCAGAGCACGCGACCACTGCGGGGATCCGTCACGACGTGCTGGAGTGGGTCAACCAGGAGCTTGCGGTGATGGCGCACCGTTACAACCAGCCGGTTGGGACGGTGCGTCGGATTTCGATTCGTCCCGATCGGGCGGCCCGTGATCTGGAGGTGACCCGGGATCAGGTGTTGGCGGCGCTCCGGGGGCTGGAAGAGCGGCAGCTGCTCGAGTGGCGTCCGGCGGAGCGGGTGGGCGGTGTGGAGCTGCTTCGCCCGGATGAGTCGCTTCGGCTCGATGAAGACGAGATGAAGCGTCGCCGTGAGCGGGAGTACGGCAAGCTGACCCAGATGGTCGGCTATGCACGGTCGACCTGTCGGCGTCGGTATTTGATGGAGTACTTCGGCCAGACGCCGCCGTATGAGCGGTGTGGGACCTGTGACGTCTGCCGTGAAGGGCAGGCATGGAGCAAGACGCCCCGGGCGCTCTCCCCGGATCAGGAGCTGGTGGTTCGCAAATTGTTGGCATGTATGGCGCGGATGGGCCGGCCGTTCTCTGCGAACATGATCGGCCGTGTGGTGACCGGCTCGTCTCATAAGTCGGTGACACAGTTCCGGTTCGACAAGCTGTCGACGTATGGCATTCTGGACGTCTGGTCGATGCGGGAGATTCGGGATCTGCTGACGGAGCTGAAGCACGCTGGCGCGATCGAAGAGGTGTTCCAGACCCGCGAGATCAACGGACGTGAGCGGACGTATGGTGAGTACACCCTGAGTGAGCTGGGGTGGGCGGTGATGAAGCAGCAGGCGGCGGATTTTCAGATGGTGTTTCCCCGCAACACCCGCCTGTCCCGGCGGCGGCCGGCGGCGAAGTCTGCCAGCGATGACATCCACCCTGACCTGTTGAACGCCTTGCGGACCACCCGGATGCGGCTGGCAGACACCAACGACGTGCCGCCGTATGTGATCGCCCACGATCGCACCCTGCGTGAAATTGCGATTCATCGGCCGACGACGCGGGGGGCGATGCTCAAGATCCATGGGATGGGTCCGCGGCGAATGCAGAAGTATGGCCGGGCGCTGATGGAGACGGTTCGGAAGTGGCGGGCGTGATGGGTTAATGTCGGTCAATGCCGAGCCCGTTCCCGAACCTTCCGCCGTTTCTTCGGGGCAGCATCCGCTGCCTTGATGTCAGCTCTCAAGCGCTCCGTGACAACCCGTGGGGTGACCCCAGCCATCGGGATCTGTATGTGTATACGCCCCCAGGCTATGAGACCGATGGCATGCGGTATCCCGTCATCCTGATGCTGGCCGGGTTCGCCGGCACCGGTGAGGGGATGCTCGCCCGTGGTCTGTCTGAGGTGAGCGTCGCCAGCCGCATGGATCGCTTGATCAACGGCTACGATGAATCGGGTGACGATATCGAGCCCTGCCCAAAAGCGATCGTGGTGCTTCCAGACGTGATGAGCACCCTGGTGGGCAGCCAGTATATGGACTCCCCGTCGATTGGCAACTACGCGACCTATCTGGTGAAAGAGGTGATCCCCTTCGTCAACGGTCGGTTCCGGACGAGCGGGCGGTGGGCGGTGACGGGTCGCTCGAGCGGGGGCTTTGGTGCGCTCAGTCTGAGCATGTCGTACCCGGGCACCTTCGCGGCGTTGGCTTGCCATGCTGGGGACATGGGGTTTGACCTTTGTTATCTGGGCGATCTTCCGAAGGGGTTGGCGGGGATCCGGGCCGCAGGCGGGCCGCAGGCGTTGGTGAAGGCGTTCTGGAAGAGTCGCCGTCCTTCCAGCGCCATGTTTGCTGGGATGAACCTGTTGTGTATGGCGGCGGCATACTCGCCCGATCCGAGCCGGACCGACTTCCCTGCGCGGCTGCCGGTGGACTGGGAGACGGGCGTCATCGATTATTCTGTGCTGCGATCCTGGCAGACCTTTGACCCCGTGGTTCGCGTCGACGATCCCGCGGTTCAGTCGGCGCTTCGCGCGCTCCGGCTGCTGTTCATCGATGCGGGGGATCGGGACGAATACCACCTTCACCTGGGGGCCCGGCGGCTGGTCGCCAAACTGAAGGCGCACGACGTGCCGCATGTTTACGAAGAGTTTCCAGGCGGCCACCGAGGCACCAGCTATCGCTACGATGTCAGTCTGCCGCGACTGGCACAGGCGCTGATCGAAGAATAGAACACGTAGCTGCGCGCGCACCATCTGCGATGCGCTCACCCTGGCGACGTATAAGGCAACGAGGAACCGCTGTGATCCTGTCTGCACTCTGCATTGGACTGATGAGCGCCGCCCATGCGCAAGACGACGCCATGGAGCCGCTCGAAGTTCGCATCGATGACACGCCCATCGTCCTGAAGATCCCCCGCGACGCGCGCGGCGCGGCGGAGTGGACGTTCGCGCCGGTGACCGAGCCGGGTGTGGAGATGTCCCTGTACCGCTACGCGCCGCCGGCGGTCTCGGTGGGCTTCGGCTGGTGGGAGCTGTTCCAACCGGACATTTCGGCCATCACCGTCGAGCAGGCCCAGGCGTTCCTCGCCGCCCGCCTCGATCGCGCGCCGGAGACGTTCTCTGGGGTCACCCTGTCGACGCAGGCGGATCACCCGGTCCTCGGTGATGTCCTGTTCGTCGACTTCCTCGCGACCCTGGAGCCCACCGCAGCGCCTGAAGTCGACGCCCCGGTGGTCGAAGGCGGCGACCTCGAAGAGGAAGCGATGCCGGAAGAGGCGGTCGCTGCCCCTCAGCCGATCATCCTCAAGCAGCGCGCGGCGCTATACCCGGCCGAAGGGGGGATCGGCTACGTCGTGGCCGCCGCGGCCTTGCCCTTCGATGAGGAGGCGCGCGCCGCGGCCCTGGCCCTTGAGCCCGACGCAGAGGGGGGCGTAGCAGACGTCGCTGCGGCGATGGAGACCGTGCTGGGGATGGCCACGATGGAGCGCGAGGTGACCGCCGAAGAAGACCTGCCGGTCGGCCGGTATGAGGCCGACTGCGGCTACGCGCTTGAGATCCCCCAGGGCTGGCGGGCGCTCACCGACAAGGAGATGAACTTCTTCGCCCCGGAGCGGGTCTCTGATGGGCCGTACGAAGGCCGACGGGCCGCGCGGATCTTCGTCGATCCCGCCACGTTGTCGCCGGTCCATGGCTTCACCTGCCAGGTCTACGCCACCTCCGGCCGCCCGATCGAAGTGCTCGACCCGGGCAAGTCTTCGGTTCACGGTGACAACTTCCGCACCCACGTCCGCGCCTCGCTGAAGGGCAAGAGCTTCAAGCTCACCAGCGGCGGTGTCGAAGAGACCGTTCGGATCAGCGTACCGATGCTCATCGAGCCGATCTTCATTGACGACGATGAGATGGGCGAGCTGTCGATGGTCAGCCTCCCCAACCGCGACGGCTACGCCTGGACGGTGTCTGGGAAGCGGGGCGAAGATGAAGAGGCGGAAGACGTCACCGTCGCGGCGTTCTACACCGCCTGGGACAACCTGGGGCTGAACTGCATCGCCGTCGCCGGTGAAGGGGAAGGGGCGTTGTTGGAGACCTTCCAGCAGAGCATGACCACGTTTGAAGTGCTCGACAGCGACGCGCACCCGATGGTGCTCAGCTTCATGAGCCGCTACCGCCGCTGGTGGCCATATCAGCACCCGGCGCTGCAGCTGTATTGGCTGGTGATTCCCCTGTTCCTGCTCGCCCTCGTCCCCATGTTCCGCGACTGGTTCGAGAGCCGGTCGTGACCGACAGCGGCTGGCCCGCGTTCTGCGCCCGGATCGACGCGGACGATGCCGCTGAGGCAGACGCAGACCGGTTCATCGACGCTTCGCGCATCGCGCCGGCGCCCTGGTGGGCGCCCATGCGCGCCGGACGGCCCGCGCCGCGGATGCGACTGGCCCGGGCGCTGGTGATTGATGCCCCTCTCGAACTTCAGGAATGGGCCAACGTGCTGCATGCGCCAGAGCTTGCGAATGTGCGGGTGCTACGGCTCGAACGCGCCGACGTTGACGTCAACGTCGCCAATCTCATCGCCGCGACCGGTCAGCTGCGCCGGCTCACCGCCCTGCACCTCATCGGCAATCCCCTCGGCTATGCCGGCGCCATGGCGCTCCTTGACGCCGATCAGCTCCCCGCCCTCCGGGCCCTCACCCTGCGCCAGTGCCAGCTCACCGACAGCGTGGTCACCGTCCTCGCCGCCAACGTCCGCGCAAAGGCGCTGCGGCACCTCGACCTCGCAGACAACGGGCTCTCCGATAAGAGCGCCGTCTGCGTCGCCACCTCGCGGCACCTCCGGGCGCTCCGACACCTCGACCTCTCTGGAAACCAGATCGCCGCCGACGGCGCCCGCCGCCTCGCCGCCTCGCCCAACCTTCGGGCGCTCCAGTTCTTTAGCCTCGATCAGTGTCCCATCGGGCGAAAAGGAAATCGGGACCTGTTTTATTCTCATCATCTGCCATATGAGATTCGGGCCCGCTTCCAGAAGTCCTGAATCTATGATCGGTAGATTTCGATCCTCTAATCAATAGATCTGATCCGTTAAACCTTGGCTTTATCCGGGGCGATGTGGGAACAGGGCTTGCAACAGCTCCATCCCTCATCACCATCGCGGAGGTCTGTATGCGTCTGTTCTTTCGTCTCTTCTGGTTGGGCCTGATCTGGGGAATTACCAGCATCGGCTGGTTGACCCTCGGTGGGGTCATGGGAGAGCGCACCTACGCCCAGGAGCGAGCCCTCGACGGGAAAGTCGCCGATCTGTGGGGGGCAGCGCAGCAGCAGCAGGCCCCCGGGATGGTCTTCGAGTGGACGGTCGATCGCCAGGTCATTGAGAAGGTCAAAGACACCGAGACCGGGCAGGTCGTCGAGAAGCAGAAGACGGTCACCGACACCTACACCGAGAGCGTCCACCTCGCCAGCTCCGACATCGACGTTCAGATCGATCTCGACCAGCGGCGGAAGGGGCTGTTGTGGTTCCCGCTCTACGACGTCTCCTTCCAGGCAGCGTACACCTACACCCATCGGCAGCCGCAGTCCGGGGAGCTGATGATCGCGTTCCCGTTCCCCAACACCTCGGGGTTGTATGATGACTTCCGCTTCGCCATCGACGGCGCGGTCGATCCGAACCTCCAGCCGCAGGGCGGACAGGTCGTCGGCGTCGTCCCGGTCGCGCCGGGCCAGGAGGTCACCGTCAGCGTCGGCTACCGCTCGCGGGGGATGGGCGAGTGGAGCTATGTTCCCCTCGACGGCGTCGCAGCCCTGAACCAGTTCTCGCTGACGATGGACACGGACTTCGAAGACATCGACTTCCCTGCGTATGCCCTCTCCCCATCTGGCAAAGAGCGGCAGGGCGAGGGCTGGCGGCTGTCCTGGGACTTCGACCGGGTCATCACCGGCCATAGCATCGGCATGGTCATGCCAGAGCGCGTCCAGCCCGGCCCTCTCGCTGAGTATATGGCCTTCTCGGCGCCCATCTCGCTGGGGTTCTTCTTCCTCATCCTGTTCGTGCTCTCGGTGCTCCGTCAGATCGACCTGCATCCGATCAACTATATGATGGTCGCCGGCGCGTTCTTTGCCTTCCACCTGCTGTTCGGGTACTCGGCGGATCACCTGCCCGTCGAGGCGGCCTTCGCCCTCGCCAGCGTCGCCAGCGTCGTCCTGGTCGTCAGCTACCTGCGGCTGGTCGTCTCGGACCGCTTCGCCTTCGGCCCCGTCGCCGCTGCGCAGCTCATCTATCTCGTCGGCTTCAGCCTCGCGCACTTCTGGGAGGGGTACACCGGGCTGACGGTCACCATCCTCAGCGTCCTCACCCTGTTCGTGCTCATGCAGCTCACCGGGCACGTCAACTGGGAAGACGAGTTCCGGAAAGCCCGCCACCAGATCAAGAGCTGAGCCACGCGGCCCGCAACCCTGCCCCCCGATCCAGATGGATCGGGGGGCAACGGGTTGTTGTGTCAGGGAGAGATGACGTCGTAGGTGTCGGTGGAGGCGGCGGTTTGAAGTTCGCCGCCGAGGACGACCGAGCCCTCGCCATCGGCGGTGTTGCTGGCGCCGCCGGTGATGGCGGCGTATTGGGCGGTGACGTCGTTGCTGTCGCCGCTGAGGACGAGGCTGGATTCTCCGCTGGCGGTGTGCCGGTCGCCCGCGACGATAACGCTGGCGTCCCCGCTGGCGGTGGAGAACCAGGGGCCGACGGCGACCGCATAGTCTCCCGAGGCCCTGTTGTTGAAGCCGCTGATGATGGTGGCAGACGATCCGCTGGCGTTGTTGCTGGAGCCGCCGAGGACTGCGCTGTATAAGCCGCTGGCGGTGTTGCTGAAGCCGCCGGTGATGTGGGAGGCGAAGCCCGACGCGAGGTTCTGGGTGCCGCCGAGGATGGCCGATGACAGCCCGCTGGCGTGGTTGTCATCGCCGCCGACGATGGCGGCAGAGGTGGCGCTGGCGGTGTTTCGCACCCCGCCCAGGACCGAGGCGTGGATCGCGGTGACGGTGTTGTTGTAGCCGCCGATGATCGCGCCATAGCTGGTGAAGGCGTGCTCATCGCCGACGATCAGGTTGTGGCTTCCGCTCTGCCTGGGCGACAGCGTGGTGCTGTTGTAGCCGACGAACAGGTTGCCCAGGCCGTTGCCCGTCGCGTTGGTGGAGCCGTTGCCGTTCTGGATGAACAGGTTGGCCCCGAACAGCGCGATGGCATCGGTCGTGGTGTCGATGGACAGGTAGTCGGCGAAGTCAAACAGGACGCTCGGCGCAGCGTCCGCAGACGTCAGGTAATCGCCCTCGATGACGTTGAGCGCATCGCCGTTCGCGATGATCCCATCGGTGTTGGTTGAGATCAGATCGACGTTGAGGTCGATCTGCGACTGGAGCGTGTCCTGATCGAACGTGGTGAGGTAATCGCCTTCGATGACCTGCAACCGGAGGTCGAGGTCATCGGTCGTCGTGATGGTGGCGTAGCCGGTGAGCTGGGCCTCAACAGCGTCGATCGCCGCGTTGAGCGTGCCCTCATCGGCGGAGGTCAGGTAATCGGCTTCGATGTCGGAGACGCGTCCGTTGAGGGCATCCGTGATGGCAACGGTGGCGAAGCCATCGAGCTGATCTTCGACATCGGCGATCTCCTGACGGAGCGCGCGCTGGTCGGCGCTGGTGAGGTAGTCGTCTTCGATGGCGTCGACGGCGTCAGAGACGGTGGTGAGCGCCGTGGTGGTCGCGTAGGGGTCAAGCGATGATGCGGTGAGGTAGTCGCGCTCGATATTGGTGACGCGTCCGTCGATGGCGTCGGTAGCGATGGTGGTGGCGTAGCCATCGAACCGTGCGTCGACGGCCGCGATGGCGTCGCTGAGTGCTGTCTTGTCGGCGTCGGTCAGGTAGTCGTCTTCGACGGTGGTGACGCGGCTGGTGACCGCATCGAGGTCTGCGGCGGTGGCGTAGTCGGCCTCGATGGCATCGATCGCGTCGGACAGCTCGGTCTTGTCGGCGTCGGTCAGGTAGTCATCAGAGATCGCGGTGATGGCGGCGTTGAGCGTCGCCTCATCTGCCGAGGTCAGATAGTCGACCTCGATGGCGGCGATGTCGGCTGTGTTGGCCGCGGCTGCCGCAGAGACGGTGTCGAGAGCGGCCTGCTGGACGTAGCCGGTGAGGCTGGCTGCGACGAGGTAGTCGGCTTCAATCGTGGCGACCCGTCCGTCGAGGGCGGTCAGATCGGCGGCGGCGGCGTAGCCTTGCGCGGTGACCCAGGCTTCCGTGGCGACGCCGTCGAGGTCCACGCCGCTGAGGTAGTCGGCTTCGACCGCGATGAGCCGGGTGTCGACGTCGGTCACCGTCGCCGAGAGCGCGTCGAAGTCGGTGG
>JBCBLB010000354.1:0-10101 GCA_038520555.1 Myxococcota bacterium | reverse complement strand
TCCGCCAGTCCCAGTACAGCGTCTCCGCGTCGATGCCGGTCACGTCTTCGATGACCGTCTCCCACTGGGGACGCCAGGCCTTGCCATACTCCAGGGCAAACTGGGCGTAGACGTCGTCGAAGACGTGACCGGCATCGACGCGGAGACGCTGTACTGGGACTGGCGGAAGTACGTCGAGGAGCGGTATACCGCCCAATACGACGCCGTGAAAGCGAAGGGAGAGGTCAACGGCTCAGAGCTGATGCCCGGACCGCGAGAGTGGATGTTCCACGACCCGGAAGCCCGCGACAGATACTACCAACAGGAGCGCTCTGGGTGGTTCGGCACCAAGCAGGACGATGAACTGGAAACGGACCGAATTCGAACGGGGAGCTGGCAGTTTGAGCCCCGAATCAGCCCGGATGGAAAGTACATGGGCTGGCTGAACCGGGGTAACCTCGTCGTTCAACGCAACGATGAAGATGCGGTCTGGGCGTTCACGGGGTTTTCTTCCACCGACCTGGTAGAGATGGAGCGCAACGCAAACCTGACCTTTGCCATCCCCTTTGCGAGCTTCGATCATGGCTGGGACTTCGTTCCGGGTGATGATGCGGTGGTGCTGACGGCGGGGGAGGATGCGCATCCTCGGTCCAATTGGTTCGCCTCACACGGCTTCCGCTTCGAGACGGACGGTTATAACTGGAACCGGTTGTACTACTACAAGTACCCCCCGGTCGTTGAAGAGAAACGCGGGAACCGCATCATCAAGACCCGCAACCCACAGAAGGGTCGTGCAAGCCGTAAATGGACGGGGGAGTGGAACGTCATCCCGAACACCGAGCGCGGCTCCGATCCGGCGGTCTCCCCAGACGGCACACGGATCGCCTACTTCGAGTACACCGATGGGACGATGAACCTGGTCACCATCGGGATCGATGGCTCTGATAAGCAGTACATCACCACCTACGACGATGGCACCTGGATGCAGATCGTCGACTGGTCCCCAGATGGCAGCCAGCTGGTCTTCGGTCAGTTCCGCAACTACCAGCAGAACCTGTTCATTGTGGACGCGGACGGCTCGAACATGAAGCCCATCATGGTGGATGGCTGGGAGGAGATGGACGCCCATTGGGCCAGCGACGGCAAGATCTACTTCGCCGCAGAGCCGGAGGGCATCTTCAACATCTACTCCTACGATCCCCGCGATGGGCAGTTCCTTCAGCTCACCAACGTCATCGGCGGTGCGACGATGCCGCAGATTACGTCTGACGGCAACCTCATCTATTCGTACTACACCTCGTTTGGCTGGAAGATGTACGGCCTTACGAAGGACGAGTTCATGAATGCGCCGGCCAACGACCTCTTCCAGACGACCTATGACATGGAGAAGGTTGAGGAGGAGCTGGCCTTCCGCGAGGATATGAGCGTCTATGACTCGATGACATCGGCGTACCGTCCTCAGAAAGCCGTCAGCTCGCTGGTGCTCCAGCCGGTGTTCCGGCTGACGAACAATACGCTGACGAACTGGGGTCTGCAGGGCGGGTTCTTCGCGCAGATGATGGACTACGTCCAGTATCACCAGGCGTTCACCCAGGTGCTGCTCGGTGAGGACATGTCCGCGTTCGGTGTATACACCTACGACGGCTGGTACCCGAGCGTCTCGTTCATCGGTGGGTACTTCCAGGGCAAGAACGATCAGGGCTTCCTGTTGGACGAGGATCAGAACCCGGAGACGACTTCAGATCAGCGGATCTTCGATCGCCGCCGCGGGTTCCAGCAGGCCTACGGCCTGATCAACGTCGGTTACCAGTGGAACGGCGCGCTGCTGACGCAGCTGAGCGGCTACGGTCGGCTGTTCTCGTTGCAGAACACCGACAGCGACCGGGGCTTCGAGCCGTTCCAGTATGACGGCACGATCGGGATCAACGTGCTGTGGTCGAACAACCAGTTCTTCCGGTTTTCGGCCAACCCGTCCTTTGGCCGGACGGTGACGGCGAGCGTCAACCGCGGCTGGACGGACATCGTCTTCGAACCGCAGGGCGGCGCGACGGTGGATGATGGGGAGATCCTCGACTTCATCCAGTACAACCAGGTTCAGATGCAGTGGACCGAGCAGCTTTCGGTGCCGACATGGTTCGATTCGAAGGTGCTTCGTCACTTCCGCAACCGTCGCCACACCATCCAGCTTGACGGCCAGGTTGGCTTCATCGACCGGAACGTGAACATCAACAATGAGTTCAACGCCGGCGGCCGCCATCCGTACAACTGGGGGCTCGGCTCCTTGCAGTCGAACACGCAATTCGCCGGGTATCCGGCCTGGGGGCTGTCCGGGGAGACGATGGCCATCTTCGGGGCGGCGTACCGGTTCCCGCTGGCTCGGACGAATTGGAGCAACAAGACCGGGCCGTTGTATGTCCACGACGCCGCGTTGCAGATCGGTGGGACGGTGGGCAACCTGTGGTCCTTCCGGCCGCCGACCAACCCCGACGAGTTCTACCGCTCTCGGTTCGATGAGCGGATCGCCCTCAACGAGGAAGACATCCGGCGGGAGATCCCGTTCATTGATGAGGCGTATAAGAACGGCAACCGGGTCTTGACGGATGCCACCGTTGAGCTTCGGGTGGCCACCCAGCTGTATAGCACGCTGAACTGGAACAGCTTTATTCGCCTGTCCTACGGCTTCAACTCGATTCGTGGGTTTGGAGATGTGGACGGAGACGACATCTTCGATACAAATGATAGTGCGATCGGCGACGAACTTTCAAACGAAGTTGAGCCGGCTGGCCTCCGGTTCTACCTTGGCCTCGGCACTGGCTGGTAGGAGTCTTTGACGATGAACATCCGAATCACCATTCTGGGCACGCTGCTGCTCGCCGGCTGCGGCCGGGATACCGAGACGACGGGCTACAAGCTCGCCGGCGTCGGCCTGAACCCAGACGAGATCGACCCTTCCCCGGAGCTGTTCGGTGGACTCATCCAGTACAACTGGATCGACTTCTCGGGCGCAGCGCTTCCGCTGGGGGTCGCTGGGTTCAACTCGTTCACCCCCATTGAAGCGGACAGCGACTACCTGCCGCCCTATGCGCTGGTCTCAGGCTCGGCGCTGATTCTGGACTCGGCGCTCCCGGCGACGGACGCGCTGTTTGGCAGCTTCAGCGTCGCTCCGGAGGTTGAGGGGCGCTGCCACACCGTCTTCGAACCGCAGAGCTACGTCAGCGGCCTCGCTGATGTGGGCACCTACATCGACCTGAAGACAGACGAGGGGGAGGGGATCTCGCTTGGCCGCCGCTCTCTCACCTACCCGCCAGATGTCTCTGACGTCTTCCCCAACTACTCGACGGTTGAGGTCTGGAAGACCCAGGAGTTTCTGATCCGCAACTCTTCGAGCGACCTCACCGCGATGGTCGATGATTTCAAGGTGCTGTCGGGGCCGAACTACCCGTTTGGCGAGGAGGTCGAGCTGTTCTTCCCGGGCGCCATCCCGTCCGAGCGGGCCACCTACAGTTCGATTCCGGTCCCCTCGACGTTGGCTGGGGACATTGAGCACCAGATGCCCACCCGCCCGACCGGTGTGATGCTCAGCTGGGACGGACCGCAGTACTCCAGCGATGGGCTCAACATTGGCGAAGGGGAGACCCGGGCTTGCTTGCAGTACGCTGCCGGTGAGGTTCCGCCCGAATCTCCGGAGGATTGCGAAGTCATCAACCCGCCTGCCGATCCGGACATCGACTTCAACTACCCGGGCGGCCAGATGTATACGCCACCCTGGGCGACGACGGATGGTCAGGTCACCATCGAGTGGCTTCCGGTCAGCGAGCAGGAAGGCGTTCAGGAAGTCGATGAGATCGTGAGCATTACGGTTCGCTTCCTGGGGCCGGTCGATGAGACGGACAACTCCTTCGTCTCGGGGCGGGTCCCGGTGCCGGTGACCAACCAGGTCGAGTCGCTGTGGACCAACGCCCAGCGGGCCGGGGACATCCCAGAGGATGCGGAGCTGCCGGGGACCGGCTACCGAGACTGGCTGCCCTGCATCGACGAAGAGGATGAAGTCGAGTGGCAGTTTGATGAGACGCTTCGACGTGGCTCTGGCTACATTCCCAGCCTCCAGGGCGATCCGACCCGTCGGATGGCGGAGGTGACCTGCAACGTGTCGGATGACGATGGCATGTTCGTCCTCAACGATGATGTGTTGGAGCAGGCGCTGACCTACGCCCGGTCGCAGGGAGCGACCGGGGCGGTCTTCTACATCAGTCGGACCACCAAGACGGCGGTCCAGCTTCCGGGCGTCCGGGATTACCTTGGCAACCGCCGAGATACCCGCGAGACGCTCATCGTCAGCAACGCCGTCCAGCTCGGACGGTTCTGGCTCGACAGCGACGGCCTTGGGGGACAGTAAGGTGAAAATGCGTACCTCTACACTCTTCTTCTTGCTCCCGATGGGCGCCCTGACGGCTTGCGCGGCCGCAGAGTTTGAGGCGTATTACGACGAAGATGGGGTCCCACCCACCATCTCCGGCGTCTCGGTCATCGGCGAAGATGGCAACGTCGGCGGTCAGACCGTCGTCATCCAGGGCAGCAATTTCGGCGAGAGTTCTCTCGCCGTGACGGTCATGTTCGGCGATCAGAACGCGGAGATCGTTGACATCACGGACTCTGAGATCACCGTCATCTCTCCGCGGGGACCGCTCGAAGGCGGCCCGGTCGATGTCGCGGTCGGTACGATTTCTGGGTTCGAGCGGCTGGAGGGCGGCTACAGCTACACCCTCGGCAACACCACAGGCGACGACGGCGACAACAAGGTTCCCTTCCCAGAGCGGACGGAGGGTCAGATCGCCTATGTCACGATCGCGAACACGACGCTGTCCTGCCTGGGGGGCATCCACGACACTGATGGCGCTCTGGGCAACCAGTGCCAACAGTTCGCCTACACCGGACAGTCTGGGATCACCGGCCAGGCAGAGGGGTACGAGTTCACCTTCCCCCGGGCGCACCTCGCATGGTTCGATATGCTCAACGGGTTCGGCCAGCGCAACGCCATCAGCTGGAACGAGTGGACCATCATGGACCCCCCTCAGAGCATCAACCCCTTTGACCTGGGCGGAGACACGGAAGATCAGCGGATTGATGTTGGTGAGGTGACGCTGAGGAACCGACAGATCAACGATCCGTTCTGCGTCGATCTGTCCTATTTCGGCGACTATCGATATACGGGTGGCGGAGCGATCCCCGACGACCCCGACGGCCGCACCTATGACGTGTTTACTGTCACACCGGCCGACACCCGTCCACTGAACACCGACTTTGAAGACGAGTGTCCCACCGACTACGTCTCCGGGCAGGGGCGCCGGGCCGCACAGTTCAACAACCGCCTGCGGATGTGCGAGACGCAGGAATACGATTACGCCAACACCCATGTGTACGAGGCGAGCTGGCTGTCTGGGAGCAACTTCTTCCAGGGGTCTCGCAGCGACGGGGGCGTGCCGCCTGAGGTCCAGATCCCGATTGAGGTCAGCATCCCCAACCTCGGGATCGAAGACTTCCCGATCACCCTGCCGGCATATGCCCAGTTCGAGAGCACCCTCGGTGACGAGTCGTTCGACTGGATCTATCGGGAAGGCAACGACGCCTGCCCGGATGGCGACGACCCGGATCGCGTCACCTCCGGCGATGACCCGGTATATGAGTGGCGGTGGATCCCTGCGGACATCGAGACGCCGAGCGGCGTCAGCCAGGTCAACCACTTCGTCACGGTCAACGTCTCGCTGTTGACCATCGGGTGGTTTGGCAGCGAACTTCCCATCCAGGCGACCATCACGGTCCCGGATAACAACAACTTCGATCCGGAGACCGGCTACGCCTCTGTCGCGCTCCCGGCGAGTGTATTCTTCGCGCTGCCGACCAACAGCCTCGACTTTGGCTTCGCTGCTGGGGGGCTGGCCAATGAGCTGACCGGTGAGTATATCGATCCCTCAGAGACTGGCTACGGCCAGCTCACCGTCACCGTCGAGCGGATCACCGAGTACACCATCGAAGGCGTCTCGGGTCGCAACCGCGCCGGCGAGCGGAAGTCCGGTGACCTCGTCATCGCATATGCCACCGGTGATGTCGCCCTGTGGATTGACTGGACCAACCCCCTCGATAGCTCCAATCCCTGCTCGGACTGTCAGGACAATGATGGGGATGGCTGGGTAGACCTCGAAGATCCCGACTGCCTGTTCGGTGAGAATCCGGAAGGCGAGGACGAAGACGACACCTGTATTAACGGTGAAGATGACGATGAGGACGGTCTCATCGATGAGGAAGACCCGGACTGCAGCGAGAGCGGATTCCTCTCTGAAGACTTCACCTGCAACGACAGCGTCGACAACGACGGAGACGGCGAAATCGACTCGCTCGATGTCGACTGCGTCGACGCCCTCAGCGGCGAAAGCTCCCAGTGCATCAATGACGAAGATGACGACGGGGACGGCTGGGTCGATGATGAGGACCCAGGCTGCAGCGAGGGGCTGTTCGAAGATGGTGAGGATCCAGCCGAATATACCTGCAACGATGGCCTCGATAACGACGGTGATGGCTGGATCGACGGCGACGATCCGGCGTGCACCGATGGCCTCGATGAGGAGAACGACGGCTTCAACGCCGAGTTTGAATGCAACGACGGCCTCGACAACGACTTCCACGGGGACATCGACTCGGAAGATCTCCGATGTGTCCTGCGTGGGGCCGGATCGCTCGAAGAGCCGGTCACAGCGTCCGCTGCCTGCTCAGATGGGCTCGACAACGATTCAGATGGCTTCATCGACCGCAACGACCCAGACTGTGAGCTGGGCATCGTCGAGAATTTCGACAGCCCGACCAACTGGCCACGCTGGGACGACCCGATCCTGTTCTCCTGCTACAACAACTCGGACGACGACGGTGATGGGCTGACCGACGCACAGGACCCGGGCTGCATCGGCCGCGATGGGCTGCCGGACGGCTTCTCCCCGAACGAAGCGGCGGACTGAGACCAGGTTGGGGGGTGCTGACGGGCTGATCTGCCCGATTGCCCGCACAGCACTTTTCCCTTGACGCCGTGCGGTGAGGGCTATACTATTCACCAGCCGCGCGGTGATTGATGGGATGTAGCTCAGCCGGTTAGAGCGCACGCCTGATAAGCGTGAGGTCGGCAGTTCAAGTCTGCCCATCCCAACTCATTCCAATTCCCAACAATTGGAACAAATACCATGTGGGGGCATAGCTCAGTTGGGAGAGCATCTGCTTTGCACGCAGAGGGTCAGCGGTTCGAGTCCGCTTGCCTCCACACTTTCCTCCTCGGTTTTCGCCGAGGAGGTTTTTTTTGATCTGGGGGTGGGCGGGGTTTGATTTCAGAGTGTTGCGAGAAGTACGGCTGCCGCCAACATCGTGTCTTTTGTGCGCCGCCCCTCTCGACACAGGGCGATGGCCTCTGCGCGGTTGACTCGGCCGCTTCGGACTTTGTTTCGCCATCGGTTTCGGCGGTCGGTGCTGCTGACGATGATCTCTTTGACCTCTCCCGCTGAGAGCTCGGGATCGATCTGCAGGAGGCGAGCGACCAGCCCGGTGACCGCCGGTGCAGCCATGCTGGTGCCGCTCATCTCGGTGTACCGGCCGTGGGTGATGGTCGAGCGAATCGAAGAGCCCGGTGCCAGAACGTCGACGCTTTCCGCGCCGTGGTTGGAGAACCTGGCCATCCGGTTCTCTGATGCGTTCAGTGCGCCCACGAGGATCACGTTGGGTTCGCGGATATTGGAGAAGTAGGCGTTGAGTCCGGGGATGTCTCCCATCGTGCCCATCAGGGCGGACCGGAGGAGTCGGTCGATGGAGAGGGCACCGATCGGATCCCCTGCGCGGTTGAGGTCCCGGCCGTCGTTTCCCGCTGCGATGATGAAGGTAACTTCGGGGTTTCGGCGGATCATCTCCCGGTACCTGTCCTCCGTAATTTTCATCAACGTGTTGACCCGAGCGATAACCGAGGCGCCTGTGACGTCTTCGTCCTGGATGCTCGCCGTCAACAGCACACCGATCATCTGCCCGAGGAGCATCTCTCCCCAGCTCATGTTGACCACCCGCACCGCTCGGCGCTGGATGGTGGCTTCGAGGGCCGTGGCCTCTCGATCGACCCGTGCGCGGGTCTCGTTGAGCTGATGATCCCAATTGAAGGCCCGGGTCATGTTCTCCAGCTCAGCCTGGAGCATCTCGGGCGTCTTGTCTTCGGGGGGCTCCTCGATGCCCGGGGTGTCCTGTTCGGGGGTGGGGAACAGGACAGCGTTGTG
The DNA here is from genome assembly GCA_038520555.1 of Myxococcota bacterium. Lineage (GTDB taxonomy): Bacteria > Myxococcota_A > UBA796 > UBA796 > UBA796 > JBCBLB01. Next base: position 1,828 of record JBCBLB010000354.1, on the reverse strand, counting down.
AATGGTGACCGGGTTTTCGGACTGCGCCATAGACCAGGACGCGATGATTCCGGCAACGTGGGTACCATGGTCCCATCCGCTGGCGTCATCGGGGAGGGTACCGGTGAAGGCTGCCTGGGTAGTGAGGTTGACCGGCGCGGCTTCTGGCGCCACAGAGGCGAGCGCCGGGTGGTCGTAGTCGATGGGGGTGTCGACCACCAGGACCGGGATCTCTGTGGCGGCCATCGCCGTCATCTGGGAGGACGCGAGCAGACAGGTGAGGGCGAGCGTCGGCGTCATGGAATCTCCAGATTTTCAAGATGGTTGCTTTGTCGGACACTTTGATTACGAAAAAGAGGCAACCGATGAGCCAGGATTTCTCTAGATTTCTTCTCTCCGCGGTTTGGTATAGGCTCTCATCAACCCCTCAATTGTCTTTGGAGATCTCGTGTCCAACCCCTATGAACCGCCCCGGTCTTCCTTTTCGGCTTCTGGTGGTGAGCCTCCGTTCGGCGGTGCGATGCACGTATACCCGCCGGATGTCGGTGTTCTTCTTCGTCGAAGCTGGGAGATTTATCAGGAACGCGCCGTCGATTTGACGTTGGGAATCATCCTGCCGTTTATGGTCATGGGGCTCGCCTACCTCCCCGGAGTCGCGGTCCGGGTCGGCACGGATCTGTTCGTTGAGTTTTCCGGGGATGAGCAGCTCGGCGCCCTGGTCGCGGTCGTGGGGCTCGGGGTTCAGCTGCTCTTCAACCTCTTGCTGACTGCGGTGAGCGGGTGGGCGACGATCAGCGTCGCGCAGGGCATTCTTGGATACCTTCGCCGGGGTGACTCCGAGCTTCGCGGTTTCTTCACCAGCACCCGCCGAATCCCGCAGGGATTCCTTGCTGCGTTCGTGCTCAACCTCCTCACCTCCATCGGGGTCTGCTTTTGCATCGTGCCCGGCATCATCGTGCAGGTCGGGTTGTTCCTATGGCCGTGGGTCATGATTGATGAAGACGTGAACTTCATCGGCGCGTTCCAACGAAGCTGGGAGCTGACTGAGGGGCACCGGTTCGATGTGTTCCTCTTCTTTTTGGTGTTTGGGGTGTTGAACTTCGCCGCCATCCTCTTCACCTGCGGGCTCGCGGGGTTCGTCACTGCGCCGCTCGGGATGATCGCGACCGGGCTGATGTATGAAGGCCTGCGCCAACGCGCGCAGTGACGATTACTCCGGCTCGATGGTCGTGGTGAGCGGGTAGCCGTAGTCACGGGCGATCTTGTTGGCCTGGTTCGACTTTGTCTCCGCCACTTCCTGAGAGTACGAGGCGATGACGCCTTTTCCGGTGGTGTGGACCAGCATCATCACGCCCGAAGCGGTCGCCCGGGGCAGGCGGAAGACCTGCTCAAGGATCTGGACCACGAAGCCCCGTGGGGTGTAGTTGTCGTTATGTAAGATAACCCGGAACTTTCGCGGTTTCTTGAAGCGCTCCAGGACCTTGACGTCTTCCTTCCGATCCGTTCCTTTCTTCTTGGACATGGCTCTTCCTCAGCTGCGCTGGAGAACTAACCCGACCCTCTCCAGTCCCCTGGTTTGATACAGCAGGGGAAGAAATTGGCCCGAACCTCTGCACGTTTCTTTCGAAGGCGGTACAGATCAAACGTCATATTTCTGGGTAGGAGACGGCGATGATGTGGATGTTGCTCTCAGCGGGGGTGGGTCAGGCGCTAGAGCCTCGGACGCCGCTTCGCATCACTGAAGTTCGGGCTCCACGCCTCCAGGAAGACTACGAGGGGCTTCGGCTCACCGTCAAGTTCATGGATGACGTCCGGGCGCGCGCCGATGATGCCGGAATGATCCGGTTTG
>JBCBLB010000907.1:0-3065 GCA_038520555.1 Myxococcota bacterium | reverse complement strand
GGGGCGGCGGCCGCCGCCGCGGCGATGATCCAGCCATCCGAGCCGCCCGTGGGCAGCGCGGGCTCGACGACCTGGAGGGCATCCCCATGCCGGCCCATCGCGGCGAGGCTCTCGGCGGCGCCCAGGCGACTGTGGATCTGCTCCGGGTTCGCGCTCAGGGCTTCGGAGAACTGGGCGAGGGCCTGCTCCGGCGCCCCGGCTCGAAGGGCGACGAAACCGAGCTGCATCCTCGCGGACCACGAAGTCGCTCCCGGCATACTCTCTGCCGTAAACATCTTGCCGTGTTGCGCGATGGCTTGCCTGAGCACCTGCGCGGCGCGTTCCAGATCGCCTTCTGCGGCCCGTTGTTGTCGGGCGACCCCTTCCAGCAAGAACAGGTTGGGGTGATCGCCTGCATAGGGGGCGGTCGTGTTGATCACCTCAAGGACGCCGTCCCAGTCGTTGTCTTCGAGGCGAAGGAAGCCCACGAGAGATGCGGTGAGGACGACAGCGGGCTTGAGGCCAGCGTTCAACGCCGTGACCATGCTCTTCCAGGCGACCTCCGCTTCCTGACGCGCGCGATCGGCCTGCCCGGTTCGCAACAGCTCCCGGGCGAGCCAGCTGCGAAGCTGCGGATCCTCGGGGCTCAGGGCGACCGCTCGCGCGAGCAGGGTCGTGTTTCGCTCCGTCTTTTTTCGGGCGATGGAGATCTCATCGACGTTGCCGAGGTGAATGATCGGGGCGGGGACCTCGACGGCGCGACGACCGTCTTTGAGGATCCAGGCATCCACGTTTTCATGAACGATGCCTTGCCATTGAAGGTCCGGGGTCTTCTTGAGCAGCCGGGGCAGGAGGACCGGATCGCCTCTTCGGGCGGCACCCGAGAGGATCTGTTCTGGCGTCGCGTTCAGTCGGTCGGCGTTGTGCAGGGGCAGAAAGCCCAGGTGAAAGGTCGGGTCCTGGACCGCCGCATGGAGGACGTTGCCGGCGGTTGGGGCCAGCCGCTCATCGGCGTCGAGGATCAGGATGAAGTCGCCGGTGGCGTGAGGCAGGGCGGCGTTCCGCGCAGCGGCGAAGTTCCCTTGCCAGGGGTGTTCGATGACCACCGCGCCCGCGGCTTCCCCGATCTCTCGGGTCCGGTCCTTGCTACCGGTGTCGACGATGACGATTTGATCGACGATGCCACGGACAGAGGCGAGGCAGTCAGGCAACATGGTCGCTTCGTCTCGGACGATCATGCACAGCGAGAGCGTGGGGCGAGGCACAGCGGTCTCCTGGAAGGCGAGCAAAGAATCGCGCGGAGTGGGGGCTCCGTGCGATTGAGAGGGGGGCGAGGCGTGGGAATCAGGCGTTGAGTCGGTTGCGCAGCTGCTCGGCGGTGCGGAGGACGGGGACACCGAGGGTGGCGGCCAGCTGGTCGGCGTCGGTGTTCGACGGCAGGGCCAGCAGGGCATCGACGGCCCGGCCGAGGCGGGGCAGGTCGTCGTCGGGGATGCGGTCTTCGACGACCAGGACATCCAGCTCGCCCTCCGCGGGGAGCATCTCATCGGCCAGCTGCTGCAGGCGGGTGATGGCCGGCTCGATGGCGCCGTCGCGGTTGGGGTCGAGCCGCAGGCAGAGGGTGACGTTGTCGCGGTCGACGAGCGCAGAGGCGTACCTGGTGATCATGGCGCGAAGCTCGTTTTCATCGCTCCACTGCGGCCATGCCAGCAGCCGGGTCCGGGCCTGACTGGCGAGCGGCCAGGGCGCCTGCTCCGCGGCAGGGTCGATCTCGGGGACCCCGATGAGGTCGGCGAACCCGCGCATCCGGGCGTCCTGAGCCCCGCCGGTGGGGATCCAGCCGTCGACGTTGGCCATGACCCGGACGTCGTGGCCAGCGGCGAGGCCGGTCTGGATGATGGCGATGTGCGGCATGCCCGGGTCGTTGAACATCTTGAGGGTCTCCACCAGGGCGTCGACGGTGTAGCCGTTGTCCGCGCCTGCGAGGACCACCAGGGTGACCGGATCGTCTTCGCGGAAGCTCTGGGCGTACTGGAGCACGCGCTGGGTCCAGACCTCCAGCGCGTCCTGGGTCGGGACCAGAAGCCAGCTGCTTCGCCGGGCTTCCGGGATCTCCATCGGGGACTCGGCGAGCATCGCCGCCATGCTCTCATGGCCGCCCGCTGAGAGCCCCTCTGCGAGGCCTTCCAGCCACCACAGGCTGTTCAACCGGCTGAGCAGACCGCCCAGCTCTGCCTCGATGCCGCGGGCCAGCTCGACCTGACCGGACGCTTCCAGGGCGCTCAGGTTGACCGCTGACAGCGTCTCGGCCGCCGCCTCCATGCCCTGAATGCGTTGGCGGTTCTCACGAAGCGCCTGACGCGCTGGGCCCACCTTCAGATCAGGGGTGGTGCACAGGTCGGGGTGACGGGTCCACAGGCGGATGTGCGCCTTGGCGACCATCTTGGCACGCCGCTGTACATAGCGGAAGTCATAGACATGGTCATGGGTCGCCTGCGCTTCGGGCATGTAGCGGACCGTCAGGCCCATCATCCCGAGCCGAAGCCCCAGGTCGGTGTCTTCCGCCCCATAGTGACGGAAGGACTCGTCGAAGCCGCCAGCGGCGATGACGAGGTCGGTCGGCGCGGAGACGTTGCAGGTGTAGAAGAACTGCGGGTGGTTCATCGTGTCCGTCTTCAGCAGCGGATAGCAGAACATCAGCCCATTGTTCTCAACGGTCCGGGTCAGCGCCTTGCTCATCTCCGCGGCTGGCTGCGGGAAGCTTCCCAGGACGGCGATGTTCTGCTGCTCCTGGTGGCCCATGATGTGGCGGTGGATGAGGTCCGGGGCCGCCATGGTGTCATCGTTGATAAACAGCACCAGCGGCGTGCCGATGTCCTGAAGGCTGGTGTTTCGCGCTGCCGCCAGGCCGCCGTTGTCGCGGTGGTGGATGGTCACCGGGACCGGCCACTCACTTACCGCATCGATCATCTCCTGGGTGCCGTCCGCTGAACCGTCGTTGACCAAAGAGATCTTGAAGGCGCCAGAGGGCAGGTTCTGGCGGCAAAGCGTCTCCAGGCAGGCCCGCAGGGTGGTCTTGCGGTTGT
>JBCBLB010000131.1:0-16788 GCA_038520555.1 Myxococcota bacterium | reverse complement strand
TGCATCACGGCACCGTGATGCATCGACAGTGGGAGCCCTGGCTGAGGGATGGGGTCGAAGAGGTCGAACGCCCTGCACCGCTGCAGGCGGCGTTGGATTACCTGTTGACCGCAATTCGGCATGTCGGCGGGTTGGATCAGGAGATGCTGGAGACCCGGTGGGGCGCCCGGCTGGATCCAGCGACGGTGCAGGCGCTCGAATCCCAACGATTCATCTCCGTAGATGATAGAATTATCCGACTTTATGGAGATGGATGGGCGCTGGTCGACGGTCTGACGGTAAAGTTGGCGGAGGGGATGTCGATGCAACGAGAAGAACAGGAAACCGAGAGAACAGCGTGAGGGCCTCGGGTTGACGATGACGCGCCTGTCAGGCAGAACTCGTGTATGATACGAAGCCCTCGCCATAAGTGAGCAAGAGTGTCCGGCGATCATCCCTCAACACAAAAAAACCGCAGCTTGAAGCCTGACGATGCGATCCTGGCTGCCACCGCAGAGGCGGTGGCGTCCCTGCAGGCGATGGACCACACCGCGAACTCCGACGACGCCCAAGAAGAAATCGGCGCCGTTGAGCTGGTGGACATGCCCGATGAGGAGCCGCCCGCCAGGCCGCCGGCAGAAATATCCGTCGACCTCGAAGCGTTGGAGGGGGCCGATCTCAACCAGGCGCTGGAAGAAGCCAGCGCCTCCGTTCAGGAGCCCACCCCCAAGACACCGCCAAAAGCAGCGGATGTGTTGAAGGCAGATGCGTTGAAGGCAGCAGATGCGTTGAAGGCAGCAGATGCGTTGAAGGCAGCAGATGCGTTGAAGGCGGGCGCGACACAAGCCGCAGAAGAAGCGCTGTCGTCGTCGACCACTCGCAGCCGGGATCGGGATCGGGAGCGTCGACGGGCGAACCGGGAGCTGAAGCTCCGTCAAGAGCTTCAGCGGCTGCGCAACCAGAACCAGCGGCTTCGCGAGCGGCTGGAGCGGACGGAAGAAGCCCGCCGGATGTCTGAGAAGGCCTGCCAGGACGCAGAGCGGGCGCTGGAGCGGCTGCAGGACATCCATCAGCAGGTGGTCGAGCAGCACTCTCACCTCCAGGAGCGCCGCCGCCAGGACAAGATCTCGCAGCGCAAGCATGGTCAGGCGCCAGCGCTGACAGCGCTGTTGCCGGTGCTCGACCACCTGCAGATGGCCACCCAGCACGCCGCTGCCGACCCTCAGCGCGTTTTGAAGGGCGTCAACATGGTCGTCGACCAGTTCGTCTCGACGCTGCACCGGCTGGGCGTAAAGCGGATCGAGGCTGCGCCGGGCACACCGTTCCAGCCCGACCGTCACGAGGCGATGATGCATGTTCCCACCGACGAACACCCCACGGGGCACATCGTTCGAGAGATCGCTGCGGGGTATATTTTAAATGGAAGGTTGCTGCGCGCCACTCGGGTGAGCGTGGCCGCGCCGGTCCCGCAGCCGCCCCCCACCCCCCAAACACAAGGACCGGCAGAAGCCACAGAGGACGCTGATCTTCCCGATGAAGAGTAAACGATCGAGGGAAGGTTACGCAGTGTTTGCATGCGCGAAAAGCCAGGGTGATGTTAGTGGGCGAGTCGTTGTCCGTATAATCGCCGAAATTCGCGAACCGTATCGGGAGCCTGTTCATGCCGAGAGCGATCGGGATTGATCTCGGGACCACCAACTCCTGCGTAGCCATCATCGAGCATGGCGCGCCCCAGGTCATCCCGAATGATGAAGGATCGCGCACCACGCCATCTGTGGTCGCGTTCACCAACAGCGGCGAGCGCCTTGTGGGCCAGATCGCCCGCCGTCAGGCGGTCACCAACCCTGGACGCACCCTGTTCGCGGTCAAGCGCCTGATCGGTCGCCGTTTTCAGGATGAAGAGGTCGAGCGGGCGCGCGATCTGGCACCATACGCCATTATCGAAGCGGACAACGGCGACGCCTGGGTCCGGGCGGAAGAGACGGACTACGCCCCGCCGAACATCTCGGCGATGATCCTGGAGAAGATGAAGCAGATCGCCAGCGACTACCTCGGGGAAGAGGTGACGCAGGCCATCATCACGGTCCCCGCCTACTTCAACGACGCGCAGCGCCAGGCGACGAAGGACGCGGGCAAGATTGCTGGCCTGGACGTGCTCCGCATCATCAACGAGCCGACGACCGCCGCCCTGGCGTACGGGCTGGGGAAGAAAGAGAAAGAGCTGGTCGCGGTCTTCGACCTCGGCGGTGGCACCTTCGACATCTCGATCCTGGAGCTGGACAGCGGGGTCTTCCAGGTCCGCGCCACCAACGGTGATACGTTCCTCGGCGGTGAGGACTTCGATGGCCGTCTGATCGCCTGGCTTCTGGAGCGGTTCGAGCGGCAGACCGGCATCGACCTTCGCCAGGACAAAGTGGCGATGCAGCGGCTGAAAGAAGCCGCTGAGAAAGCCAAACATGAGCTATCGAACGCCGCAGAGACCGACATCAACCTGCCGTTTTTGTCCGCCAACGATCAGGGCCCGGTCCACCTGGTGGAGACCATCGATCGGGACACCTTTGAGGGGCTGGTCCACGATCTCATCGATCGCCTGGACAATCCATGTATGCAGTGTCTGGCGGACGCGGGCGTCAAGCCGCACGACCTGGATGCGGTCCTGCTGGTTGGCGGGATGACGCGGATGCCCCGGGTACAGCAGAAGGTCACTGAGATCTTCGGCCGCCAGCCTGAACGGGGCGTCAACCCTGATGAAGTTGTGGCCATCGGCGCGGCCATCCAGGCGTCCGTCCTCCAGGGGGAGGTCAAGGACGTCCTGCTGCTCGACGTCACCCCGCTGACGATGGGCATCGAGATCGCGGGCGGGCTGATGGAGCCGATCATCCCTCGAAACACGACGATCCCCTGCACCAAGTCCAAGATCTTCACCACGGCCATGGACAACCAGGACATGGTCCGGGTTGAGATCCTTCAGGGTGAGCGCGAGATGAGCGAGGACAACAAGTCACTCGGCAAGCTTGAGCTGTCCGGTCTGCCGCCGGCGCCCCGCGGCGTCCCGGAGATCGAGGTGACCTTCAACCTGGACGCCGACGGCATCATGAAGGTCTCCGCCAAGGATCTGGCGACCGGCAAGTCCCAGACGATGCGGATCGTGTCGTCGAGCGGGCTATCCGAAAACGAGATCGAACGGATGATCAAGGACGCGACCATGTACCGGGCAGAGGACGCCCGGCGCCGTGAGGTCGCCGAAGCCCGCAACCAGCTCGATGGGCTTATCTACAACACCTCGAAGAGTTACGATGAATTCGGCGATCGGCTGACGGCTGAAGACGCCCAGATCATGGATGATGCGCTGGCGATGGCGGAAGAGGCGATGGACGCCGCCGACCTGGACGCCATCCAGGACGCCCATGACAACCTGTTCGCCGCGGCACAGCGGCTCGCTGACGCCATCTACAACCTCTATGAGGAAGAAGTCGGTGAGGACGGCATGGACGACTTCGACGATCTGGATGACTTCGGCGACGACGGCTACGATGACGATGGCTTCGAGGACGATTTCATGGATGATCCCATCCGGGACGATGAAGATCTCGATGGTTCGTCCAGACGCGGGTGATACAGGACCATGACGTCTCCGGCATCGGATGACGCATCTGAACGGGTAGGCAGGAGCACACGTGGCGCGTCGGGACTATTACGCGGTTCTTGGGGTTCAACGCAGCGCCTCCGGTGAGGAGATCAAGAAAGCGTTCCGCTCCCTGGCGATGCGCTACCACCCCGATCGAAACCCGGATGACGTCGACGCTGAGCGGCGCTTCCGCGAAGTGGTGGAAGCGTATGAGACGCTATCCGACGAAGAGAAGCGGACCCGCTATGACCGGCTCGGGCCCCTGTATCGGGCCGACGGCAAGCCCCCGACCCCCGATGATCTCCGCGAAGCCGTCAGCGACGCGTTCGCCGGGCTGTTCTCCAAGCGGAAGCCCGAAGATCCCGGGGAAGACCTTCGATACACGCTGTCGGTCCCGTTGGAAGAGGTGGCCTCGGGCGGTGAGCGAATGATCACCCTGGAGCGACAGGTCACCTGCAAGCGCTGTGACGGCAGCGGCGCCGAACCGGGCGATGGGCGCCGTGTATGCGATCTGTGCGAAGGGACCGGGGTGACGCCGGGACGGCGGCTGTTCCGAAACACCTGCCCGCGCTGCGACGGCCGCGGCTTCATCGTCGTCAAGAAGTGCAAGCGCTGCGACGGCCGCGGTCGCCACGCCTCCAAAGAGACGATCAAGGTCAAGATCCCCCGTGGAGTGACGACCGGCCAGAAGCTGCGGATCCGGGGCCGGGGCAACGACTCCCGCGGTATGGGGCGGCCGGGCGATTTACTGGTGCTCATCAGCGTAGAGACCCACCCCCTGTTCCGGCGACGGGGAACCGATCTGTTCTGTGAGGCCCCCCTGATGTGGCATGAAGCGGTCCTGGGCACCAACCTGCGGGTGCCGACCCTGGAAGGGACCACGGTGATCCGCATCCCCGCCGGGACGGAAGGGGGGAAGGTCTTCCGCCTCGCTGGTCGGGGGTTGCCCGCGATGAAAGGCGGACGCCGCGGCGATTTGCACATCAAAGTCCTGATCGAAGTGCCCACGACGTTGCCAGAAGCGCAGCGGGCGCTGCTCGAAGCGCTCGCCGGGCAGGTGGGGGTCGAAGCCCACGCCCAGCGCGTGGCCTATGAACAACAACTTGAAGCGCGCGCAGAGCAGACCCAGTCGTGACCGACTCAGGGCATACTTCGGCGGCGCAGGTGTTTTTCCCGATATGAGAGTGCCGGTGTCGATCCCTCGTTTTCTACGTCTGTGTCTGCTCAGTGTCACCCTGAGCACGGTCACCTGCGCCGTACGGCGAACCCCAGAGCCGCCTGCGCTGGTCTCACAGGTCCAGACCCTCGCGGTACAGGACCGGAGCGCAGCCCTCTCCATGCTCGAAGAGCGCCTGTCAGGCCGGTTGGATCCGGAGACCGAGCCCTGGGCGATGCTGTGGGCCGGTGAGCTGCGACGGCTGGAAGGCGACGATGAGCAGGCACGAGCATGGTTGCGCACCCTCACCGAGCGCTACCCCGCCAGCCCCCTGAAAGAGGCTGCGCTGCTGGGCCTCGCCGTCATCGATGCCGACGACGCCCCCTCTGGCAACACCCTGGCGACCCTCCAGCTGCTCAGCGAGAAGGGCGCCCCTGACACGATGAACGCCGATCGGTACCGGATCCTCGCTCGGGTCGCTGCAGACGACGGCAGCCAACCCAACAAGGTGCGCGATCTGGTCCGCAAAGCCGTCGGATACGCAGAGTCCGATCCCGAAGTCAAAGCGCGCGTGTTCAACGACCTCAACGACCTGATCACGGCAGACCAGGCCACTCAGCTCACCGGGATCGAGGTCAGCGAGACGGAGCGCGCAGAAGAGCAGACCTATCAGCGCGCCTTGTCCGCCCTTGAGGCGGACGCTTTCGAAGAGGCCATCACCCTGTCGCGGCAATTTCTGGAGACGTGGCCAGACAGCACGCATGCCCGCGAAGTCGGATACTTCATCCGACGCGCAGAGGCGGGCGACCGGATGGTGGCCCGAAAAGTGGGGGTCCTGCTGCCGATGACGGGGAAGTATGCCCCAGCCGCCCAGCGCTTCAAGCAGGTCATCGAGATGGCCAACGATCAGGCCCGGGGCGGCTTGCAGCTGGTCTTCGCCGATACAAAGGGCGACCCGACGGTCGCGGTGGAAGAGCTGGAGCGGCTGGCCCTGAAGGAAGGAGTCATCGGCGTGCTGGGGCCGCTGCTCAAAGAGCACGCGATGCCCGCAGCAGAAGCCGCACAGGCGATGCATCTGCCGATGGTCTCGCTGTCTCAGTCGCAGTCACCGACAGACGCCGGTGAGTTCGTCTTTCGCGGGTTTCTGCCCCTGGAGCAGCAGGTCAAGGCGCTGCTCGCCCATGCGACCCAGGACCGGGGGTTCCAGCGGCTGGCCATCCTCTACCCACAGAGCAGCTATGGGGAGACCGTCCGCGACCTGTTTTTGTCAGAGGCGAACCGGGTCGGGGTCACCGTTGTCCGAGAACAAAGCTACAACCCAGAGTCAAAGGTCTTCCAGGCCGAAGCACGGAAGCTCGGCGACAAGTCCAGGCGATCCAGCGATCCCAACGCGCTCAACCCGCCAACCATCGACTATGATGCCCTGTTCATCCCAGACAACTACCAGCGGGTCGCGCTCGTCGCCTCCTCGCTGGCCGTCGAAGAATTCCCGGTCGGCACCTTCCGGCCCTCCCGCCGCTCCGAAGGACTGCCGCTGCTCGGGTTGAACGCCTGGAACAACCCTCAGCTGGTGCAGGCGGGCGGGCAGTATGTCTGGGGCGGGGTCTTCGTGGATGCGTTCTCGACTCAGGTCGATGATGGCGGCGTACAGGCGTTCACCGATGCGTATCGCAGCACCTTCGACCGCCCCCCCATCGCCATCGATGCGGTGACCTATGACGCCGCGCGGCTGCTTGCCCTCGCCGCACAGCAGGGCGGCAGCAGCCGCCTCGCCGTCCGTGATGCCCTCGCTGATGTGCGGTTGACCGAGCCCGTGGGCGCCGGCGCCCGGTTCAACGCCGACCGTGAGGTCGCCCGGCGGCTGCACGTGCTCACCGTCACAGAGAGCGGCATCCGCATGTGGCGGCCACCAGATGCGCTCGAAGAGCGGCCCTGATGGCCGACGGCGAGCGGCGGGTCATCGAGCGACTGCTCGGTCTCAACGACGGGGAGCTGTTCGCCCCCGCACCGGATGGGCTGGCGCCCGGCCGGCCTGGAGACGATGCGGCGCAAGCTCCCGGCGATGTCCTTGTCAGCGTCGACACCATGGTCGAGGGCACGCACTTCGACGATCGGCTCTCGCCAGAAGATGTGGGGTGGAAGCTCGTCGCGGTCAACGCCAGCGACATCGGCGCCTGCGGGCGCTTGCCCTCATGGGCGCTGCTCAGCCTCGCCCTCCCCCGCCCATTGGATGAAGGATGGGTCCAGGCATTCGCGACAGGGCTCCAAGCGGCGCTGCGCCACTGGTCCGTCGCGCTCATCGGCGGCGACACCACCCGCATCGAAGGGCCGCGGGTCGCCAGCCTGACCATCGGAAGCGCGCAGGGTGGCCCCCGGATCTCTCGAAGCAGCGCACAGCCCGGTGAGTTGTTGTGGGTGTCGGGGACGCTTGGGGACGCCGCCGCAGGGTTTTATCACCGTCATCCCGAAGGGCTGAAGTGGCTGAGGCGGCCAAGACCGCCAGTCCGACTCGGCGCCGCGCTGGGAAGCGCCGGCGTCGCGCGCGCCATGATGGACTTGTCAGACGGCCTGCGCGCAGATGTAAGTCGAATGTGTGAGTCCAGTGGGGTCGGGGCCACCATCTGGCCAGACGCCCTTCCCGCCGGTCCTGCCGTCACCTCGATCGCCGAGGAAGCCGAGCGGATGGCGCTGATGACCGCGTTCGGTGAGGACTACCAGCTACTGTTCACCGCAAGCAAAGACGATGATGGCGCAATCAGAGCCATCGCCGCTGCGTGCGGCGCGTCGGTGCGCACGATCGGTCGATGCACCCAGCGCACAGATGGAGTGATTTTTGGCGAGGGCAAGCGATGGCCTGTGGCCAGATTCGCCCACTTCTAAGTATTTTCCTACATTCTACGACTGGCTGCTCATGAAAATGAAGGTCAGCGAAAGAATCGAGAGCTGTTGCGCGTTTTGGATGCCTCTTTCTCTTCACGGTCTTTTGACGCTGCCGGCCTTCGGATGTGGCTCGATGGCACCGGACGAACCTGAAAGGTGCTCACAATGAGACGTTCAAGGCCATGATTGTAGAGATCAGCGGAGGTCCGGCGGCCGCGCCGGTCGGTTGAGATGAGCTGCCAGCACTTCCGGTGCGGATGATATTCAAGGTGACAGGTCTGTGACAGGTTCACCGCTTCGACGTGGACGATGGGGCTTTCACGGTCCAGGAGGAAGGTCAGCTTGCTTCCATCGTACCGGAGGCGTAGCCGATGGCCGGTTCTGGAGATATCCATAAAACCAGAGGTTTCTGCGAACTCTTCGAGATCGTCGAGGATGGTCTCCTGAGCCACCCAGGCCTCTTCTTGCGAGCGCTCCTGGCGCTCGTTGGCAGCCTGCTCTGCTTCCTGCTGGCGTTGATGGCCGGCCCGAAAGCGCATCGCGAGGTGATGGGAAGAGTTGGACATTTGTTCTCCTCTGATAAAGTGGGGAAGGTGTGGCTTCAGGGAACGGCGATCACGTCAGAACCGGGGCTTGAAATTGACTGAACGTCGGAGCGCGTGGTACACACACGCGGAAATCCGCGCATCTGGGTGAAGGCGTCCGTATGGGACTGGCGATCGGAATCGACCTGGGAACCACAAACAGCTGCGCCGCCATTATGGAAAACGGCCGGCCACGGGTTCTCACGTATAAAGGGGGCGACAGCACCATCCCCTCGGTCTTCGCGATCGATGAGAAGGGGAACCGGCTGGTCGGTCAGGAGGCCAAGCGCCAGGCGCAGCTCAACCCGACCAATACGGTCATGGCCGCCAAGCGGCTCATCGGCCGGAACTTCCACAGCAAGACCATCGATAAGGTCCGCCAGATCTTCACATATGAGATGCTGGAGGGCGACAATTCTGAGGTCTTGATCAAGGTCAAGGGTGAAGTCTTCACCCTTGAACAGATCTCTGCGGCGATCCTCAGCCGTATTCGGGACGTCGCCGAAGAAGCGCTGGGTGAAGAGGTCGATCAGGCGGTGATCACCGTACCGGCTTACTTCAACGACCGCCAACGGCAGGCGGTCCGGAACGCTGGGAAGATGGCGGGCTTGCATGTCCTCCGAATCCTCAATGAGCCCACGGCCGCGGCGCTGGCCTATGGTCGGGGCAAGAACCTCTCCCAACGCGTCGCGGTCTATGACCTCGGCGGCGGGACCTTCGACATCTCGGTCATCGATATTAAGGATCGGATCTTCGAGGTCATCGCCACAGGGGGGGACACGTTCCTCGGCGGCGTCGACTTCGACGACCGGTTGATGCAGTTCGTCCTGGAGAAGTTCCACGCAGAGCACGGCGTCGACCTCGCCTGGGACCGGGTCGCCATCCAGCGGATCCGCGACGCTTCAGAAGGCGCCAAGATCGAGCTGTCGACGGTCACCGAGACCCACATTCACATCCCTTACATCACCAAGAGTGATGGCAAGCCCCTGGACATCAACCTTCGGGTCACCCGGGATCAGCTCGAAGAGCTGACGATGGATCTGGTACAGCGCACGGTCCAGACCTGCAGCCGCATATTCAAGGAAGCCGGCACCACCATCGCCGCCGTCGATGAGGTGCTGCTCGTCGGCGGCCAGTCACGGATGCCGCTGGTCCAGAAGCAGATCACCGCCTTCATCGGCAAGCCCCCCTCCAAGGGCGTCCACCCCGACGAAGCTGTGGCGATGGGCGCGGCCATTATGGCCCACAGCCTGTCGACGACCTCGAACAACGACGTCACGCTCCTCGACGTGCTGCCGATGCCCATCGGCATCAACAAAGTCGATGGGACGATGCATGTGCTGTTCCAGAAGAACCAGCCGCTGCCGGACTATAAGACGCGAACGCTGACCACCTCCAAGGACAACCAGCGCTCCATCATGCTGCGGTTGTACCAGGGCGAGAGCCGGCTGGTCGCAGAGAATGAGCGGCTGGGAACCTTTGTGTTCTCCAACATTCGCCCCGCCGCCAAGGGACAGGTGCAGATTGAGGTCACCTTCCACATTGACTCGGAAGGCATCCTCAACCTGACCGCTCGGGACAAAGAGACCAGCCAGACCGTCGACGCCACGCTGAAGCTGGGTAAGGGCGGGAAGGACTCCGGTGGTCGGAAGCGCCGCCGCCCCGCGACATCCAGCGGCCGCGCCGCGCCGCCGAAGCGCGAACCCAAGAAGAAGGCGGTTACGCCGCCATCGCTGAATATGCCCACCTCGTCGTTGGCGCAAAGCATCAGCGGGGGCAATGCCCAGACACCGCCGCCTGAGCGTCCGACCCCGCCACCGATTCGTCCGGTGATGCCGTCGAATACGGCCCCGATCAACGAGCCTCCCCCGGAGCCGCTGATCGACGACGCCGAGCCTGAGACGCCCGACGAACATGAGATGCCCGACATCCGACCGACCGTCGATCGGAACCTTCCGGCCAATTCAGAACAGATGGGCTTCTTCGCGCGGATAATGGCCTGGTTCCGGAACCTGTTTTCTCGGGGATGACCCCCGCAGACCTCAACGCCGTCCACGTTGTGCTGGTGCGCCCGCAGCAGCCCGGCAACATCGGAACCGTCGCCCGGGCCATCGCCAACCATGGACTCGGACCGCTGATCCTGGTTGATCCCCCTGGCTTCGATCCGGACCTTGCCCGGTGGATGGCCCCCGAAGCCCACCACATCATCAACCGTGCCCGGTTCGTCGCGACGGTGCGGGACGCCGTCGCAGACATGAGCGTCGTCATCGGGACCTCTGCCCGCCCCCGAAAGTGGGACTGGCCAGTCTACACCCCTGCACAGCTCAGCCAACAGATCGATCCGCGACCGACCGCGATCGTCTTCGGTCCCGAAGACGCCGGGCTGTCCAACGACGATCTGTCTCTTTGCCAGGCGCTCATCACCATCCCCACCACCGCGCACAAGTCGCTCAACCTCGGTCAGGCGGTCACGGTCATCGCCGCCGCCCTCCGGCAGGGCGCGCTGCCCTCACCGCCGCCGCCGGCGCCGACCGCTCCCCTTTCGCTGCAGCTGCATGCCGTGCAGATTCTGATGCAGATTTTAGACGGCAGCGATTACCTGCGCGGCAAGTCGGACGAGCAGGTCCAGGGCACCCTCCTACGGCTGCTGGGGCGCGCGCAGCCGACCCAGAAAGAAGCCACCGCGCTGCTCGGGATGCTCAACAAGATGGCGCGGCGGATGCGCATCACCGTGGAAGACACGGACTGAGGGGCTCAGGCGGTGGGTCGGATGGTGAACCCATCCGCGAGCCCGACGGCCTCATCGCGGGTCTGTTCGACGTGCTCGACCTGTGCCATCGGCGGGCCGACGGCGCACCAGTCGACCAGGGCGTCTAGCGCTGCCGGCTCCCCCTCCGCCACGAGCTCGACCGTTCCATCAGAGCGATTGCGCACCCAGCCGGCGAGCCCGAGCCCCTCCGCGCGCTTCTGGGTCGAAGCGCGGAAGAAGACGCCGTGGACGCGGCCATGAATGACGAGATGTGCACGCATCATGTCCCTCCTTCTATCGCCACAGATCGGAAATCGACAGCAACAAGACGAGCGCTCTCCCCTCGTCAGCCTCAACTTCAAAAGAAATCGACCGTTACTTCAGCAAACAGGGGAGTGGTATGGGGAGCAATAAACGACTGTCCAGAGGCCTCGGCCGCAAAAGCGAGGGTACTCGGCACGCATTCACGCCCGGAAAGCTCCGTGGCCGCACAGCGCCCAAGGCTGCGCAGCGGCCGGCGGCGCCACGTGGCGCGTTGATGGAAGTCTCTCCTCCGGACGATCTGGAGGGGCTGATCGAGTTGGCGCTCTCGGCCTCGACGTCGATGCAGTCGCTGACAGAGTATGCAGAGAATGAAGCCCGGCTGGGAGAGGTCTACCTCCGGGCCGCCGGCCGTAAGGCGAGCAACCTCGCCCAGGCGATCGTGGCCATCGGCCTCGAAGAGGCACGCAACCTCGCGTTCAGCTACGCCGTCTTCACGACGATGCCGGAAGCCCTCACCGAAAGCAGCCACCAGCTGCTTCTGGAAGGCTGCCTGCGTCGGGCCGTCATCGCCCGCCAGATCGCAGAAGAGCGGGGGGACACAAACGTCTACCCCGCCTTCGCGGCTGGGCTGATGATGGAAACGGGCCTGGCATGGATGGCCGAAGGACACGACCACCTCGCCTCATCGCTGGGTGGCCTGCTGCGTCACCCTGGCGGAGAGCGGGTGGAAGCCGAGAAGCTGCTGATCGGCATCGATCACCCACAGGCTGCCGCGGACTCCGTCCTGGGGGAGTCCCTGCCGGCGGATCTGCGCCGTGCAGTGCTGGTCCACCATGAGCCAGACGTCGACGATCCGATGGTCCCAGTCCTGATCGCCGCAGAGCGGGTCGCAGAGCTCGCCGTGGTCTCCGCGCCGCGCAATTGGCTGGACGCCACAGAGAAGGCGGTCCAGGCCAGCGGCGCCCGATCTTCGGTGCAGGGGCTGCTGCAGAAAGCCGCGGAAGACCTGCTCCGGCTGGCCAAGGCCCTCCAGCTGACCGTGGGCCGACAGCCGGATCCCAACGTCCTCCTCGCAGAACGCTCGACGGCGTCCCTGCAGCAGCGGGCCAACCCGATGCGGACCGCGAGCAATGACGACTCGCCGCTCGCTCGGCTGACCAACCGGGCGCAATTCCGCGAGATGCTCGATGGGCTCGTGACGCGGAGCAATGAGCCGATCTCCATGATCGTGCTGAACTTCGACAAGTTCCGCAAGATCAATGAAACCTATGGCGTGCCCGCAGGGGACAAGGTCATGAACGCCATGGTCGAAGCGCTGTATGGCTGTTTGCGCGCCTCGGATACCCTCGCGCGGTTCGGTGGGGACAACTACGCCATCCTCCTGCCCCGCGCTGGCTCCACCGGCGGCCAGGTCGTCGCCGAGCGCATCCGCTCCGCCGTCGAGAAGACCCGCATCCACCTCGGCGACAGCCGGATGGACTGCTCGGTCACGGTCTTCGGGATGAGCTTCATGCCCACCGATGGCATGTCGGTCGATGAGCTGCTTCAATCGCTGGAAGACGGCCTCACCGAAGCCCGCACGTCATCGCGGAACCGGGTGAGCTGGCAGAGCAACGAAGAAGACACCCTGCTGAGCTGACCGCTCACCCCAACAGCGCAGCCAACGCCGGCGCGCGAAGGATGACATGGGGCTGTCCGGCCGGTGAGATGGTCCGGACCAGCCCCGCCATCCGGAGGGGTTCGTCCAGGCGCCGCTCCTCACGCAGCGGGACGCCGCTCAGCAGCTGCTCCAGGCGGGAGCTCAGTTCCTCATCCGCTGCAATGATGTCGACGGCGCCCCGCATCTCATCGCTCAACGTGCCGAGGATCTGCAGGAGGCCGTCCCGTGCCGCGGGCAAAAAGCCGTGCTCGTCGTAGTGGGCGCTGAACCGATCCACCACGCTGGGGATGCCACCTGTGAACCGCGCCACCGCGCGGATCGTTCGAATTCCGCTCGGGGTGTCGCCAGACACCATCCGGGACAACGCCTCGCTCTCTGAAAAGTCTTCCAGTGGGATGCGCGGCGCGTCCCCGATCTTCAGCCAGTGCGCATGGACGGAGCCCGCCAGGAGCAGCGTGCACCGCCGCTCCACAGCGTCGGGGTGGCGCTCCCAGTACTCTTCCCAGACCAGCGCGACGTCTTCCCAGACGCTCAACGGGAGGTGCTCCGCCTCACAGACCATCAGCGCGATCGGGTGGGGCGCCTCGCGGTGGGCATGCTGCAAGAGCTGACGCAAAGACCAGCGGAACCCGCGACGGTCGGCCACCGATGAAGGCCCCTCTGGACGCCACTCCGCGGGCACCATTCGGCTGAACACCTCAACCAGGGCGTTCCATATCTCTGGCAGCGCGCGGCTCTTGACGGTTCGCAACGACGCGGTCCGACACGCCACGGCGGGTTGGCCCTGCGCCAGCATGGGGGCCAGCTCGTCGATGAAGCGCAGCGGTTGGCTCCACCGCGGAGAGAGCAGCACCACGGGTGCCATCCGGCGCAGGATCGTGCGAATCTTTCGCGCGACCCGCGCCCGACGCTGTGACTCGATGTGCAGCTGCTCCGGATCAAACCGGGGGACGCCGTCATCAATGCGGCGCATCCGCCGCGCGAGCGGCGGGTAGAGTTGCCGAAAAAGGGGGGGGTGTTGCTGGATTGCCTGGCTCAACCGCTCTCACTCCTCCGCGATGGACCGGTTCGCGGTATCCTCTGCCCATGACCGCGCGCCGTCCACGGGCAGAGCTGCTGCCCAACGCGAACAATCCCCGGCTGCTGATGCGTTTGCTGCATCAGGTCTCCTGTGGGATTCGCCGCCCCCGAGGCCTTGCCGAGATCCTGGAGGTTGAGGTGCGCACCGTTCACTACTATACCCAGGCCGCAGAGTGGTTGGGGTTATTGGAGACGGATGAGATCATGTCTCTAACCCCTTTGGGCCTTTCATTGGCTTTCGCCGATGAAGCCGACCGCATGAAAGTGTATGCAGACGCCGTCTGGGAGAATCGCTTCGTCCAGGCCTTGTGGCAAGAGTACCGCTCTCTCCCGGAAACAGAAGCCCTGAACCGATTTATCCTCAAATGGGAGCCACAGCTCTCCGAAGCCACCGCTGAACGAAGGGCATCGGCGATCCGTGGCCTGCTGGAACCGGCTGTCGCGCGCCCACCGGCGCAGACCGCCCCTCAGCTCGATCTTCCCCTTGGGCTGGTCTCCCCTCCCCCGCCCGCGCCGCAGAAGCCCCCACCCGTAGACCTCTCCGACGGGGTCGATCACAACCTTGACGTCTATGCCCGCTTGCTCCAGGCCCTGCTCGCCAACGGTGAGCTCGGGACCCACCACATCCGCGCGCTCCTCGATGAGATGGGCGGCCGGCGCTGCCCCCTCGGCGGATACATCGAGATGGTCATGCGCCGCGGCGACGCCCATCGGGTCGATGAACGGCTGATCGTCTCGCCCGGCGCGATCCGCCGCCGACAGCTGTCGACCGATGGTCAGCTCATCGCCCTCAGCGATCCCCTCTATCGGGAGTGGATCGACCACCTCCGCGATGGAGATGCCCCCCCTGCCCTCGCCCGCCGCTTCGCCAGCTGGGATCGTCGGCTGTTCGGCGCGCCCCTCACCGTGGAGACGGTTCAGGACGCCCTCAGCGACACCCTGATCGATCGTGGGCTGGACAGCTTCGAGACGGCGCGCCCGGCGCTGGCGCCGTTTCACCCGCCCCAGAAGCCGTTCCTCGAGGCCATCGACGATGCCGGCCTCGTGCTCACCTTCCCCGGCGCCCTCCGCGATATGGCCGAAGGGGTCACCGCGATCAACGAGCGGCTGCTCTCCGCCCGGCGCGCGCCGCTGGGCGTTCGGCTCCCCAGCATCGTCGATGACCGGATCGCCACCCACGGCGGGCTGCTGCACCCCGGCGAGCGCCCGCCCCGAGCCTTCGCCGACAACCGCTCGCTGCGGCTGCGCGCCCTCTCCCACAGCCCCGCGTTCTCTCTGCTCGGCGCCCTGTTGTTGCTCGATCGGCGCCGGACTGCCCCCCTCGTCGTCACCGCTCGGGGCGGGGTTCGCCATGGTGAGCGGACGCTCGGCGGGCTGGTCGCGGTCATGATGACCTTCTGCGCCGCGCAAGGGTGGACCGTCAGCGCATCTCCCGGCGATGGCCTCGACGATGAAGCCCTGATGCGCGCCGCGATCGGTGGGGGGCTGGTCCAGCGAATCGGCGATCGGAGCGTCCTCGCCGAGCCGCTGTTCGCCCTCCTCCAGGAAGATCCCGAAGCCCGTCTCTGCTATGAACCCCTGCTGCCCCTCGAAGAGCGGTGGCTGTCCTGGCTCGAAACCCTCAGCTCAAGCTGACTCGGCGACCTTCGCCGGCGTCGCCTGGGCCGCGAACACCGGCGCTGGTGCCCAACAGCTCAGGCGACCCGCCGCAGCCGTGACCGCGCCGCCCATCGCCGACACCGCGGCCTCGACCGCCTCGGTGGCCTGGATCGATGCGCCGCTGCCCGTCTCGACCTCGATCATGCACAGCCGACCCACAGACGCGTCCACCCCTTCGCCCGGAACGTCCCCCGGCATCGCATACTCCGCCCGGAGCGTCAGGACAGGCTCACGAAGGGAAAGCTCTGCCACCATCGATGTAAACGATGACCAGAACGGCCCCCACTCCTCCGAAGACAGCCGGACCTCGCCCGGCTCCACGGTCACCGTCACCACCCGATCGTGCTCCGCTGCCAGCCGTTTCGCAGACCGCGCGATCGCACCGAGCCGCGTCTCCATCGCCTCGAAGCTCAGCTCCTCCAAGCGCGCCGCCAGGAAGGCGTAGGGAACCCGCGCCTTCACCAGACCCACCAGCCGCGTCAGCTCCGCGCCGCTCATCTCGATCCGCGGCAGCGATTGGGTGTGCTCCCGAAGTCGCATCACCACGCCCAACAGCCGCTCACCCTCCACCAACGGCGTATAGCTCACCGAGTAGCTCGACCCATCCAGCCTCAGCCGCCGGGGAAGCTCCTTGAGCGCCTCCACCGGAGAGACAAACCCGATCCGCAGCGCCTCCCACCCGATCGCGAACTGATCCCCAAGCTTCGGCTCGATCGTGTTGAGCACCGCATCGATCTGAGCATCCCCGCTCACACCCAGCAGCCGGTCAAAGATCGGCGTGCGCTCCGCAGTGATGGTGCCGTCCGTGTCGATGACCGCCATCGCTTCGCCGAGCGCCGACAAGAGGTGTGTCTTGCGGGTCGTCTGAGACTCTTCCAACACCGCCAACTCTTCCTCACGCGCCTCCAGCGCCTCCTGCTCCGCAGCCAACGTGTCACGGGCCTCGGCCAGCTCCTTCTGCGCCGCCTCAAGCCTGCTCTGCCAGCCTTCCAGCTCCGCATCGTAGCCGTCCTGGATCTCCTGACGACGCGCGATCGCGGCCTCACGCGCTTCAAGCGCCTGGAGCGTCTCCTCAACATCCGAGACCTTCTCCGCGAGGGCGTTCAACGACGCTTCCCGCGCGCTCAGCGCCTTCTGCGCGGCATCGAG
>JBCBLB010000812.1:0-3968 GCA_038520555.1 Myxococcota bacterium | reverse complement strand
CGATGCTGATCGTCCAGGGACTCGATGACCTCAATCACCTCATCGGCATCTTCGTCGGACAGCATCGACTACTGGACGCGGCAAAGGCCTGGCGGGCGCTCGACGCCGATGCTCCCGCGGAAGCGCTCGCCCTGCTGCCCGCGGAGCCGAAGACGCTGGAGGCGAGCCTCGCCCGGTTCTATGCGGTCCTCGCCCTCGATCAGGATCCCCTGGTCGCTGCAGAGGCTGTCCTCGCGGTAGCGCCAGCGGCTTCGGTGGCCTGCGAAGCGGCGGCCCGTCGCCAGATCCTCTCTGGGCTGTCGGCCGACTCGCTCCGGATCCTCAACGCCTGCATCGACGCTGGCGCGGACAATGACAGCCTGGAAAGGCTCCGTGGCGACGCCTTGGATCGGATCGGCCACTTCGAGCACGCCCTGAGCAGCTATACAGCGGCCGGCGTTCATGGCCATGCCGCCGCCATCATGTATCAAGAGGGGCTCCCGGGCGATCCGATGGCAGCCTTTGATGCCCCGACCCCAGACGCTGCGCTGCACAAGGTGTGGTGGGGGCTTCTCGATGACAATCAGGAGCTGGTGCAGTCCGGTGTCCGCGGCGTCATCGCGGCGGGCATCGACGGGCTGGCCTTCGACGCTGCCCGAGCCGCGGTCGCGCTGATCAACGGAGATGCGCAAGGGACGTTGGAGATCCTTGACGGTGTGACCGAACCGGAAGCAGAGACCCTCCGGGCGCAGGCGCAGCTCGCCCTCGGCCAGATCGATGATGCGCTGGCGTCTGCAGCCCGTGCGCTCGAGGCGGCGCCCAACAATCACCGGCTGGCGTTGCTGCAGGCGCGGATCCTTCGGGTCAAAGACGCCGCACAGGGGGACCGCCAGCTCAACCAGCTCCTGGAGACGCACCCGATGAAGGCGGCGTTGTACCAGGATGCCCGGCAACGAACCCTCCCATGGCGCGCCATCATCCCGACGCGCGCTTTGGTCGAGGGCCTGGACGAGGGGCAGGCGGCGATGGTCCGGGCTCTGCTGGGCGAAGGACGGATGAGCGATCTCCAGCAGGCCGACGGCGCGGTGGCTGACAACTGGAAGACCGCCCAGCTGGCCAGCCCGCTGAACGCGTGGCCGGCGCCGCCGGAGTCGGACGCGCTGCTCCAGGATCTGTATCAGATCCAACAGCTCATCGAGCAGGGGCAGACCGCGCTGGCCCTGGAGCGTCTGGATGTGCTCTCTCGCGAACACCGCGAAGCGGTGGGCCTCCAGCGGTTGCTCTATGAGACGCGGGTGGCCACCCGGTGACGGTTATGGGGCGATGAAGCGCAGGGTAAACCGCGCGCCGCCTCCTGGACGATTCTCAGCGTTCACCGACCCGTGCAGTTGCATCGCCAGCAGTCGGACCAGCTCCATCCCCAGCGTCCCGCCCTTCTCTTCATCGGGGAGGCCGATGCCATCATCTTCGACGATCAGCTGGCGCGCGCCGTCCCCATCAGGCAGGCTGAGCTGAACGGAGAGGACGCCGTGTCGGCCGACGGGGAAGGCGTGCTTGAAGGCATTGGTGATCAGCTCAGAGAGGATGAGCGCAAACGGCACCGCTTTCTCCAGCGGCAAAACCCCGTCCACCGCGAGCTTGACCTGTACCCGATCATCGATCCCGGTCGAGAGCATGAGGTTGTGAATCAGCCCGCTGAGGTATCGGCTCAGATCGACTGCCGCAAGCTCTGCGTTCTGGTAAATCCCTCGGTGAACCAGCGCGATCGCGGAGACCCTTCGCTCGCTCTGGGCGAGCGCCTCGCGGACGATCGGGTCATCGGCGGCATGGGATTGCAGCTGAAGGAGCCCGGCGATGAGGTTGAGGTTGTTCTTGACGCGATGGTGGATCTCTCGGAGCAGGATGGCCTGGGTCTCCAGCTCCGACTCCAGCTGTTCTTCGGCAGCCCGCCGAGCGGTGATGTCCAGGGTCACGACCACGACGCCGTGAATCTGTTCTCCCGGACCGATCTCTGGCGCGGCGAGCATCATCACCCACTTCAGCTTTCCCTGCCGATCGGTCCACCGAAGCTCGCGTTGGATGACCGCGCCGGCGTAGGCATGCTGTAGCACCGTCTGGATCTCTTCGGGAGAGACCGGGTGGACGAGCGTCTGCCACCGCGCCGCCGAGACCGGGAGGGGAGGATCATCGATCAGCTCAAGCAAGGCATCGTTGGCGAAGATGAGATCGTTGCGCTGGTCGAGCCGTCCGATGCCGACGGGGAGGACCCGGAGCATCGCGCGGAGCTGCGCGTCTCGTCGTTCGATCTCCTGGTGTGCTTCGTCGAGGGCGGTGAGGTCCTGAAAGGTGAGGACCCGTACGATCTGATCCCCGCGTTGAATGCTCCGGCCGAGCACAGCTGCGTTGAAAACGGTCCCATCGCGTCGAATCGAGCGGATGCGATATGGTGTTTCAGGCTTTGTGCGGATGTTTTCGAGGCCGAAGTTTTGGTCTTCGGGGGCGACGAGGGTCATGAGCGGGCGCCCGATGATCTCGTTTGGGCTGTCGTAGCCGAGCATTCTGACACCGGCGTCGTTGATGTCGGTGATGATGCCCTGTGCATAGAAGAGGACGCCTTCGCGGGTGGCGTCGAAGAACTTTTCAAGGCGCAGTTGATTGAGGACGTTGTGGGTGATGACCTGGATTTGAACGAGGTAGGCGTTGAGCCCGTCCAGGGTGAGGGGAGAGCAGCGTCCCTGGAGCCACCCGGTCTCGCCATCCATTTTGACCGGATAGCTGAGGACGCCGTCGAAGGGGAGGTTGGGAGGGAGTTCACAGCGAAGCCGGGTCGCGGCGACGTTTTGATAGAGGAGCTCGCCATTTGCATCGATGAGGAAGGCGCACTGGGGCATGGCGTCGAGGATGGCGACAGTTTGGGGGGGGAGGGCTTCGCGCATGGTGGGGTCCATGGGTGTTGGTCGGTTGTCACCTGCGCGTTTCTTGATGAGGGGTTACAAGTGTCTGTCCCCTGTCGAGGGTGATTGTCAGACACGGCGCGCAGCGTCACAGGCCAAAGATATCCTGCTCCGCGGATGGAGCCGGCTGATGGGGCCTTGACAGCGCAATGTGATGGCGCTAAGGGCCGGAGGTCTGTTTGCCTCCTGGGCTTCCCTCGGTCGGCAAACCCTTCATTTCTTTCGGTGAGCTCCATGAGTACAACCATTGCCCAGCCGAACGCGGTTGAGCGATCCTGGTACGTGATCGACGCGGACGGGCAAACGCTCGGCCGGATCGCGACACGGATCGCGGATGCGCTGCGCGGCAAGCACAAGCCCACGTTCACGCCCCATGTCGACACTGGCGATCACATCATCGTCATCAACGCTGAGAAGGTTCGCCTGACCGGCCGCAAGCTCGACCAGAAGTACTACTACCGCTACAGCGGTCACCCCGGCGGTCTTCGTGCGACCAGCGCACGCGAGATGCTGAACACCTACCCTGAGCGGGTCATCCAGTTTGCGGTGAAGGGGATGCTCCCCAAGAACCGCCTGGCTCGCCAGATCATCAAGAAGCTTCACGTCTACGCGGGCGGGGACCATCCCCACACAGCGCAGACCCCGCAGCCTTTCCCCGCCCACATCTGAAAAGGGTTCAACACTGATGTCTACGACCCAGTATTATGGCACCGGTCGGCGGAAGTCTTCGGTCGCCCGCGTCTTTATGACCCCCGGCACGGGTAAGGTCATGGTCAACAAGCTGCCGCTTGAGCAGTATTTTGACCGCAAGAGCCTGGTTCTCATCCTCCGGCAGCCGCTGGAAGTGACCGAGACGGGGAATGAGTTCGACATTTACATCAACGTCAATGGCGGCGGCAAGTCCGGTCAGGCCGGTGCGGTCCGTCTGGGCATCGCCCGCGCCCTGCTTGAGGCGAACCCCGAGTTTCGCCCCACCCTGAAGCAGCGCGGACTGCTGACCCGCGACTCTCGCCGGGTCGAACGGAAGAAGTACGG
>JBCBLB010000767.1:0-4366 GCA_038520555.1 Myxococcota bacterium | reverse complement strand
TGAGCGCATCGTCGATCGATGTGGCCACCGAGAAGATCAGCATCACCGGGTCGGGGCAGCGGGCCACCGCCGCCCGGCTCTTTGACTTCAACTTCCAGATCTCCGCCGATCCGGTGGTGGTGGGGGCGTAAGATGGGACAGGTTTTCGGGGAGTACACCCTCTCGGCGGTGCGGTGCATCGTCCGCGGCTACAGCATCGGCGCAGACACCGGCGCCGACGATTCGGATTTCCTGGGCGTGGTCCCGGTCTCCGACGACGTCGAGGTCGTCACTGGCGCTGCCGGCTACCACGTCTACACCGACAACGGCGACGACAGCCACATCGCCACGTTTCGGGTGCTGCGGGCGTCTCCGGCGTTCCGCATCCTGAGCGATCTGCTGCAGGAGCAGTTTCGCCAGCGGCGCGCGGGCACACCGATCTCTCCGATCAACTTTCGGGTCGATGACCCAGCCAGCGGCGACCGGATCTCCAGCCAGCACGGCGTGTTCCTCAACCGCCCGGAGATGAACTTCAACAAATCCGTTGGCCGGGCGGAGTTCCGCATCCACCTTCCGAAGCCCAAGATCACCTACGGCGCCAACATCCGCATCTGAGGACCCTCATGGAAGAGACGTTTACGCTCCACGACCGCAACGGCGACCCCCATGACTACGAGGTCACCCTTCATCCGCCGATGGAGGGGCTCATCATCTCCCAGCAGCTCGCCAGCCTGGGGCTGGAGCCCATCACCCAGGCCATCGAGGGGGTGCTCCCGCACCTCGCCCGCGGCTTCATGGCCGCCCAGGAAGCCGCCAACAAGGCGGGGAGGGACACGATCTCCATGATGGACTTCGCCGTCGACCCCGAGGCGCTGGTGTGGGATCTGCGGGTCGGCCGGGTGGGCGAGCAGCTCTCGGCGGCGATCCGCCGGCTGGATGTGGGCCTGGTCCAGAAGATCCTGGCCAAGACCACCCGGGACGGAAGGCCGATGGGGTCGTCTCGGCGCATCAACAGCGACTTCGACGACGCCTATCGGGGCAACTACACCGAGCTGTTTGTGGCGTGTGGGAGGGTGATCGCGATCAACGGTTTTTTGCCGCTGGACGGTATTTCCGCGATCGGCGCGCGGATCCAGGAGGCCGCCGACGAACTGCTCAGCCCCTCGAAGACGCCGCCCGACGCGGCGTCCGCTGGTGGATTCAACGGATCGCCACATCCGACGAGTACACCGACAGCCTGATCGACATCGAGACCCGCTGGAGCTTCAAGCAGTCATTGGAGGCTCATATGACCTTAGACGCCCTGGCAGAGGCCCGAGAGATCGCCCGTGAAGAGGCGAAGCAGAGGGCGGAGCGGCGGGCGAAGGCGAGGGGGCGCCGATGACCACCATGACCGTCCGCGAGCTGCTGGTCCGGCTGGGCGTCACCAACCAGACCAGGCAGGACCTGCGCGTCGTCCAGCGCTTCGATCGCGCCCTGGACTCCACCAAGCGCACCATGGCCATGGTCACCGGTGCCTCTGTGGTCCTCGGGGCGGCGCTGTCCGGGGTGGTGCTTCAGACCGCGCGCCTCGGAGACGAGACGGCTAAAAACGCCGACCGGATGCAGATCCCGATCGAGACCTACCAGGAGCTGGCGTTCGCCGCAGAGCGCTCGGACGCGTCGATGAAGACGCTGCGGACCGCGTTCCAGCGGCAGGCCAGCTCGGCCCTCGACGCCCAGGGTGGCGTGAAGGCTGCAGTCGAGGCGTATCAGGCGCTCGGGGTAGAGGTCACAGGCGCCGACGGCGCGCTGAAGGGGCAGGAGCAGCTGTTTCTGGAGGTGGCCGAGGCGCTGTCCGGCGTCGAGAACGAGACGCTGCGGGCCGCGCTCGCCCAGGACGTCTGGGGGCGGTCCGCGGCGGAGCTGTTCCCGCTCATCAAGAACGGCGCCGATGGAATTGAGGCGCTTCGGATGGAGGCGCGAGAGCTCGGATTCGTCATGAGCGCAGAAGCCGCGCGGCAGGCCGAGGTGTTCACCGATCGGATGACCGATCTGCAGAGCGTGGCCATCGGGCTTCGCAATCAGGTCGGAAACGCCCTCATCCCCACCCTCATCGAAGCCGCTGAGGCCATCCAGGGCTGGTATCTGGAGAACCGGCAGCTGATCGAGCAGCGGATCGAGGATTGGGCAGACCGGCTGGCCGGCCGGCTGGAGCGCCTCTGGCGACAGCTCGCCGCGGTCGTAGATGCTGTCGGCGGCTGGGAGGTCGCGTTTCAGCGGGCGGGGCTCGCGCTCGCCGGGCTGCTGGGCCTCATCGTGGGCGGGCGACTCGCCGCGAACGCCCTGGCCATCCTCCAGGCCCTGCAGGCGGCGATCGGGGCCATCGCGGTCGCGGCCGGGGTGTCTTTTGGGGCCGCAGCGGCCGGCGTGGCGGCGCTGGTCTTCGGGGTGGTCGCCCTGGGTCTCGCTGTGGAGGACCTCATCACCTTCATGAACGGTGGTCAGAGCGCGATCGGGGACTTCTTCGCGGCGTTCGGGCTCGAAGATGAGCTGATGGATCGACTCGTTCGCGGTATGGACGCGATCAGCCGATCGGGGATGGCGCTGTTCGGGATCTTCTCGGTGCTCTCCGGCGCCTTCTCTGCGGTCTTCAACGAGGACGTGGTGGGGGTCTCTGTCGATCTGGGGGAGGCGCTGCACTTCATCAGCACCGTGGCGCTCGCGGGCTGGCTCGGACAGCTCGAGGGCATCAACCTCGCCTTCGAGTTGCTCGCGGGCTTCTTGGAGCGAATCGAGTCGGGTCTTCAGCGCCTGAGTCGTGGGGCGGGAGGTTTTACCACAAGCTTCGCCGACGGCCTTTCCAGTCTCGGCATCAACGATCCGGGGTTGCAGCGGGCCGGCGCGGAGCTGTCTGCGCTGGCGGCGCCGTCGGCGAACGCGCTGCCTGGCGCTGGCCGCGGACCGGTCACCGTCCAGCAGGGCGACATCGTCGTCCAGGGCGTGAGTGCGGGGCCGTCTGAGATCCAGGAGATGATCCGGGGCGCGCTCGAAGAGCAGCAGCGCCAGGCCATGGCAGCGGTGGCCGCTGCTGGGGAGGCGTAGATGCCCGAACGCTACCGCTTGACCCGTCCAAACGGTCGGGTCCTCACCTTCGACGCGGTCCTCCGGCTCACCATCACCCATCAAAATCGGGTCACCGACCATCCGATCGAGAGCGGAAGCCCGGTCAGCGACCACATCCAGGCGCTCCCTCTGGAGATCACGCTCCTCGCGGTGACCACTGAGAGCCCGCTGGACTGGCAGAGCGCAGAGGGCGGCCCGGGACACGTCAACGCGGCGCTGGCCTTTTTTGAGGCGGCCCGGTTTGAGACCCTGGTGCTCAGCGGGCCGCGGCTGCCCCGCGGTCAGGTCGGGGAGTTGGCCCTCGTCCGATGGCCCTACGACCTCACCAGCAAGCGCGGCGTTCGGCCCACGATCCTCCTTCGGCAGATCAAGAAGGCCACTGGCCGACAGGTCCGCATCGCCGTGAGTCAGCCGGTCGTCACCGAAGACTTTGATGGCGCCAATGAGCTGGCGGATGAGGTGGACCTCGGCGAGCAGCCCACCGAGACGCTCCCCGATGATGCCCGGGCCGAGCAGGACCAGTCCATCCTGTCGAGCTGGACCGACTGGCTCTTCGGGGAGGGGTAGGCCGATGAACCTCGCGGATCTGCTCACCGCCGCCATCGATCGGGGCACCGCCCGGGTCCGGGTGGCCATGCCCGCGGTGATTCAGCGCTATGACGCCGACAGCGGCCTGGCGGTCATCGAGCTGGCAGTCTGCGAAAAGGAGCTCCTCGCAGACGCGGAGTTTCCCTCCGACTACTGCGTTCCCCCGATCGCCAACGTGCCGGTGATGCTGCCCGGGACCGCGCAGGGGCGGCTGTATCTGGAGCCCCAGCCTGGAGACACGGGCATCGCCCTGTTCTGCCATCGCTCGATCGCAGAGTGGAAGGCGCTCGGGACGGCGGGGCGGACCGAGATCCAGGCCGCAAACGCCCGACGGTTCTCGTTCTCAGACGCGGTGTTTATCCCGACCCTCGGCCCCGCGACCCGCCTCGACGCTTCCTATCGGCCCGCGAACGCCCTGCTTTTGGAGCATGAGGCCGAGGTGCGGCTCGGAAAAGACGCCGACGACTTCGCGGCGAAGGCGGCGCGGGTAGAGGCGGAGCTTGCCGCGCTGAGGGCACAGATCGCCCCTTTAACCGCAGCCTTTAACGCCGCCATCGCTGCGGCGGCCGTTGGGACCGGCGTGGCGCCGCTGACGGTGACGCCGGCGTCTACGCCGATTGCACCGCATGTGCCTCAGAGTGTGGCGGCCAGCAAGGTCAAGGTGGAGTGAGTCGCACCTTTTGTGCCCTTTTCT
>JBCBLB010000241.1:0-12608 GCA_038520555.1 Myxococcota bacterium | reverse complement strand
GGGGGTCACTGGCGTAGACGCACCCATCCTGCAGCGCATCAATAAATAGCGCAATATCTGCTGCAACGAGCAAGTTCTCAACGTTTGATCGTGGAAGCTCAAGCGCCTGGATGCATTCTTGAAGCGTGGGTCTCGTGTTCATTGGACGACACTCTACTTCCGTTTTCTTTCATCGAGAGTATACCCTATAGATTTCCCACAAACGGGATGAAAATTTGAAGCGCGCTGGTGGGTCACGTTGTGATTTCCAACAACACCACGGACCATCACCATGCGCGCTCCCATAACGAGGCGATCACCCATTTGCAGGACACCCTGTCCTCGATGACGTCTGACCTCGCCAACGCATCGGCCTGTCTCGGGCCAAAGACGCGGTGCTGGAGCTGGTCGAGGAGGACCACGCTCAAGGGGGTCCAGGCCAGATCGTGACGAACCGTGCGCCACCAGCGGGGGCGTCGGCGATCTCCAGCCGCCCCCCGTGGCGCTCCAGGATGCGGTGGACAATCGCGAGGCCAAGCCCCGCTCCTCCGGTCGCGCGTCCGCGGTCAGTGTGGGTGCGAATGAAGGGCTGTGTCACGCGGTGCTTCAGGTGGGCGGGGATGCCTGGCCCGTCGTCGTCGACGCGGACGGACACGGCGTCCGGGGCGGCCTCGACCATGATGCGCACGTGGCTGTCGGCGTGCTGTACGGCGTTTCGGAGCAGGTTCTCGACTGCGCGCAAGAAGAGCTTCCGGTCGGCGAAGACAGGGACCGCGGGCGGGATGACGACATCGATGGTGAGTGGGTGCTCGTCAGGTAAGTCGAGACGCGCAAGCTCGGCGAGGTCCGCCAGCCCCTGCGCTGGGTCGAAGGTCGTCTGGTCGACAGGCCGGTCGTCGGCCTGGACGAACGTGAGCAGCTCTGCCACCAGCTCATCGAGGGCATCCAGCTCACGCGTCATGGCGTGCACCCGCTCAGCTCGCGCGGTGACGTCGGCCCGGTCGATCAGCTCCAGGTGGAAGCGGAGCCGCGACAGCGGAGACCCCAGCTCGTGAGAGACGGCTTGCACCAGCTCATCTCGGCTCCGGATCAGCCGCTCGATGCGGTCCGCCATGGCGTTGAACCGCTGCGACAGCTCCTGGGTCGGGCCGCCATCGCTGGCCACCCGAGCGCCGAGCTCTCCGGTGGCGATGGCATCTGTCGCCTGCTCGACAAGGGCGACCCCGCGGTTGAGACGGATGCCCAGCACCGTAGCCAGCAGCGGGAGGCCGATGGTCGCCATGAACACGCCGATGGGGAGGTAGCCCGGAG
Organism: Myxococcota bacterium; assembly: GCA_038520555.1. GTDB lineage: Bacteria > Myxococcota_A > UBA796 > UBA796 > UBA796 > JBCBLB01. The sequence goes on along the minus strand of JBCBLB010000241.1, from coordinate 11,318 downwards.
GAGGCGCAGAGGGGGCGACGGGGCCCGCGAGCAGCACGGATTCGCCGTCTTCGAACGGCACCACCCACCACTCCTCCAAACCGCTGGCATGGTGCCACGCCTCGGCGCCAGCCTCTGGCGAGTGTCCCCATTGCTCGACGAGTGAGTCGCTGTCAGCGAGCTGAAAGGCGACCCGGAAGTGTGGCTGGAGCGCAGCGAGCTGCGCCGGACGGGCGCCAGCGTCGGCGGCGCTCAGCACCTCGTGGACATAGAAGACACCGTCGTATCGGGCGCGCTCTCTGTCCCATGACCGCGTCAAGGCGTATGTGGCGAGCGCGATGAACGACAGCGCCCAGAACACCAGGACGCTGGAGACCACGAAGCGGACATACGACCACCTCACCGGGCAGCCAGCAGGTAGCCCACGCCCCGGACAGACTTCAGGCGTGTGGTGTCGTAGCCCGCGACGCGGAGCTTCTTTCGGATGCGGCTGACGTGGACGTCCAGGCCCCGGTCGATGCCGTCGTATGCCACGCCCATCACCTGCGTGTAGAGCTCGTCGCGTGAGAGCACGGTGCCGGCATCTGCTGCGAGACGATGCAAGACATCGAACTCCATCGTGGTCGTATGCACAGCTGTGCCGTTGACATGGACCTCTCGGCTGGGGACATCGATGACCAGAGGGCCGAACTGGATGCGGCCATCCGCACCCGGTCTCGCGGGGCGGGCGCCGCGCACCCGCCGCAGCTGCGTTCGGATCCGTGCGAGGAGGATCCGAGGCTCGATGGGCTTGACGACAAAGTCGTCCGCGCCCAGCTCCAGGCCCGCGACGTGGTCGACCTCGCTCTGGCTCGCTGTGAGCATCAGGATCGCGCCGTTGTAGCTCCCCCGGACCCGGCGAAGCACGTCGAGCCCGTTGAGCCCCGGCAGCATCAGGTCCAACACGACGAGGTCCGGTGCCGTGTCGAGGATGCTCTGCACGCCAGCAGGTCCAGATGTCTCATGCGAGACATCCAGGCCATGCTGCCCCAGGTACGCCTTCAGCAGGTCCGCGAGCTCTTGGTCGTCCTCGACGAGAAGCAGCCGCATGCGATCGGCATCATCCAGGTTCATCATTCTGTTTCGTCCTGTCAACAAGAGGAGGGCGCGAGGCGACCGGTGTCAATCGCAGACGCAGCCTGCGATTGACACCGGCCGCAGCGAGGCGCGCCCAGAGTCGTTCTGTTCATCCTGATCCCTCGGTCTGGTTTTTTATACCGTAAGGATGCAGTGGATAAGGGAGGCACGCCACAGGCGAAACGATGCAAAGTGTTGCGTTACACTTCGCAACACTTTGCATCGTTTCGCCTGTGGTGAAGGGCATCGTCGCCGGTGACAATAGAGGAGACTGCTCAATCCGGAGTCCACCAATGCGTATACCCGACCTCATCACAACCCTCACCCTGGTCGCCGTCCTCGCGGCCTGTAACAGCGAATCAGACAAAGGCAGCGACAGCGCCAGCGCAGACACGTCGGCTGGGGACACCACTGGCAGCGACACAGACACCTCTGGCAGCGACACGGACACCTCCGACAGCGATGCCATCGAACTCTCGCCAGAGCTCTGCGACGACCCGAGCAACCTCGAGGCCGTCACCGACGCGATGGCTGACGGGGCAGGATCGGGAGAGGGTGGGCTCGGCATGAACGAGGACGAGCTGCAGAAGCTCCTCGCGAACCCAACAGAGCGCTTCTACATGGTCAACCTCATCAAGTACCGCGAGCGGGCCGAGTACGCGGACGGGCGCGAGACCGAGCTGACCGGCCGCGAGGCGAACGCGCTGTACGACCCGATGCCGTTCATCACGGCGATGGGGGGGCGCATTGTCTACAATTCCACCGTCGATCAGCAGATCGATGGCACAGACGACGTCATCTGGGATGACGTCGCGATCGTCGAGTATCCCTGTCCGATCGGGTTCCTCGCCATGGCCACGAGCCCGGAATTCCAGGAGACATCGATCCACAAGGACGCAGGGGTCGAGACCACGCGGGTGATGTTCACCGAGCTTCAGCCCAGCGCCGCGCCGTCAGATCCGGATCAGTCTGAGGCCATGTATCCGCCGACCGAAGCGGACCCGGCGTTCGACCGCATGCACGTCATGGACTTCCACGACCTCGCCCGGTACGAAGAAGGCGTCGACGAGCCAGAGCGGACGGGCGCAGAGGCGTGGAACCTCTACCAGGCCAGCAGCGATGACGCGTCCGCTGAGCTGGGGCACTACACCACCGCCTCCTTGAAGGTCAACGGCACCTTGATCGGTGAGAGCACCGGCTGGGACGAGATCATGATCGTCCACATGTCGAGCATGGAGGGCTTCCAGGCGCTGCTCGATGAAGAGGCCCGCTCAGAAGGCCGCTACCACCTCGACGCTGCGCTGGCGGACAACGACTCGATGATCATGTACCCGATGATCTCGAACATCCCGTACGCCGATGACAGCGGGAGCGGCGAGCCGCTGGAGGTGACGCCCAACGGCACCGGCACGATCTGCCAGGACGACAGTGACTGTCCCGACGACAGCTTCATCTGCCTCTCAGAAGGAGACGAGGCGGGCTTCTGCACACCGCAGGGCTGCGAGGCGGGCTCGTGTGAGGGGTCGTACCTCTGCTGCCACGACTGCAACCCCGCGTTCGAGGAGCAGCTGCCGTTCGAGAAGTCTGCATGCTTCCCAGACGACGCCATCTCGGGCCTGACCAACGAGCCGGTGTCGTGCACATGTGATTGAGCAGGACCACAGCGTGGCGCGTCGGCCTCATGGCGATGCACGCCTCCTGGCGTCTCTCAGCGAGGCCATGAAGGCGAGGAGCCGGATGCGATACGTTCGCACGTCCGGATCTGCGGGGCGGGCCATGAGGCCCGTCCCTACCGCGACCAGCGAGCGATTGCAGCGTGAGCTGGGGGGCAGGCAGAAGTCCTGACGCATTGGCTCGATCTCTTCCTGAGATTCAGCCCCCTCAACACCCACTCCATACTTCTCCAATACGGTTGGGCTGTTCTCTCTCGATCAGAGACGACAACCAAAAATACACCACCCCCTGTGAACGGGTTGGATGAGGAGGACCGTGTGATTTTGTGGCTTGTTCTGGCAGCGTGCAGTCGCGACGATGACACCGACGCATCAGAGTCTGCGAGTACGCTCACCTACTACGCTGACGTTAAGCCGGTGCTCGCCCGGCATTGTACCCGTTGCCACAACAGCGACGGTCTCGGTATGGGAGACTTCACCAATATCGACGAGCTGATCACCCTCGGCCCCGCGATCCAGTCGGCGGTGATGGATGGACGCATGCCCCCGCCCGCGGCTGACCCAGGCTGTCAGGACTACGTCGGCTCTGACAACCTGACCCTCTCTGACGACGAGAAGGCCATCCTTGTCGACTGGATCGACGCAGACTCGCCGCTCGGCGATCCGGCAGACGAGCCTGAGATCCCGGTCATCTCTGGGGAACTGGCGGACCCCAATCTGATCCTGACGATGGATCAACCCTACATGCCAGTGTACGCCGATCCCGACGCAGGCGGCAACGAGTACCGATGCTTCATCCTCGAAAAGCCCGAGGACATGCAGGCGTTCTACATCACCGCGCTCGCGCCGATCATCGACAAAGACGCGATCACCCATCACGCTGTGCTGTATACCCAGAAGACCGAGAGCCTCCAGGAGGATCTGGCCGACTATAACGACGGCGATGGGATAGAGTGCATGAACGCAATGGGTGAAGCGAGCGCCCAGGGCATGCTGACCGCCTGGGCGCCCGGCATGCTCCCGGTCGAGTTCCCCGAAGGACACGGCCTCTACGTTGGCGACGATGATCAAATCATCCTGCAGATGCACTACTATGCCAGCCCCGATCAGCAAGGTGTCACCGATCAGTCAGGGTTCGCCTTCAGGACCGCGTCCTCGGTCGAGACCGAGGTCTTCATGGCGGCCATCAGCGACTACAGCTTCGCGATCCCCGCCAACGACGCCAGCTACACCTACGATTTCTCGTTCGACAACAGCTTCATCGACCTGAACATCTTCGGCGTCTTCCCGCACATGCACCTGTTGGGGCAGGGCTACTCGGCCACCATCGATCACAGCGACGGTAGCGAGACCTGCTTGACCGAAGGGAGCTACAACTTCAACAACCAGATGACCTACATGTTCAACGAGCCCATCCCCTTCTCCCGGGGAGAGTCGCTGAACTTATCGTGTAACTGGAACAATTCGACCTCAAACCCCGACCTGCCCTACGACGAGCCCCAGACCACGTACTATGGCGAGCGCACCGACGAAGAGATGTGCTACTTCTTCACCTTCATGGCGCGCAAGTAGCGCAGATCGGGCGTGCCGCACGGAAAACGGCTGCGAACACTCCCCCGGTCTGGAGAGACGAGCGCGCACAACCGCTCAACAAAAGCTTCCGGGCTCGGCGCTCCCACCGCCCTCCTCGACTTTTCTCTTCTGTGTTCTGCGACCTCGTGCACAGCGAAAAAGGGACGGCGTCGAATGCTGTGAAGGGTTCAGGGTTGATGCTTCACTTCAGGCGACGCTCCTCCCTTGAGGCGTGCTGCGAGACGATCAATCGGCGGCGATCACATCCCCACATCAGAAGGTGAGATCGGCCCCTGGTACGAATCGTTGTTGTCGGTTCGGAAGACCAGCGTAGGGCTCGGGAGGACGATCACATGCGCGGAGGGTGTGGTAAACGTTCTGATATTCCAACCATCCGGAAGCGTGATCCCATCCGTGGTTCGATTGTAGTCTCGATTCACGCGCAGATAAAGCTCTCCATCTGGAGCGTGCAGGAACGTTATCGTCCTCCCCGGGTTGTAATACAATTCGTGATACTTGAGCGTGTTGGAGGCCAGGAAGATGCCCTGATCATCAATTGGGATGTTGCGCTCGGTGATGGTGGCAGAGTGAAACCACAGGTATCCGTGAAACATCTCCTCTGTCAGATCGCCCTCTTGTGCACCATCTGGGGAGCGTGTGAAGACGCCCTGGTCAAATTCCAGCTCTCGCAGCTGGTTTTTCACCCAGCCGCTCTCAACCTCGATGGCGTCGTAGTCCTCCTGACTGATGGCTTCACTGATGATCCAGGCTCTGGTCGCGCTGGGATCGGAGGCCTCAATCAGTTCATAGCCGATATTGGATTCTGTTGATTCATCCTCAGTAGAGTCCATCCCTGTCGTGTCATCGGCTTCAGGCTCATTGGTTACGCTGCCCTCAGCCGCGCTGTCCTCCTCTCCCTCTTCATCTGCGCACCCAGACAACACAGCGAGAATTCCTGCCATCATGAAGCGTCGCGACATCTTTATCTCCTATACAGAGCGGTTCTGATAGGACTGTATTTTCAAACCATTGAGCAACTGTGGATGGACACAGCAGCACCCTCTCTCATCGGGGCCATCGTTACTCTTTCGCGTCTTGCCCGACAGAAGAGACGCGGTTGCTGTCGGGGTGAGCCTCTTCCGCGAGGCGGTCTTGGCGAGATGGCCTGGGGAAGGTGCGCCGCACAAGGCTTCGGGTCAAGGCGTTGAGCATCACCCGCTGCTCTGGGTTCTGCCTGGCCAGCTCGCGTAACGGTTCGCTCATCTCTCGACGCAACGCCTTCATCGCAGCACGGACGGAGATATCGTTCGCATCGCTGTCCACGAAGAGGAAGCCATGGTAGGAGAGGCGACGGATGAGATGCTCAAGGGTCGACTCTTCAGCCCGCATCCGCCACCCGTCCCCAACCGGAGCGGTGTGACCGGGGACCGAAGGAGGCGCCACTCCCGCCAGAGCGGGCAGACACGTTGGATAGAGCTGCGCATCGTTCGAGACGTCGCACAGTGCATACAACCGTTCGATGCTCACCTGCAGTAAAGGGCGAAGATCCCTCATCGATGGCGCCTCACAGGCGTTCGCCACAGAGGGGTCCTCCCCCAACATCGCCTGCATACACAGAAACGGTGCCCAACTGTCGGCAGGTGCTGTTGGCTGGTCTTCTGGATGCCGAAGTTCATTGAACCGCTGAGATCGTTTGAGCATGTCCATGTGCGCGCTCACCATCCCCAGGTAGAAGTCAAAGCGTCGAAAGGACGTCTCAAACATGCCGAAGAAGCTGGACAGCTCGATGGACATCGGCGGCGCTGCGGCACGGCCCAGCACCAGCAGATCCGTCGCTTGCGGATCTTCATCCATCAGCGCGGTCAGGTGGTTGGTGCTGGTGACGTTGACGAGCCCCGACATCATCGAGCCCAACAGCACCATCGCAGAGGCATCTGATTGCAGCGGAGGGGCTGTCGGTTGCGGGTATCGTCCCAGATATGCGTCCAGGTGGAAGCGAAACATCAACTCCGCCTCTCCTTGAGTGGCGAGCTGGTTGGCGAGGCGAACCGGAGCGTTGTCGAACAGTCCTCCGTCGATAAACTGAACGTTCGAGGCATCCTCGATGGCACAGTCGCTGGGATCCTCGTTGGGTCGAATCAGACAAACAGGCAGCGAAACGGGCTGGAAGACCAACGGAACCGCCGCTGAGGCATATACGGCCTCCTCGAACAACGCAAAAGGTTCAACACCCGGATCAGAGAGGGGCAACACGACCCGAGAATACCCGGTCTCTGGCGAGAGGCGTGGAGTCACCTGGACGGGCTGACCTGGGCCTCGACCACGAAAATCAATGATGACATGCTCAAGGGATTGCGGAACCGCGAAGTCATCGGCCAGATGAACCTCCCGAGGCTGCAGACGCGTCAACGCGGTGCCCCACACCGTCCCGCATCCGGTGCTCCACCCTGCTGCGAAGCGCTCTCGCATGGGTTGTACAGCATCCCGAAAGGCGTCCCTGGATAAAATACCGACAGCGCCTACCTGGTCGGCCTTGTATAGCGCATCAATCCCCATCGGGCTCCAGGTCTGGTAGAAGATGCTTTCTAACGGATCGGGTTCCAGCTCATCACACAACGAGAACAACGCGAGCGCGGTGTTGATGCTCCCCGCCGAGGTGCCGGTCATCGCACGGATGTCCCAGACGTCCGGGTTCAGCTTGGTGATCTCTAAGAGATAGTATAGGTATCCTGCCTGATAACTGCCCAGCGAGCCACCTCCGCTGACCGTCAACGTCACCGGTATGGGATGCTGCGGCTTCTCTCCCGCTTGCACCAGGGCACTGTGAAGGAACACAAGAACGAAGAGCATCGGCTTACTCGCGGGATGGGTTGTAGCGTGGGGCTGATGAAGAATCGTTTGTGACGATCACCCATAGATATTGAAAGACTGTGGAGAGCCGGAGGATGAGCATCTCTATCGGGCGGAAATCCGGTCTCGAAGTCAGCAACGCTGCGCCCCGAAGGGGACCGCAGCGGGCTCATGATGGTACGGTTCGAGGCGGACCGGGATGAGGTGCCTGCGTTCCTGGAATCGGCGGGTCTGCCAGGCCTTGAACCCGAGCCTGAAGCGTTCTTCAACGGTGCCCATGAGGCCAAGGGCTGGTGGGTCAGAGCCCCTCAGCGATGGCGGCCCACGCGCCGGGGCGAACGCCACAGGCGATCGGTCGTTGCCTGCGAGGCCCGGCCCCGCGCCATCAGCCTGAGGGGCGCCCTGCTCACCGACAGATGGAGATGAACTCCGCAGCCACGCCTGCGGGGAGGGGATCGATCTGCGATGAACGTCTCAGCGACTCAAAACGTGACCGGAAACCCGTCTCTTGAGGCCATGGGAGAGGAGCAGGGCACCGGAGCACCGGAGTTGCCCGACAAGACCACCCCACCGCCCTCCACCGCTGACCAAATACGCCGTCTGAATTTCCTCTCAGCGAGCATCTCAGTCACCTTGTCAATGAGAGCAGCCTGTTGGTTGAAGGTGATGTGCGAACCCAACACGACGAGACCGAGCAGGCTGATGACCGCCCCCAACGATGAGAACACGGCCAGCGCATGTCCTGCAGGGACGGGCTTCAGCTCGACGACGCGCGTCGTGACCCCAGATCTGGATGGGTTGACTGCTCATGGGGGTTGTCTCCTGACGGAATGGTGTAGCGAGACCACAAAAAAGCCCCAAGCGGGGGCATTTTCACGGTGGCGTGTGTCTCATCCGCCGAAGGGGCGCTCAATTTCCGGTTCAGTGGGACCCGGATCGGTCGGACAATCTGAGCAGTGGCAGTGGGCCGTGCAGCTCTGCGGATTCCAGCTTACACCGGAGATCTTAGCGCAGTTAAGTTCATCGCACTTCGACTGACACTTCGAGTTTGCGTTCGAGGGCGTGTCCTGGCCGCGAGGCGCGGTTGTATTTCACCGTCGGGGTCTTGCTTTTGGCCTCAATGTATTCCGGTTCGCCCAACGAATCGAAGTGGATCTCCATCTCATAGCCGTTAACAGCGGCGATGTATCCAAGCGCCATCGGCCACCCGATCGCACCCACGGTCTGGAAGGAGATCGGATACTGCTGATCGAGGCTGGAATCCCAAACTGTCGGCGTCAGTCCAGCGACAGATTCAATCGCGGTCAACAGCGAAGAGATCGATGCGCCGTTGACGTGGATAGCGATCAGGTTGGGATTGCTGGACATCGCGTCCTCGATCCCGATCAGGGCATCCTCAAGATCGGTGTCTGCGCACTCGTGCTCTTCGAAGTGCGGCTCCGCCAGCGGGGGCGGAAGCGGTTGAGCACTGGCAGTCGAAAGCGCGAGCAGAAGTGTAACGGAGCAGCACCGCGGTCGGTTTGCGACCCGCGCAGGCCGGTCTACGGCGTGACCGTCTCGACATCGATGAGATGCCGCACAATCACCTCTACGCCGCCTAGGCGCAGCTCCGCGTAGGTCGCATCGCCGTACACCCCACCGGGTCCAGACGTGCTCGTCTGGGACGCGACCGCAAAGATGTCATCCTGCGTTCGGTACGATGGGACAAAGATGCCGCTGAACACGTCGTCGTCGCACACCCACGCACCGGTCACGCAGCCCCCGGTGTCGAGGAACAGAGGCAGGGTCTGGACGACGTAGTCTTCGTAGATGTGGAACGGGCCGTCTGGGGCGACACGCGCCAGCTGGACGTTGGCAAAGGTGATCTCGCGCCCCAGGACCTCGGGCGCACATACCGTGCTGCCGAGCCGGGCAACTTCGTCGAGCACGACCGGGTTGGGGGTGCACCCCGACAGCGTGAGCAGGGCGCCCTCGGCGGGTGGGTCTCCACGGTGGATCCGCAGCTCAGCCGCCCCGGCGGTGGCCGCCGCGTAAGCGTCGAGGCGCGCCTGGGCGTCCGGGTCTTCTCCGTGGAGGGTGCCGAGGGCCGGGGCCGGGTTGTCCAGCTGCAGTGACGTGTTGTAAGCCCCGACAAACACCAGCCCGTCCATGCTCACCGGCGGGGCGTCGGCGCCCCAGATGGTCAGGGTGACCGACTCTTCCGGAGGGGACGATGTGTCTGCTGTCGACGTGCCAGCGTCAGCGCTGTCGCTGGTCTTCTCTGTGTCACCGCTGCAAGCAGCCAGGGTGAGGAGCAGGAGGAGGTGGCATGGGCGCATTGGTGGTCCTCTGAGCGAGAGGTCTCACCAGTAAGATGACCGTTGACCGGTACCCGGGCCGTAGGCGAAGTGCTGCGAAGTGTAGCGAAGCGTAGCGCTACGCTTCGGCCGTGGAGCGGTGCGGGCTGCCGCCGCCCCTGCATACCAGACAGCCTCTGACCACAAGACCGGTCCCACCGCATGCTGCCAGCGGCATGCTTCCTCGCCCTGCTCAAGACAATCTGGTTAAACCAAGGGGGATCGGTGTATCCCGAAGCTGTTCGCCTGGCCGCACACCCGCACGTACACGTGGCCCGGGCGCCATGGGGTGGCGTTGATATCGCGGTTCATCAGAGCGGAGGGAGCGTGTTAGACGACCAGATTCGCCGTTGGGTGCGCGGCTCCCTGCGACCGGACTGGCTGACGCGCCATCTCCCGGCGCGCTGCCCGCCCTGGTTGCAGACCAATCCGCCGCGCCTGGGGTTTCCAGAAGGCTCGTTGTCGTGGCGTCATGCGGTGGTCCTGCTCGAACACTGCGCCGAAGGGATGCCCATGCGCGCGCCGCTGCGGTCGCTGCTGGGCGCTGAGGCGGTGGAGGCCTTCTCGTTGGCGGTCCTGACGCGGTGGCTGGCCGACCCGGTGCTCGATCGGGTGTCTCGGGTCGCCATTCAGAATCTGGCGCCGCACACCACCGCGCGACGCATCCTGTCCGAGGTCTGCCCGAAGGGGTGGCGTCGGGGCTCCCACAGCGCCAAACACTTCGTGGAGTCTGTCGTACAATTGGATGTTCCTGTATTGTGGACGGTGCTCTGTGCGCTGGCGCTGTGGCCGCGGCGCCGGGGCGCCCGCCAGGCGATCCGAGAAGCGCTCCACGCCCACGATGCACGCCCACACGGGGCCCAGGCCTGCTGGCGGGCGGTGCTGCTTTCCCAGCTCCGGGAGCCGCTGGACCAGGGGTTCGGGTTGGCAGGCTACACCGTCCGGGTCCCCCCACAGACCACCGCGTTCTTCCGATACGCCCTGTTCGAAGACGCGATGCTCGCTGAGAAGACCTGGACGCCAGAGACCTGGGAGGCGCGAATCGCTCCCCACCTTTCCGACACGTTCGTCCACTACACCGTGGGGGAAACCGTACAGATCAGCCACCCGATCCATTGGGCAGACGCACGGATCGACGCAGAGCGACAGGCCGTCGCTGCAGAGGATGAGCCCTTCACCCAGCGCCATCGGGCAGTGTATCGGCTGCGACACGATGAACGCCGCTCGCGGATGGTGACGCGGTTCCGGGAGTGCAGCGTTCCCGGAGAGCGGCTGGCGCAGCACCTGCTTCGGCGCGGGTGGGGACGCGGCGAGGTCTGGGATTATCCGCGCGTCATGGATCTCTTCCATCCCTGGCCGGCGCAGGACTGGTGCGCGACGGTTCGCTTCTTCCCTGGAATTCCCGCGCCGCACCCCCGCCCCTCGCCTGCCGCGCCGCAGACCCTCCACGGCGTCTCATTCCTGAAAGGGGCCACGAGCCGACCGGAGTACGGCGGAGACTGGAGAGGGGTCCGATGGGAGGGAAACCAGCAGGTCATATATGGTTTGGAGAACCCCCGACACGGTACGATCAGCGATCGGGATCCGGGTCGATTTCTCTCGGTGGTGCCCCCGGCTGTGTTCAGCGAAACCCTGCGCACCATTGCGCAGCTCTGCCCACCGACGTGAAGAAGATGACGCAGGCCTCAGCCCTGCGGAGATGAAGGAGTGCGCCGACGACATCGCCCGCGCCTTCCTCTCCAAGCTGCTGGGGCGATCGATGCTTGAGCCGTGTCTCGACCGGAACCCGTTC
>JBCBLB010000675.1:0-5181 GCA_038520555.1 Myxococcota bacterium | reverse complement strand
TTAAGCCCTATACGTGAGTATCGGTGTGTGTTGTCGGTGAACCCGGGGTATGCTCGCAACTGGCCTTCTTCTCTTTGAACAATCTCCTGAGGTCGGTGTGCGGATCACTCTGATTCATGTCCAGTTTCATGAGGGCAATAATATGTTCCCCCCCCTCGGCGTTTTGTACGTCGGGGCCGCCCTCCGCGAAGCGGGACACCAGGTGCAGATCCTCGACGGCGATCCGCTGTTGGAGACGGATATGGTCGATCGGGTCGGCCGATTTGGTCCAGATCTTATCGGGCTGTCTTTTCTGACCATGACGATCTCCAGGGCGCTGCACCTCTCCCGCTCCCTGCGCACTCTGCTCCCGACGGTCCCCCAGATGCTCGGCGGGCCGCACGTCACCGCAGAGCCGCAGCGGTCGTTGCTCGACTTTCCCGTCGACGTCGTCGTCGTTGGGGAGGGAGAGCAGACCGCCTGTGAGATCGCTGAGCGCTATGCGAACGGCGACGATCCGGGCGGGTTGCCTGGCACCTGGACCCGTGAAGGGGGGGAGGGGCCGCCACGGGCCGCCATCGATGACCTCGACAGCATCCCGCTCCCTGCCCGTGACCTGTGTGACTTTGAGCGCTATCTCAGTCCTCCTGGGCTCATCCGCGGCTGGGCGTCTTCCCGACATGCCTCGATGCTTGCCAGCCGCGGCTGTCCGTACCGTTGCACGTTCTGCGCCAGCCACCTTCAGCTCGGTCGGCGCTATCGGCTGCGCTCCATCGACGGTGTCATCGCGGAGCTGGATCACCTCGTCGACGCCTACGCCATCAAGGGGATGTACTGGGTCGATGACATCTTCACCGGCGACCGGCAGTGGGTCCGTGACTTCTGCGAAGCCCTCTCGAAGCGGCCCTACCGGCTGGAGTGGGCCTGCCAGAGCCGGGTGACCGGCATCGACCGACCCACCCTGGAGGCGATGCGAGATGCGGGGTGCGTCCAGATCGATTTCGGTGTCGAGAGCGGCTCTCAGCGGATCCTCAACCGCATGAAGAAGGGCACCCGCCCCGACATGATCGTCGGCGCCTTCGAGTTGGTGCATGAGGTCGGGATGCGCACCGGGGCGTCGTTCATCTTCGGTTCTCCGGGTGAAGAGGCCGAGGACGCCCTGGAGACCATCGCCCTCGCCGAGCAGATCCGCTCGGACTGGACGGTGTTCTTCTTCTCGACGCCCTACCCGGGCACCGAGCTGTGGCAGCAGGTCCAGGAGACCGACTATGCGAGTCAGTTCCCCGACTACGGCGAGGCGTGGAACAACCGTCAGGCGCAGGCGCCCTTCGCGATGACCTCGCTGACACCGGATCAGCTCGCTGACTTCCGGCGGATCGCCCAGAACCGTTCATTCCGCCGAAACTACCTTCATTCCAGGAACCTGGGCTATGCCATGAGGCTTCTCGGGGTGGCTGTCCAGAAGCCTCGGCTCATCGGGCAGGCGTTCTCGACGCTGGCGCGGGGCGGTCGGATGGACGACGCGGTAGAGGCATGGTTCGCCGCTGACCGGGCCCGGGTGACGACGCACCGCTGGGTATGAGGCGCGACAAATCCGAGACCCCATCTATTCATGGTCGATTTTGATTCTGTCACCCGATGGTGATTCGTCGGCATTCGGCTGTTGGTCGGCTGGAATAGTTGGTGCAGAGGGCAGGGGGTGAACAGAGGGGTGCGCCGCTCGGGTCCAGGTCGCTATACTGGCAGGGCTCTCCCCCGCCGCTCGTCATCTCTCCCCCGACGAGCACTCTCCACGAAGAGGTCTCTCCCACCATGGACAAACTGATCATCGAAGGCGGTGTCTCGCTCCGCGGCGATGTGCCAATCAGCGGCGCGAAGAACGCCGCGCTCCCCATCCTCATCGCCACCCTGCTCGCGCCCGGCGAGCACATGATCCACAACGTGCCCGAGCTGGTCGATATCTCGACCACCTTGTCGCTGCTCGGCCGCATCGGCTGCCCGTCGCTGGTCGCCGGCGCGCGGGTCAAGCTCGACACCAGCCGGGTCGCCTTCAGCGAAGCGCCCTACGACCTGGTGCGGAAGATGCGCGCCAGCGTGCTGACCCTCGGCCCGCTGCTCGCCCGCTGCGGCGAGGCGAAGGTCTCCCTGCCCGGCGGCTGCGCCATCGGCGTCCGCCCCATCGATCAGCACCTCAAGGGCCTCGAAGCCCTCGGCTGCGAGTTCGTCCTGGAGAAGGGCTACGTCCACGGTCGGGTCGACCACCTCAAGGGCGCAGAGATCCACCTCGACGTGCCCACGGTGACCGGCACCGAGAACATCCTGATGGCTGCGGTCCTCGCTGAGGGCATCACACAGATCCACAACGCCGCCCGTGAGCCTGAGATCGTCGATCTGGCGAAGTTCCTCAAGTCCATGGGCGCCCGGATCACCGGCGAAGGGACGTCGGTCATTGTGGTCGACGGTGTGCCCGCGCTCCGTCCGGCCCGCACCCCCCACGCCATCCTCTCCGATCGGATCGAAGCCGGCACCTACCTCGTCGCAGGGGCGATCACCGGCGGTGAGATCCGGATCACCAACGCACCGGTCGCCCACATCAGCGCCGTGCTCGAAGCGCTCGAAGCGGCGGGCTGCGACATTGAGGTGGATGGTGACGCGGTGACGCTGTCTCGGCCCGGGCCGGTGCGACCGGTGTCGGTGAGCACCGCACCCCACCCCGGCTTCCCCACGGACATGCAGGCGCAGTTTATGGCGCTGATGTCGCTCGCGCAGGGGCGCTGCACGCTCGAAGAGACCATCTTCGAGAACCGCTTCATGCACGTCCCAGAGCTGTGCCGGTTGGGCGCGGACGTCTCGACGCTCGGCAACACCGCACACATCAACGGGGTCGATGCGTTGCAGGGGGCGACGGTGATGGCGACCGATCTGCGGGCGTCTGCCAGCCTCGTCCTCGCGGGGCTCGCTGCTGGTGGCCAGACCGAGGTGTTGCGGCTGTATCACCTTGACCGGGGCTATGAGCACCTCGTCCAGAAGCTCCGCAACGTCGGCGCACGGCTCGCTCGCGTTCCCCAGGACACCGCGCTGCCGGTCGGGGCGCTCAGCGAACGGCAGGCGGCTCAGCAGACCGCTTGATCGGGTAAGGGGCTCTCATGCGCATCCCCCGCGAGTCGATCGAGGCCATCCGCGAACGGGTCAGCATCGTCGATGTGGTCTCTCAGGAGGTCACCCTCAAGCGCAAGGGCAGCTCCTTGATGGGGCTGTGCCCTTTTCATCAGGAAAAGACCCCGAGCTTCAGCGTCGTCCCCAGCAAGAACATCTTCCACTGCTTTGGCTGTAATGAGGGCGGAGACATCTTCGCCTTCGTTCAGAAGACCCGTGGGCTGTCGTTCTATGAAGCGGTCAAGGAGCTGGGCGAGCAGTGCGGGATCTCGGTCGAGGACAAAGAACTCACTCCGCAGGAGATCCGACGGATCCGCGCGCGGTCGAGTTTGTATGACATCTGCCAGCTCGCCGCCCAGCACTGGCAGGCCAACCTGCTCACCCGGGAGGTCGGCGCGGAGGCGAAGGCGTATCTGGAGAAGCGGGGCCTGAGCGATGAGAGCATCTCCACCTTTCAGGTCGGCTTCGCCGCCGATGCCTGGGACGACCTGCTGAACTTCCTGCACACAGAGGGGGTGAGCGTCGAGCAGGCGGTCGCCGCGGGGCTGGCGCGCTGGCGGGAGCCGGGCAACCCCAACCGTGGCGCCTATGACCTGTTCCGTGATCGGGTCATCATCCCGATCTTC
Source organism: Myxococcota bacterium (assembly GCA_038520555.1). Lineage (GTDB taxonomy): Bacteria > Myxococcota_A > UBA796 > UBA796 > UBA796 > JBCBLB01. Next base: position 1,420 of record JBCBLB010000675.1, on the reverse strand, counting down.
GACCGGCGCAGCCGGCCGATCGCGTTCGGTGGGCGCATCCTGCACGCGCGGGATGGGGCGCCCAAGTACGTCAATTCTCCCGAGACGGACATCTATAAGAAGTCGCGGACCCTGTATGGGCTGTCACACGCCGTCAGCGCCATCCAGCGGAACAACCGGATGCTCGTGGTCGAGGGATACTTCGACGTGATCGCCTTGCACCAGGCGGGCTTCCCGGAGACCGTGGCGACCTGCGGGACCGCGATGACCGAGCAGCACCTCCAGTCGATCCGGACCCTGACCGGGACCGTGATCGCCCTGTTTGACGCCGATGAAGCGGGGATGCGAGCGGCGGAGCGGAGCCTCCCGCTGTTTTTCTCGGCGGGCATCGAGCCGCTCCGGTTGGCGGTGGAGAACGCCAAGGACCCCGATGAGTACATCCAGGAGTTCGGCGCTGAGAAGTTCGACGACATGTTGACCCGCAGCGAGCCGCTGTTCGACGTGGTGCTGCGGCAGGTCTCGACGCGGTTCGGGCCGACGCCGGGGGGGCGCCAGCAGGCCGTGGACGCGGTGGCGCCGCTGCTCCGGCGGCTGAGCGGCGCCGCACAGGACGTCCATCTGGAGCGGGTGGCGCGATACCTTCGTGTGGAGCGTCGCTCGGTCTGGGAGAAGGTGGGCGCGTCTCGGCGATCGGAGCGGGTGCGCCCCCAGCCATCCCATTGGAACCCGTCACCGCGGCTGAAGACCCTCATCTGGTTGATGCTTCACCACTCGGAAGAGGTGGCCCGAGAGCTCAACGCCTTCCCCCATCCGGAGTGGTTGACCGACAACATGGAGGCGCTGCGTGCGATCGGGATGCTGCTCCAGGGCCATGATCTGCCGGACGTGCTCGATGCGGTCGGGGACGTGGATGTGTCGCGGCTGCTGCGGGTGCAGGCGGGGTTGGATCTGGAGTATGACCCGGCGATGGCCCGCCGGGAGACGCTGATTTTCCTCCGGGATCTGGAGCGCGAGAACCTGGAGCGGCAGCTGTTTGAGGTCCAGCAGAAGGTGGAGGAGGCATTTCAGCAGGGGCGGGTTCCGCCGGAGTTGAAGGAGCGTCAAGCGTTGCAGAAGCGGCTCAGCCAGATCAAGCGGAGCGACACCTGGCGGATCGAGCCGGAAGAAGCGGAGGGCCGCTGAGATTGAATCGCCGGGTTGTAATTGAATGTGAATTGTCTGTGGTGCTGGGGGGAACGGGGGGAGCCGTCCAGCCAGCGTGGGGGCGGAAGCGGCAAAAGTTAAAGGTCTTTTTGTGAATCCCGTTGCAGGTGGCTTCCCAATCTGGCTAAGGGGTTCCCGTTACCACGAGACCGTATACGAGTCTGGGTTTGAAGACTCAACTCGGATACGTCGTTTCTGACCCGCCGCCAAGAGATGACGGAAGCCATCGGACGTCAAC
>JBCBLB010000085.1:0-19985 GCA_038520555.1 Myxococcota bacterium | reverse complement strand
CGAAGACGGCGACGGCTACGGCCACCCCGATGACTCCCTGGTGGCATGTGAGCAGCCCGACGGCTTCGTGATGGATGGGAGCGACTGCACAGTCGCAACGCTCCGTGCCAGGGTAAGCGTCCGCGTCCGCGTCCGTGCAGTCGCTCCCATCCATCACGAAGCCGTCGGGCTGCTCACATGCCACCAGGGAGTCATCGGGGTGGCCGTAGCCGTCGCCGTCTTCGTCGCGATACCAGGTCTCGCCGTCCACCGGCTCCTCATCGATCACGCTGTCACAGTCGTTGTCTTGCGCATCACAGATCTCGTCAGCGCCCGGGTATCCAATCACATCCGCGTCATCACAGTCCGTACCGTCCTCAGAATAGCCGGCCGTGACGAAGCAGGCGAGCGCTCCTGTAGACGGATCACCGAAGCCGTCTCCATCATCATCGACATAGACCATCCGGGCGTCGTCCGGCGGCCCCTCATCGACAGCATCGTCGCAGTCGTTGTCCAGCCGATCGCAGCGCTCTGCCATATCGGGATTCACCGCGTCGGTCGTGTCATCGCAATCCGAAGCGTTTCGCACGAAACCCGAAGTGAACGCGCAGTCCTCACTGGGTGCGTCAGGATCACCGAACCCATCCCGATCAACATCCGCAAAGTAGATCGCATGCCGCAGATCGCTGAGTACATCGATGATTTCATCACAGTCATTGTCGCGACCGTCACACACCTCATCGGCGCCAGGGTGATCGTCCTCCTGAAAATCGTTACAGTCGGTGTCGTCTTCGACCAGACCGGGCGGCATCGAGCAGACGCGCTGCTCCGTACCAGGAGCGCCGAAGCCGTCGCCGTCCGCGTCCCGATACACGGTCCGGAAGTCAATCGCGTCCTCATCAATGAAGCCGTCACAGTCGTTATCAAGGTCATCACACCGCTCGTCCGCAGATGGATACACCGACGCGTTGTCATCGTCGCAGTCAGTCGACTCACGGACAAAGCCGTCTCCAGGCGGACAGCTGCGACGCGCAGAGAGCGGATCGCCGAAACCATCGCCGTCACGGTCGGTGTACCACACATCAGGCAGCGTGTCCCCGTCGCGGTCCACCACACCATCGCAGTCATTGTCCCGTTCATCACAGACTTCTGTCGCGCCGGGATGAACCGCTGCAGTGGTGTCATCACAGTCCCCCGCACGGTCGACGATCCCGTCACCTTCACACCGCTGAAGAGGAGCACCGGCACCGAAACCGTCGCCGTCATTGTCACGGTAACCAGTACACACCGCCCCAGAAAAGTCGCATCCACTCACCAGTAACCACAACCACATCTCTGCCTCATGTCACTTGAAATCGAACCTGAAGTTCATCGTTAAACCCGACCGTCAGACCGGATCAATCGATTACTCCGTCCACATCTATCCAGGTAAAAAGTAGCACACCGCGACCCTGTTCGTCTGATAAACCGAAAAAAACGATATCCCTATCCTTCGATCGTTCGATACGCTCAAGAAGATCCCCTTCTGCTGCGTCGATAGGCACGTTCGCATCTTCCTGCCTCACGATTCCAGGCGCCTCATCAAACGGGCTGACGCGCATGTCGGAGATGACTGCGCGGATATTCAGCAGAAAGGCCCCTTCTTCACAGACACAGAGTCACCATGTGCGTTTGATTAATTCTGAATAAGTGTTCGAAAAACCACCCCGACATTACGCTCCCATACCACAGGTATTCAACCTGAAGGTCAATCCGTAAAAACATGACCTTTGTACCAGTTTCTCTACGGATAGGAGAAGAATCGACATGAATCTGCCCAACATGAATCTGCCCAACATGAATCTGCTACGCCATCGCGAAGATGTGCGGACCCTCATCTGGGTGGCGATCACACATGTGCTCTGCTTCGGGGGCTTCTTCCTCTTTCCGGTGATGCCCGGGTGGTGTGTGGGTATCTGGGTGGTCGCGGCCTGCTGGTTTGCGTTCCTCACCGCAGTCATCACCCATAACACAGTTCATTATCCAATCTTTCGCAGCCGGCGACTCAACAAGGCGTTTCAGGTTGTTCTCACGCTCGGCTACGGCAGCCCGGTGAGCGCGTTCGTGCCGGGACACAACCTGTCACACCATACCCACACCCAGAGCCGTCGCGACGTGATGCGTACCACGAAGATGCGCTTCTCCTGGAACCTTCTCAACCAGATGTTCGGCGCGCTGGTGCTGGGTCGCGACATCTTCTTCGCAGATATGTCCTATGCGATGGCGATGCGCGCTGAGCGACCCCGGTGGTTTCGGCAGTGGGTGCTGGAGTGGACGGTGTTTCTCGCCGTCCAGCTCGTGCTCCTGATGATCAACCCGATCGCCTATGTGTTCATGCAGTTCATCCCCCACATCGCAGCCGCGACCGGCATCATCGGAATCAATTTCCTCCAGCACGATGGGTGTGACCCGGACTCGGAGTGGAACCACACACGCAACCTCGTGGGCGCGTGGATCAATTGGTGGGCCTTCAACAATGGCTACCACACCGTTCACCACATGAAACCCTGGCTGCACTGGACGATGCTTCCACAGGCCCACGCTGAATTCGTCCAGCCCCATATCCACCCCAACCTCAACGAGCCAGACATCCTGGCGTACCTCTGGCGCAGCTGCATCTGGCCAGGCAAACGGGTGGACTACCTCGGCAACCCGCTCGTGCTGCCCGAGAAGGCTCCCGACGAGTCCTGGCTCCCGGGTCGGGCAGAGACACCAGCCAACGTCTCGATGGGCGCTGAGGCCGATCCCGCCTGACCAGAGACACCCCCCACCGTGAAACCAGCACCGCATCACCCACTTCAATCAATGGGTATCGGCCGAAACCACATACACTCCAAAACATAAGGGCGAAGACGACCACGACGGGTTGGCCACGCGGCCAGGATCATCAGCGCGCCCCAGGCAGCTCGGGGAAGATCGTGTCCCATCGGGGGTGCTCATGGAGCGTACGGATCGCGGGCCGGGCGCGAAGATACTCCGTGAAGATCCGGGGGGTGTCGCTGGCGTTGAGGGCTCGCTGAGCGAAGTCGAGGGCGTCGTCGGGGTCTCCCAGGCGCGCCTCCATTTCGGCGAGTTCTCCGAACAGATCGGCGCGCAGCGCGCTGGGGGTGTCGGGCAGCAGGGCGATCGCAGCCTCCAGATCGCGACGCGCAGAGGCGGCTTGATCCTGTTTCAGGGCGATCTCGGCGCGCCAGAACAGAAGCTCGGCCTTGATCACGGCGTCTTCACCCGTGTCTGGAGAGACGTCATCGAGATCGCTGAGGTTGAGCAGCAGGGCGCGTCGGATCGCGGGGTCGTCGAGGTTGCCCCAGCGGGCCCACAGCCACGCGTCGCGGAACCAGCGGTAGGCATCGTCCCCGCTCGTCGCACGGAGGAGGGTCTGTGCGGTGGTGGGCCGTGCGCGGAGGAACGTCAAGATGTCGTCGGGCTGCTCGCGGAGGGCGCGACGCATCCAGCGCTGCGCGTCGTCGAGGTGCCCCAACCGAAACGCGGCCTCCGCGCGCCACAGCGGGGGCGCGTCCTCGCTGGCCAGGACCTCGCTCAGGCGGCCTTCGACCATGGCATGGGCGAGCCCAGGCGGCTGATCGCGGACGGCGGGGGAGATGGTGAGTCCTTCGAGGATGATGTGCCGCAGATCGACGCGGAAGGCGCCCAGGGACTGGTCGGTCGCGATAATCTGGAGGACATAGTCACCGGGTTCGGGCGCAGCGCCGTGAAGGGCGGTTCGCCAGGACCAGTCCGGCGCGGCGCTGTCCCGACTGATGACGCAGCTGCGCTCGCCGAGGCTGGGCAACAGGCGCATCTGGACCCGCAGGGGCCCGAAGTAGTCGTTGTCAAAGTCAGGCTCATGAAGGGCCGTCGAGTCTCCGGCGATGTTGCACCGGGTTCCCAGCCGCAGCCGCCGACCGCCGCCCTGAAACCCCAACCGCGCCGACATCAGCGGCTCATCTTCTGCGCCCACCCGGGACAGGTGGAAGCGCAGCTGGCCGCCATACTCTCCGTGGTGAAGGAACATGTCGATGTCGATCGACAGCTCCCCTCCGGACCATCGGACGGGCAGCTCCGCGAGCACGCCGTTGCTGAAGCCGTCAAGGGTCAGGCTTCCCTCCAGCGGATCGCGTCGGATGGCGATGGGATTGTGGAGGGTCCACTGACCCGAGAGGGGCTCATCGAAGTCAAGGTGGATCATCGTGGGGCTCCGCCCCAGAAAACGCGCAAGGGTGTCCCGCTGGGCCTCTTCCGGCGAGAGCTGAACCAACGCCTCGGCGTGTCTCGCGGCCTCATCGAATCGTCCACGGCGAAGCGCCGATCGGAAGGCGCCCCGCATCGCCGCGACGGCGAGGTCCGGATCGGCCGCGGCGCGCTGATACAGCTCCGCGGCGAGGACGTCCTGGTTGGTCCACTCGCGATGCTCCGCGGCCCGAAAGGCGGCGCGGGCCTGCAGCCGCACCGGCCCCACCTCTGCGAGGCGGCCGAAGACGTCCGCAGCCGGACCATACAGCCCCATCGCGGTGAGCTGCTCCGCGTCGTGCCACCGGCTCGGCGCGTCCACCGGCGTTGTGATTGTGGATGCGGGATGCATCCGCTCCGGAGAGGGCGGTAGCGCGTCCGTCTCGCCAGCACCGAGGATCCAGGCTCGCTTCTCTGGATCTTCTTCCAGGGTCACGACGATCTCCTGGGCCGGATCGCCGTCGATCTCAACCAAAGCCCGAAAGTAGAACCGTCCGAGGAAGGTGGGGTGGAAGGTTCCGTCGGGCTGCTGACGGTAGATCACCAGGGTGTCATGGGAGTCCTCACGAGAGACATCGACGCCGCGACGCCGCTGGTGCATCCCCGCCACGATGTCCTGGCGCCCGTCCCCGTCGACATCTCCGATCTGTACCCGATCGAACTCCGCGTGCAGGTTCGGATCATCCGGCCACGGCGCAGGCAAAACCGTCTCTGTGTGCAGCGCCTGGCCGTCATAGCGGAGCAGATAGATCCCAGGCGGCGAGCCATAGGGGGTGTCTTCTCCGAAGATGGCCGCGCTGGGGGCAAAATTCTGCTTCACCGCCACGACCAGGGGGGGGTGTTCGTCGCGCCCGAGCACACCGGTCCAGGTGATCCGGCCCAGCTTCTTTCGTGCGACGGGGACGAGGGCATCAGCGCCGGGGTCGCGGTGGAGCAGCCGGATCTCGAAGCCGACCCAGGCAGAGAGGGTCATGATCAGCTCGTCTGTGCCGTCCTGATCCAGATCGGCGTGGGTGAGCCCCATGATGTCAGAGGCCAGGGTGTCCTCAAGGGTCAGCCCCTGCGTGATGCGTCCCTGGTCGGGCCAGAGCTGCCAGAACCGGCGCTGGGCGTAGCCCATCCCCGCATAGTGCTCGATGCTCCCGTCACGGTCGAGGTCGACGGCTTCATAGGACTGGATGGCGGAGCCCGGCCAGCGCACCTTCTCGACGACCTCGTCCCCTTCGAGGGCGTACAGCCGGTTCACCCCGTCCGAAGAGAGGATCATGGTATCCGTGCTCCCCAGGCCCGGCAGCCGAAGCAGCATCCCCCGGAGGGAAGGGATCGGGGCCTGGGAGAGGGCGGGGTCTGGGTGAAGGAACCGGAACTCCTGGGTCTCATCGCGTCGGCGATAGGCGATGAGGAGCGGCCGCGTGGGCAGCCGCCAGATGTTCATGACGGCGTCGAGTTCGGTGCGAGAGACCGGCGAGAGGGCGCGAAGCAGCGCCTGGGCGTCCGGGTCGGTGACGACGCCTTCGTCGAGGAGCGCGCGGGCGGCGGTGAGGTCACGACCGCCGAGGGCAGCGCGCAGCCGAAGGTTGGCGAGGGGGGCCCGATCGCGGCCCCGGACCCGCTGCTCATCCATGGTCGCCAGCACGCCGCGGAGCCCCGACCAGTCGCGGCTGCGTTCGAAGTGCCGGGCGAGGCCGAGCAGCGCCGCCTCGCGCTCCGGTCGTCGGGTGGCGTGGGTGTATGCAGAGACGTACGCGTTCGTCACCGCCGTCGGCGCGTCCTGTGCCGTGACACGCCGGTGGGCCTCGTCCAACCACCCCTGGGCGATGACCGGCGTCGGCTGGTAGCGCTCCTCGTCGAGGAAGCCTGTGAGCACGGCGTCTGCTTCCACGGCACGCCCCTGGGCGCGGAGCCGGAGGGCTTCCTGACGAACCTCAACCAGTCGGGTCCGGGCCTCACGGGTCAACGTCCACTGCTCCCACCAGGTGATCGCCTGGATGCCCGCGAAGACGAGCAGCGCACACAGCGCGATGAGCAGGCCGCCGAGGCTGATCTGACGGCGCCGCTGCTGGCGGGCCATGTCCGGATCCTGTTCGAGGGCGAACAGCAGGCTCTCCATCGAAGGCCAACGCGCATCTGGATGATCCGATAGACCGCGCTCAATGATGTCGTGCAGCCAATCCGGGGCGGAGCGGCGATCGGGCAGCGGTCGGCGGTTGCGCTCCTCATCGAAGGGCCGCTCGCCGGTTATGGCCTCATACAGAGAGACACAGAAGCTGAACTGGTCGCTTCGGGCGTCGAGGGGCTCCCGCCGATGCTGTTCGGGAGACATATAGGCGGGGGTGCCAGACCAGGTGGCGGTCTCGGCGTCGGGCGAGAGCGTGGCGGCGAGGCCAAAGTCGAGCACCCGGACCCGGGCCTGCGTGGAATCGATGACCACGTTGTCGGGCTTGAAGTCGCGGTGAATGATCGCGCGCTCATGCGCGGCGCAGAGGCCTTGACCGGCTTGACGATAGACCGCGACCACCTCCCGCCAGCTTCGGGGGGTCGACAACCACCGGCGAACCGTCTGTCCTTCCACGAACTCCATCGCGACAAACAGCCGGCCTTCATAGTCCCCGACGTCGTAGACCTGGACGACGTTGGGGTGGTTGAGGCGGGCCATCGACTGGGCCTCCGTGAGGAGACGCGCTTGAAACTCGGGCAGCGCCTCAATGTGACGATGCATCAGCTTCAGGGCCACCCGACGGTCGAGCTTCTGGTCATATGCCGCATAGACCGAGCCCATCCCGCCCGCCCCGATCTTGTGGAGGATGGCGAAGCGTCCGATGACCGTCGCCTGGGCGACCCCGCCGAACAGCCTGGCCTGCAGGTCGGCCAGACCGATCTGACCGCCGAGGCTCAGCGCCTCCTCGCCCTCCATCTCCGCCAGGATTCGGGAGAGTTCTTCGCTCATCGCGCGACGCCTCAGGTCTCGGGGTCTTTCTCTACGGTGCGTTCTATGATGCCGCTCCCACAACGAAAAGGAAACCCGGCAGGAGATCGACCCGGTTCACAGGAATCGTCAATCGTCATCCGATGAGCCCGCGATCGGGTCACGGTCTGGGAGCGGTTGTGTTCGCCCTTCCAGGCTTCTAAAATGCGTCTTCAATGGATGAACAAACCCTTATCGCCCGCTGGCAGAGCGGAGACCGCGTGGCCGGATCTCGGATCCTGGAGCGCTATTATCCTCGTATCCGACGGTTCTTTCAAAACAAAGCGGCGTCGGCCAGCGACGAGCTGACCCAGCAGGTCTTTCTGGGATGCGCACGCAACCTCCACACGCTGCGCTCGACGACTCCGTCGAGCTTCCGGGCGTTCTTGTTTCGAATCGCGCACCACCGTCTGATCGACCACTACCGCTCCCGCAGCCGGTCTCCCATCGACTTCTCGCTGATCTCGGCGGTCGCGCTCGATCCATCTCCGAGCAGGCTCGTGGCCCGTCGGGAAGAGGAGCAGCTTCTGCTCGACGCGCTCCGTCAGATCCCCGTCGAGTATCAGATCGTGTTGGAGTTGTTTTACTGGGAGTCGATGACCGCCGCGGAGATCAGTGAGATCGTCGGCATCCCGCTGGGCACCGCCAAGACGCGGTTGAGGCGGGGCAAGCAGCTGCTCGCAGAGCAGATCGAGGCCCTCAACACACAGCCCGCCGTCCGAGAACGGACGATCACCAACTTGCAGGTCTGGGCCGACAACATCAAACAACACATCCAGAAAAAATAAAAAATCGAGCGGCCGGACAATCCCTGGCCCTGACCACTTCGACTCAAGAGGGTGAAGCGCCTCCTCCCCTCTTTGCTCGGTCGGATCCATGCCCCGCCAACCGCTCGATCACCATCGGCCCCGTCGGCCATCCTCCCCACAACAACGGCCGCCCTCCTCGTCGGCAGAGAGGATACAGACCGACGCCCCGACGACCGCAGCGCAGGGCGTCCAGGGCCGGGTGGGCAACGGCGCGATGAACGCCGTGCTCGGCGGGGACGCGATGGGCGGCTTTGGGGACGCCGTGGCCGAGGTGATGACCACCTCGACGATGGGGATGCAGCCCGAGGGGCAGGTGGGCATCCTCGACCAGAACTCGGCGATGCAAGCCGCGCTGCGCCGCTACCTCGACATGGAAGCGGTCGAGGTCCGCCCACGAGACTTCATCTCGACGGCGACCGACTGGCTGCTTGAACGCTATGGCCCTGACCGACCCGAAGCCCTCGATGCGTCCGCCCGTCAGTCCGATGGGCAGGCGCCGGATCCAGGCTCTCCAGACGCCCTGATGCAGCTCGTCGGTCAGATCCTCGACCGCTCGTCAGACAACGAAGCCTCTCAGCGCGAACAGGAAGAACAACCCGGCGAGACCTCCGAGGCCCCCGCTCCTGAGGAGCAGCAGGGCGAGGCGCCCGGCGACCCCGAGGCGTCGAAGAGCGCAGGCATCATGTCTCCCAGGCTGCATGAGGAGATGCTGGTTCAAGCCGGTGTGGCCACCTTCGACAGCCTGTTCGCGCAGGCCCGTGACGCCTTCACCGAACAGCTCATCGATGGACTCGAAGAAGACGGCAAAGAGAACGAAGACAACGAGGAAGAGGGCGAATCGCAGGAGCCGAAGACCGAAGAACAGGAGGAAGTCGCTCCGGGAGAGGGCGATGGCAGCACAGAGACGGGGGCGATGTCGTCGCCTGCCAATCGGCACCCGGATGTGCCCGGTCTCTCTGCGCTGCTTCAAGGACGACTGGCCACCTACGCAGAGGAACGCGCGCGCTTCGAACCCTGGGGAGATGAGGTCCTCGCCACACAGCTCACCCCAGAGGTCACCACAGAGGCGGAGGGCGGAGAGGCGGAGGGCGGAGAGGCGTCAGAGGCAGAGAGCCCGGTGTTGGATCAGCAGCGCCTCGGGGATGTGGGGCAGACCGAAGAGACCGATGCGTTCGCCGAGCAGACCGAGGCCGCCCGTCAGGAGACCCCCAACGTCTCCGGGATGTTGTTGGAAGATGAGGCGGCGGCCGAGGGACCAGACGCCTGGTGGGGGCGCCCTTCGGAGGTCGAGCGGGGAGAATCGGCGGGAGAGGTCGAAGACGCCTGGGCGCCCGAGGGCGAGGCCCCCGCGTCCGCGGAGAGCCATGTGGGCGAACAATCCGCCTTTGACCAATCACTCGACGTGCTGTTCGGGCTCTGCGCGACGATGATCTCGGTCGCATCGATGCCGTTCAGTCCGTTTATCGCCATGATTGGCACGATCGTCAATTTCTCGAACACCCTGGGCAAGCTGAACCCCTCGATGGATTTTATCAATCAGGGCCTGAGCAGCATGAACGACAACAGTCCGACGGTCTCGGCGGATGCAGCGGTCAGCGACCCAGAGGTGCAGTCTCAGCGCGGCGAAGGCGTCGTCCCGACCATGGACGAGACCCGCGGGAGCTACGACCAGGCGGATTCAGACGCTCGACAGACCCACGACGAGGCCTTCGCCGCAGAGCGATCCCAGGCGCTGACGGAGCGGGTCGAGCAAGCCGGCGCAGATCAGCAGAGCGAATACGCACCCGGCGCAATGCTCGGTGAGGGAGAGGGAGAGGGCAAGGGAGACGGCGAGGGCACCGGCGAAAGCCCGCCGTCCCCCTCGCCCACCGAGGATGGCGGTGAGTCCACCCCGACCGACCGTGAGATGGGCAGCGAAGCTTCGGAAGCGGAGACCCGTGGGGCGACTTACGATCAGGGATTGGCCGAGGGCATCACCGCGAGCGGCCCGACTCCTCCTCCAGGCGCCGGTGGTGGCGCGAGCAGCGGGTCGAGCGATCCCATGGCGCTCCTCTCAGAGGTGCCCGCTCCGATCCAGTCGGTGATGCCGCCTATCCCGCGGCCCCAGGCGAGCGGGGGGCCGGGGCAGATGACGCCCGAAGAGGAGGCGATCGGCCCGCCTCCCATGCATCTGGAGGCAGAGCTGGAGGATGCTCGCGCGGAGATCATGGAGGGCAACCGGGAGCAGGAGCGGCTGGATACCCAGCTCTCAGACGCTGACGAGGCCCAGTCGCGGTTGGAGCTGGAGCAGCAGTCGGCGACCGAGGCCGAGGCGCAGATGAGCGCCAACGAGCAGGCCATTACGGAGCAGAACACCGAGCTGGACCAGAAGACCGCGGATCAAGAGGTTCTCGGCGAGGACATCGCCGCCCAGGACGAGATCGGCGCGGACGTGAGCGGAGAGGCCGGGGACTGGACCGGATCGTTGCAGTCGATGATCCAGGGCTTTCTCCAGGTCGTCGCCGCGATCTCGGCGGGCCCGGTGGGCCTGGCGATGGGGGCGACCTCGATGGTCCGCTCCCAGTTCGACTCTGGCGAAGAGACCGGAGAGACGATCCAGAGCGAGGCGGAACGCAGCGAAGAAAACCGCAGCCAGATGCAAGCAGAGACCGACGAAGCCAAAGCGAACACCGAGACGGCGAACGAACAGCTCGGCACGATCCGAGAGGACGTGGCCGCGGACGGAGAGCAGGCGTCAGAGACACAGGCGAACCTCTCGGCCTCTCAGCAGACGGCGATCGATCATCAGAACACCGTAGAGTCTGAGAAGCAGTCTGCCCGGGGCCGCTACGATGCAGCGATCGCCGGCATGGAGGAGTGGGCCAGGGCGCGCGTTGAGGCGAGACAGCGCGCCGCCCAGAACAACACCTCTGGCGAAGACGACGCGCTCAACGCAATCCCTGGGGCGAGCGAGCAGACGCAGACGCGCGATGGGGGCCGCCCGCCGGGTGAAGAAGCGCGAGAGGAGGTGGCCCGAGAGGATGTCGAGACTCAGGAGTCTTCAGAGGTGGAAGAAGGCCAGCTCGGCGCCCCGGCGATCGATTCGGCGCCATCGGTGGCGCCATCGGTGGCGCCATCGGTGGATACGAGCGCGATGGAGTCTGGGGAGGTCGATCCAGAGCGGTTCTCTCCGACGCCACAGGTTCGGGATCTGGTGGACGGGCTGCTGAGTCGGTATGCGACGGAGCGATCGATGCATGACTTCTGGGGTCATGCGCTGGATCAGTCGACGTTGGAGATGGCGCAGCAGTCGGCCGCGTCGGGGGAGACGCCCCAGAACGCTGCGGCGGAGGGCGACTCAGGCGGTGGACCGCTCTCCGCGCAGGAGAAGGCGGGGCTGATCACGAACGCGTTGGCGCAGGGGTTGGTCTCGGGCGTCTCGGCCGGGATCGACGCGATGGTCGTCGACACGATGATGAACGCCGCGAGCGGCGCGATCCCGCGGGTGCCAGGCATCGTCGCCCTCGGCGAGATGGCCCTGACCGGAGAGGACTACTTCCACGGCCAGTGGGACGCGACCTATGGGACCGCCAGGCAGGGCGTCGATCAGATGTTCAGCTCGGACAGCGACATCATCACCCGGATCGAGGGGTTCTTGAACCTGCTGACGGGAATCAACAATACCGTCGCGTTCATCAGCACGATGCTCTATGTCGTCTCGCTTGCGCTGCTGGCGACGGGCTCGTTGTTGCTGTTGCCACCGATGGTGTTGATCCCCGGGGTCGCGGCGGTGGGGAATTTTTTGCTGCAGCTGAGCACCTGGACGATGAAGATCGCCAACTGGCTGGGCGAGCTGAACTCGGGGATCGGCTTGATCCTGTCGGTGTTGCAGATGATGGTGGCGGTGGGTCGGGCGATCCAGATCGCGGCGAGCGACGCGGACGCAGAGACCCAGTATGCCCGGGCAGAGTCGATGCAGAACAACGTCTCAGCGTTCGCGGCTTCCTATACGATGCGGCGGATCGACAGCGCGCGGGGGAGTGCCGCGGAGAAGCGGCGGAACCGGCTCGGCGACAGCACCGGCCACGACCTCAGCGGAGGCGGAAAGGGGACCAGAGCGGGGACGGCCTCCAAGTGGCTCGTGGGCGGCAACCTTCCGGGCAAATGGAAGAACGACATCTACGGCACCGCCCGGGACGGCGTCGGCGAGTTCAAGACGGCCAGCCAGGCACATGGGAGCCTGGGCAAGGGCCTTCGATCTACCATCAAGGGCGATGAATCCGCGACGATGACCGCCATCCGCGACCAGAGCCGGATCCGGGCGCAGCAGACGCAGGCCGGCGAGGCGTTCAGGAGAGGCGAGAACTCATCGACGCCACCGTCGAAAGAGGAGATGGCGCGGCTGCAGCGCCAGTCGGTCAACGCATGGTCCAAAGGCATGACCCGCCAACAGTATCTGGCGGCCAAGGACAACAAGTACGCCCAGCAGGCCGCGATGAAGGGGAAGACCACCCAGCAGATCAAGGATCAGAGGTTCGACCAGAAGACCCGGCTCGACTTCCGGTCGAACATAGACGGCGGTCGGCGCGAGGGCTACGGCCACCAGGGTACGGGCGGCTCGACGGGCGCGTTGACCGGCCATATGCAGTCCCTCCTCGCCGGCGAGGGCGTCATCTGGGACGCGATCAGCGGCAGCCCGGAAGAGGAGGCCGCAGGCGGATCATCTGGTGATGAGAGCATCATCACCGAGTCCGAGGCGCTGGATGAGGGGGCGACGTTCTGGGAGATCGTGAACGAAGCGCGGGCGCAGGGGATGAGCGGGGCCGCGGACCCGGACGAGATGGTGGCCGCCGTCACCGATCCGCTGCCTGCGCCCCCGGTGATGGACGAAGCCGAGTTGGACGCGATCGCAGAGGGCATCGACGCATTGCTGGATGAGAACCTTCGCCTTCGGGGGGAAGCGCCCCGGGTCCAGCAGATGCGCGCGGAGATCGACGCAGATCGGGAGGGGCTCGCCCAGATCGAGCAGGGCTCGGCGGAGCAGCAAGAGAACGTGGCGCGCAACGAGCAGGAGCTGGCCGAGAAGCCGGCAGCGCAGCAGGCGCTTCACCAGCAGGCCGACGAGCAGTCGGGGCTGAGCATCGAGAGCACCTCGTTGACCGGCGGCGTGGCGGCGGGGCTGAGCCAGATGATCACAGGCTTTCTGGGTCTGATCGGCCTGGTCCCGGCGGCGGGCGGCGGGGCGGGCGCGGTCCAGAGCGCGGGCCCGGCGCTCCAGGGCAGCGAGCAGGCCAGCGGGAGCGCCGAGCCGGCGGCGCAGCAGGTTCACACCCACGCCCAGGAGATGGAGGCACAGACGCAGGCGGCGCACGAGGTCGACTCCGGCATCGTCGCCCAGATCGATGACATCCTGGCCCAGTCCGAGGAAGATCAGCGCAGCGTCTCCGAAGCAGAGGTCGGGGTCGAAGCGGCAGAGGCGGCCAGACGCACGAGACTGGCCGACGTGGAGGCCGCGGAATCCGAAGCCCGCGCCCAGTATGACGCCACCCTGGAGCGAATGATCGCCTGGGGCAGCCAGCACCAGTCCATCCGAGAGGCCGCGAGCGAGGACTTCTCGAAGACGATCGAAGACCTGTATGAGCGGCTTATCAGCCAGGAGTAACGTCGATGATGAGCGCACAACAACACCAGAACCGGCACCGCACCCGGCTGGCCTCAGCGCGGGCTGCGGGAGATCGAGAGGCGGCTGTCGAGGCGCTGCACGAGATCGCGCTGGCGCGGATGGTCCAAGGGGACTTCAGCGGCGCGCTCGGCCTCGCAGAGGAGGCGTTGCGCGAGGCATCGGGGGCAGCATCGGGGATCCGCGCCCGAGCGCGCTACGTGCTGGGCCGAATCCAGCTCAACCGCGGCCAGAGCGCTGCGGCGCGGGATCACCTGGACGTCTCGGCGGATGTCTTCGCAGCGCTGGGCGATCATTCCCAGGCCGGAGAGGCGACCCAACAACTCGCCCAGGCGCTTATCGCCGAGAAGCAGATGGACGCAGCGGACGAGGCGCTTCGCCGCGCAGCCCGCCATTTCGCGGACGCCGGACAGCAGGACCGGGTGATCGGGGTGCTCCGTCACCGTGCGCTTGTCCTGTCCGGGATGGGGCGTTCCAAGCAGAGCCTCGCGGTGCTCTCTGAGGCGGTCCGGCTCGCCGGGCGGCTGGAGGACGACGCAGCGCGGATGCAGTTGAACCTCGATATGCTCGCGTTCTCCGGGCATAACGCACAGCCCCCGGCAGGGACGAGCCACGACGAGCTGTTCATCGAGGCGATGCAGAAGGGCGAGTGGGCGATCGCCGGACACGCGGCGCTGGGCCGCGCAGGCAATCTGGCGCAGCGTGGAGACCTGAAGGGCGCGATCACCGATGCGATCGCGGCGCGACGTCTGGCGCTACGGAGCGTCGATGTGGTCGGCTACCTGGGCGCTTGTCTGATGTTGGCGGTGCTGTATGAGCGAGACGCAGAGCCGGTCGAGGTGGTGACGGTCCTGCTCACCTGCCAGGAGACGATGGGGCGTCGCTTCGGCCCGGAAGCCCGACTGCCGGCCCTGCTGTACCTCGACAGCCTCGCGATGCGATGGGGAACAGAACGCTTTGAGGCCGTGATACGAACCTATCGCTCACAGTTCCCAGAAGAGTGACCATCAAAGCCGATTTTATCAAGACTCCCTATCGACGGAACCCCTGCTTGACGAAGCAGCCGCTTTATGGAGCGACCGGTCGCACGCCGATGACGTTGGGGACGGGCCATGCACTCTTGTTATCGTCATTTTCGTTGAATCCGGTCTCATAGCTTCCGACCATCTCCAGCTCTCGGCCCCCCAGAGTAAGGTAGAGCTGCGCCTCTGGCCCCCCTTCAAGGTGTTGTGCCGCGACCACGCCGATCCCAAGGTTGAGGAGGATCTGATTGAACCGCTTCATGGAAAACGGCGCTCGGCTGAAGACCATGAGCGGTCGTCCATGATCATCTTCCGCAAGGGCGGACTCGCTCCATGCACGCGGCTGGTTGCCCCACCGGTTCTGGCCGGGCCGCTTGATCAGTCGCAGGTTCTGTATGGCGTACCGATACGGCGCCATCAAGGCGGGCAGGTTCGCACCTTCTGCGTCCAGGTCATGGATGCGGAACGGTGGGAGTCCCGGCGTGGTCGGCCCAAAGACAGCCAGCGACTGATACTTGCGGTTCGCAGGATCGGTCCGACCGGGCGCCTTCATCGCGCCGACGTGGGTCTTGTAGTCGGTATGGAACATGCCGGCGTTTGTGGCAGCGACGAGGTTGTTGGCTTTCGCCCACTGCCGGGCGGTCTGGTTGCCTGCGGTGTCCCCGCCAGCGACCAGCTCCAACGCCCACTTCCCGGGGTCGAGGCGCACCACGGTGATCGACGTATCATCAACCGGGAAAACGCCGACCTCAAAGCCTGATGCCCACTCCGTCCAGGGAGAGGCGGGTCTTCCCCAGGCATTGGAGAAGACCGTGAGACCGATCCCCAGGAGCAGGGCGAACACAAGCAGACCGTTTCGCATGGGTGGTCAGCGGATATCGTCGATCGAACTGGCCATCTCGGCGTTGAAGTCGGTCCGCAGTGTAATCATCGGGTGGAATGTGGTGGGAGAACGCTCCTGAGTACGGATGATTCCTGGGCGCACCAGCTCCCCATCCATCTCCAGCGCTTTGAAATCATCTTCGTCCAGCTCAGTGACCTGGCGGTACGTCTTCGGTCGCGTGTCTTCATCGATGACATCCTCTTGTTGGGCCAACGCAGCAGCGGAGAAGGTGAGCAGCGCGAAGACGATGATGCGTTTCATGACAAGGGCTCCAGGATGAATCGCACACCCTCTTGAATCGACCGGACGTCACGGAGACGGGGTGGCACATTCATCAGACAGCACACGATCCTCAGGGTTCCCGACATCGATAAAGCGCCCCCATCTACAGAAAAGCGGGCGTCAGAAAATCCCTGGGCGCGTCTCGGACGACTCAATCGGTACAGAGGAGAAGACCGTGCAACCCCCTGCCCCTTCATCCACCACAAAAACGCGACGAGAACGCATCGGCGACTGGATCGTTGAGCGCCCGCTGGGCGAAGGCGGGATGGGTTCGGTGTACCTGTGCCACAAGGCGCTGACACGTCGTCTACAGGCGGCGCTCAAGATCATGGGCACCGTCCACAATGAAACCGCGCGGGCGCGGTTCATTCAAGAGGCGGACACCCTCGCAGCGCTTCAACATCCAACGATCGTGCGCATCATGGACGTGGGCGAGGATCCGACGACTCATGAGCTGTTCATCGTAATGGAGCATGTCGCCGGCCAGGATCTGGAGAAGATCCGACGCGCCGGTCCGATGGATCCGCATGAAGCCCGACGGTTGATCCGCCTCGCCGCCGAGGGGCTGGAGTATGCACACTCTCGGGGGATTTTTCATCGGGACATCAAGCCCGCCAACCTGATCCGGCGCGACCAGGGTGGGGTTTGCATCGTGGATTTTGGCGTCGCTCACGCCCTCGATCAACCTCGGCTGACGTTGGAGGACGCGATCCAGGGCTCGTTACACTACCTCCCGCCCGAGGTCTTTGTGGGGACGACGCCGAACCTCCAGCAGCGGGACATCTACGGGTTGGGGCAGACGTTGGCGGAGACGCTGCTGGGTCGAGAGATATACCCGGGTGGCCTGGGTGAAGTGGTCGCGACGAAGCTTGCAGGCCCGATCCTGCTACCCGAGACCATCCCCAGCGATCTGCGCGAGGCGGTCCGGAGGGCCACCGAGCCGGATCCAACCAGGCGGCTGAAGACGATGGAGGCGTTTCGGGAAGCGTTGATGGAGCCTCCTGCGCCATCTCCCCTCCCCGCGCTTGCATCGAAGACATCCACGACGCCTTCAGAGCCTCCTCCGACGGTCCGGGATCGGAGCCGGGACCTGCTTCAGGCACTGTTGGTCCTCTCAGGGCTGGTACTGGTCGCGATCCTGGGGTCAGGTGTGTGGGTGGTGTGGCAGCTTACGTCGGTGGTCGCACCGTTGACGGTCCCCGTCAACGCCCGGGTCCCACAGGTCGACGCCGCCGCGCAGACCCCCCTGCGCCGGTTCATTCATCCCACATTCTCGGCTCAACCCACATCGACGGAGATTTATCAGCCGCTGGAGGGGCCACCTGAGGCGCTCGATCGGATGCTCGCTGGGGGCGAGGCTTCGCTCGCGCTGATCGAGATCACCGCAAACGCTGTCCGGGTCGACGGGGCAGATCTGTACACGTTCGACGCGCAGGGGCTGCCGACAGGGGATGTGCAAGCGCTCCCTGCGCTGCTCAAGCGCGCGCGAGAGGCGTATCCTTCTGGAGAGGCGCTGCTTCTGGTGGCCGACGCCAGCGCACCGCTTCAGGCCGTTGATACGGTCGCGATCCAAGCAGAGATGGCAGGATTCACCTCACTATATGCGGCGGTCTCTGCAACGGATCTGCTCCAGATTCCAGGGACGAAGTCACGGGCGACGCCGGTCCTGGTCGTTCAACGCGGCGGGACACCGCATATGGTCGCGGAGCGCGTGGCGCCGCAGCCGATGCTTGTCGAGGGCGAATCTGCCGCGCTCCTCACCGATCGATCCACATCATGGGGCGCGCTGATGGACACAACGAGCATGCTGTATCGGTTGGGCGCGGCCGAGGTTCAGGTCCCCAGCGTGTCTGTGCCCATCCCTGCGGTGGCGTCCTCTCTGGCGGGGTTGACGGTGACCCCGCCGAAGGCTGCGGGAGGTGTCTCGATCGAGGCGCTCTCAACCGAGGCGCCCATCGCGACCCTACCGCTACGGCGAAACAACGGCGCTCAGGCTGTCGAAGCATTGCGCACGGTGTACCAACACCAAAGCCGGGAACACGCAGCGCGTGTCCTGGGGGCACAGCGCACCCATCAACGGGTGATGGACTGCTACGGTGCGCCGTTGGGCGCCTCAACGCTGGTCATCCTCAACGTGAGGATGGACGGGCGCATCGACCGCGTCGATGTTCCCCCTTCTGCCGTGGAACAATCTGAGGTCCTGGCCCGATGCCTCGAAGAGGCGCTCGAAGAAGAGCGTTTCTCAGGCCATTGGGTCAGCACCGGGATCGCCGTCGACGTTCGGATGCTGCGATAATCGTATACCTCCCCCCCCAAACCAGAGAGGATGCCGCTGGTCAGCGGTAGGTGACGGCCATCGCGATGGCGGTGGCCTGCCCTGCGACATCTGCAGCATGCAACACCACATAGAACGTCGCGGTTTTCCGGGGCGTGTACATCAGGAGGGGCTCACGGTCGACGCTCTCGTCTCGGTCAATCTCATTGCCATCTGCGTCATAGAGGACCAGATCGACGTCTACCGAGGCCTGATCCCCGCATCCCTGAATCCGATATTCGTTACCGGCATACAGGATCACGCTGTATACGTGATCCTCGCCCTCCTGCAGCGTCTTGTTGTTCGTCGTCCGGACCGCCCAGTCCTCCTGATAGTCGTCCAAAATCTTGGTCCGCAGGCAGCTCTCCGCTTCGTCCCTGTTCGCCTGGGCGGAGACCGATCGTTCTTCCTTCACCGGCTCAGTCTGCGTCACGCCGCAACCAGACAGCGGAAGGGCACCGAGCAGGCTGATATGGAAAAGAATATTGTTGAACAAAGGGAACCGGTACATTCGATACATCAGGAGGGGCTCCGGGAGCGTTGCATCGCCCATCGGCGGTTCTCTTCTTTATCATCTCATGGGTTCGATGGCATAGCCGAAGAATCGCACCGTTTCAGGGTCCTGATGCAGTGTCTCCGCGATATGTGCGCGCTGCTCCCGGGAAAGCTGTGCGATCTGGTGTGAATTGTGATTGGCCAGCGGCTGGGGAGGGCGATTCTTGACCGAGAGCGGTCGGGTAAAATCTACGCCTCGAAGCTGGGGAAATCGCCCAATCAGCCGAGCAGCAGAGACCTTTGGTTGGTCGCAGAGGTCCTCGTAGCGCAACCAGAGGAGTGTTCGGGCGTCGATGTGTCGACGAAGCATCTGGCTGAAGCGTAGCCACCGGGCGGCGGCGCTGTGGGCAAGGGTCATCCCCGGAAGCGGCGGGATCTGTCTTCGGATCACGCTGGCGCAGAAGCCGTATGGGTCTCGATTGAAGCCAAAGATCCCATATCGGGGGAACATCTCAAGGACCGCGTCCAGGTGCACCAGCAGCGGCGGGCTCTTCTCGATGATGATGCGAGCGGGCTCTCCGAAGTCCTGAGCGTTCTGGGCGAGCTTGCCCATCCAGATGTCGCGCAGGGCGGTGGGGGGCGGGGCGCGGTCATCCCAGCGGTTCGTTTCATGCCATCGGGGCAGGTACCGAAGCCCCTCCCCCAACGCGTTGAGGATGGCGCTGCCTGGAACGGAGCAGAGCAGCCGAGCCAGGGCGGTCGAGCCAGAGAACGGGGGATTGAGGATGAAGAGGAAGAACGGCTCCGGGATCTCCGGACCCATGCTGGGCCGCGATGGGGCGAGCGGATGCGAGGGACGGCTCATGGAGGCTCCTGTTACCCGGAGCCCTTCGGCTCAGTCCAGGAGGATCTTGACGTTGGGTCTCAGGGGTGGCGGCTGAAGGGGCGCCGGCCAGGAGACCCGGAAGTGATCCGGCGGAGAGACGATGCGATGCACCTGCTGGGCATCCGCGACCAGGAGGTGCCCTTCGGGGATCGCGGTCCAGGGCTGCGCGTCCGTGGGTTCACTGGAGATGCGGAGCATGCCTGGCCGGGCGGCCAGGTGCAGCTCCATCCCGGCGCGCTGCGCGAACAGGATGTCGCCGTTGGTCAGGACGAAGTTGAGCTTCGGCGGCTCAAGACCGACCGCCTCGCTCCACTGAAACAGCCGCCCGATGGCCCGCCGGATCGCATCGCTGGCGATGACCGGGTCGACCGGACCGCGGCCATGGCAGGGCTGGCGGACCTCCCGAAGCGCGGTCAGCAGGT
>JBCBLB010000611.1:0-5885 GCA_038520555.1 Myxococcota bacterium | reverse complement strand
TGCTGCTCATCACCGACGGCATCGATCGGGACCTGGGCGAAGGGCTGGGCGTTGAGATGAAGCGGCTGCACGACTCCTGCCGCCACCTGATCTGGCTCAACCCCCTGCTGCGATTCCGACAGTTCCAGCCCAGAGCCGCCGGCGTGCGCGCCATGCTGCCCCACGTCGATGAGATGCGGCCGGTCCACAACCTGGAGAGCCTGGCCGCCCTCAAAGATGCCCTTGCCGTCAGCGGCGGTCGTTCCCGCCAAAAATCCCCTCAAAAAACCCGGTGATCGAATTCCAGATCGCCGTGAAGGTCAGGGCAACGACGTTCAAGCCGTCTTCTTCCTCTTCCTCTTCCTGACGCACGGTCAGGGCGTTGGCAACGGCCGCCGCGGTCTCGGCCGCCGCCTTCGCCGCTTCTGCCGCCGCCTTCGCGGCGACTGCGGCCTCAGCGGCGGCCTTCGCTGCGGCAGTCGCAGCGATCACCGCGGCATCTCCAGATGCCGCCGATGCAACCGCAGCGACATCTTCCACCGCAGCGGTCCCTGCAGCGACAGCCGCAGTTTCTGCAGCAGTTTCTGCAGCAGTTTCTGGAGCCGTTTCTGGAGCCGTTTCTGGAGCGGTCTCCGCAGCGGCAGCGGCTTCCGCGGCCTGATCGGCGGCGGCCAGCTCTGCCTTCATCTTGGTGGCGAACTGTTTGAACAGCTCCTTGGAGACGGTGTCCATCATGCCGCGGGCGAAATTGACGATTCGCCCAACGACTTCCACCTTCCCATCGAAGTTGACTTCCGTGCCGGCGTCGATTTTCCTGACCTGAATGGTCATGTTCATCTCCGCGGAGCCAGAGCCGCCCCGCTCGTTCCACTTTCCATGAACCAGCATCCGCAGCTCATCCTCGAACAGGTCGGTAATTTCGAGGTCGCCCTTGTAGACGACCCGGACGCTGCCAAGCTTGGCCTTCATCTGATTGACAAACTTCCGCTCATGCACCATGCGCACCAGCTTGGCGCCGGGGAGGCACCGTACGATCAATTCAGCGTCCTGGAGCGCCTGGAAGGTGCGCTCCGGAGGCGCCTCAAGTTGAATCGTCTCGTCAATCGTCAGTGCCATCGTGGTGTTCCTATCGAAGAGTGGAAGATCATCATAGAGCGGTTGTGACCTGCAGTGTTCAAACTACCCAGACGTTGTATCGTTAAATTAACGATTGACGATTCGATGTTTATCGTTCAGGAGGGATTGATGACCGATCCGCAGGGAGATGTTCTGGAGCAGGCCGCGGCATGGCGTGCTGGCGGCCATACCGTGGCCATCGCGACCGTGGTGCAGACCTGGGGCAGCTCGCCCCGCCCCGCCGGCAGCCACCTGGTCGTTCGCGATGACATGCTGTTCGTCGGCTCTGTCTCCGGCGGCTGCGTAGAGGGCAAGGTCGTAGAAGCGGCCTTAGACAGTATGAAGGACGGCACACCACGGATGCTGGAGTTCGGCGTCTCCAACGAAGACGCCTGGGCGGTCGGGCTGGCCTGCGGCGGCCGGGTGCGCGTCTATGTGGAGCCTGTCCAGTGACCCCCGATCTCCTCAACGCCCTGCTCGCAGCCCGGACCGCGAAGAAGCCGATCACCGTCATCACCGACTTCCCACAGAACACCCAGCGCCTCGCCGGCCCAGACGATGACGCCGATCCGAACCATGAGGGCGTCCTCCAGGCGCTCCGCTCCGATCGGCCGGTCCTGATCGAGGATGCGGACGGGCAGGCCGCGGTGTTCATCCGCCCTTACAGCCCGCCCCTGCGGATGCTGCTGGTCGGCGCCGTACACATCGCCCAGCCGCTGTCGGTGATGGCGCAGACCGCGGGTTATTCTGTCACGATCATCGATCCGCGCGCGGCGTTCGCCGCGCAGGAGCGCTTTCCCGGTGTCGTGCTGAACGACGAGTGGCCCGACGATGCCCTCGAAGCGCTTGTTCCCGATGCGCGCACGGCGATCGTCACCCTGACCCATGACCCCAAGCTCGACGACCCGGCGCTGGAGCTGGCGCTCCAGAGCCCGGCGTTCTATATCGGAGCGCTGGGCAGCCGAAAGACCCACGCGTCTCGCCTGCAGCGGCTCGCAGAAGCGGGCTTCGATGAATCCGCGCGCGGGCGGATTCATGGGCCGGTTGGGCTATCCATCGGCGCCCGCTCTCCAGCCGAGATCGCGATCGCGATCCTGGCTGAGGTCACCCAGGTGCTCCGCCAGGCGCCGGCATGAAATTCGGCCCTGTCCCCCTGGCCCGGGCCCACGGCGCGATCCTCGCCCATAGCCATCGGCTGAGCGGCGCGATGCTCCGGAAAGGAACCGTCCTCGGCGATGAGGAGCTCGCCGCGCTGAAGGCCGCCGGCGTCGCATCGGTCGAGGTCGCGCGCCTGGAGGACGGCGACCTGCATGAAGACGCCGCCGCAGATGCCCTGAGCGTCGCGATCGTTCAGCCGAGCATCGAGCGTGGCCGGGCGATGACCGGCCGCGTCAACCTGTTCGCCACCGAGGACGGGCTGCTGGTGGTCAACGCCGATGCCATCGTCGCGGTCAACCAGGTCGATGAGGGCATCACCGTGGCGACCCTGCCGCCGTGGTCGGTGGTCCGAGCCGGTGAGATGGTGGGCACCGACAAGATCATCCCCTACGCCGTCCCCGGCGCGCTGGTCACGCGCGCCGCGGCGCGCGCCCGGGCCGCCGGTGGGCTGATGGGGATTGCGCCGCTCCGCGCGCGCCGCGTCGGCCTGATCCTGTCCGACGTTCCCGGGCTGCCCGCGCGGCTGCTCGAGCGAGCCGAGACCGTCCAACGCGAGCGGCTGGCCGCCCTCCACGCTGCGCTGGTCCGGGTCGATCGGGTGCCCCACGCGCGCCCGCCCATCGCACAGGCCCTCACCGAACAGATCGAGCAGGGCCTCGACCTCGTCCTGTTTCTGGGCGCGTCCGCGATCATCGACCGGCGAGACATGCTGCCCGCTGCGCTGGAGTCCATCGGCGGCGTGGTCGAACACCTCGGCCTGCCCATGGATCCAGGGAACCTGCTGATGCTCGGCCGAAAGAAGCACACGCCGGTCATCGGCGTGCCCGGCTGCGCCCGCTCCCCGAAGCCCAGCGGCTTCGACACCGTCCTCCAGCGGGTGCTCGTCGGCCACCCCCCGACCTCCAGCGAGCTGGCCGCGATGGGGGTCGGGGGCCTGCTCAAGGACATCCCCACCCGTCCCCACGCCCGGCAGCCGGCGCCCCCCATCCAGCCGCAGATCGGCGCCGTGGTCCTCGGCGCCGGGCGGTCCACTCGGATGGGCGAAGCGAACAAGCTCCTCGTCGAGATCGGCGGTCAGCCGCTGATCCGGACGGCCATCCAGACCCTGCTCAACACGGCGGCGCGCCCGATCATCGTCGTCACCGGCCACCAGCACGACGCCGTCCAGGCCGCGGTCGCCGATCTGCCGGTCACCTTCGTGCACAACCCGGACTTCCGGGCCGGGATGAGCACCTCGCTGCGGGCCGGCGTCCGCGCCCTCCCCGACACCGTCGACGGCGCCCTGATCGCGCTCGGAGACATGCCGTTCATCCAAGAAAGCGACGTCCAAGCGCTCATCGACGCCTTCGCCCCCCAGGACGGCGCCAGCATCTGCGTCCCCATCCACGACAAGCGGCAGGGCCACCCCGTCCTCTGGGGACGTCAGCACTTCGCGGAGATGGCCGCGCTGAGCGGAGACGTCGGCGCGCGCAACATCCTCGCCGCCAACCTCGATCGGCGCCGGCTCGTGGCCGTCGGACACGCCGGCGTCCACATCGACGTCGACACACCAGAAGCCCTCGACGCAGTTCGCGCCAGACACGCCGACCGTTCCGGAATGAACGCGGTCATTTGTGACCCGCTATGAGCGCTCCATGGCGACAGCCTCCAGCAGGGCTTCCCAGGGAAGGGTTGCGCAGCGGCGTCGGGACGGGGCGGTGCGAACCACCACCAACGGGGCCATCTCATCCCGATCCGTCGGCGCCGGTTCGTCCGCATCCACCGCGGCCTTCGCCCGCTCTGCCAGCGCCGGCAGGGCCGCGAGCGGCTGTCCGGTGACCAACAGGCTCATCAACGACGCCGACGCCTTCGTGATCGCACAGGCCCGCGCCTTCATCCCCAGCGCCGCCAGCTTGCCATCCTCGATCTGAACGGTGATGTCTACCCGATCGCCGCACAACGGATTGTTGCAGCGGGCCTTATGGGTGAACTCGGCGAGGGGCGGCTGGAAACGCGGCGACCTGCTGTGTTCTTTGATCCAGGCATCATATAGCTTCATCCAAGCACCTCGCGAACATGGTGGAGCCCTCGAATCAAGCGATCGACCTCATCCCGAGCGCTGTGTGCGGCGAAGCTCGCCCGAACCGTCGCCGCCAGGTCATACCGGTCCATCACCGGCTGGGTACAGTGGTGTCCGGTGCGCACCGCCACACCGACGCTGTCCAGGATGCTCCCCACATCATGGGCATGGAAGTCCTCCATCACAAATGTCACCAACGGCACCCGCGGCGCCGCGGTTCCGACCCGGCTCACCCCAGGCACCGTCTCCAGCTGTGCGATCGCATACTGAAGCAGATCGTCCTCATGGGCCTGGAGCGCCGCCCAGCCCAGGCCTTCCAGCCAGCGAATCGCCGCGGCCATCCCCACCGCACCCGCGATGTGGGGCGTACCCGCCTCAAACTTGAAGGGAACGTCGTTGTAGGTGCTCTGCTCCAGCGCGACGGTGCGGATCATGTCGCCGCCCCCCTGCCAGGGCGGCAGCTCCCCCAGCAGCGCCCGCCGCGCCCAGAGCGCGCCGATCCCGGTCGGTCCGTAGATCTTGTGGCCGCTGTACACATAGGCGTCCACACCGAGCGCCTGAACGTCGACGGGGATGTGGGGAGTCGCCTGCGCCCCATCGACCACACACAGCGCCCCCACCGCATGAGCCGCCGCAGCCAACGTCGAGATGGGGTTGATGGTGCCCAGCGTGTTGGAGGCATGAACGCAGGCGAGGACCGTCGTCTTCGGGCCGAGCAGCCGATCGAGCGTAGAGAGATCCAGCGCGCCCTCATCGGTGAGGGGAATCGCCCGAAGCGTGGCGCCGCGGCGCTGACAGACCATCTGCCAGGGCACGAGGTTGGCGTGATGCTCCATCTCAGTGACCACGACCTCATCCCCGGGTCCGATCCGGGTCGCGGCGAGGCTGTTGGCCAACAGATTCAGCCCCTCTGTCGCGCCGCGCACGAAGACCAGCTCATCCGAGCGTCCGCCGATGAACGCCGCAGCGGTCTTCCGCGCCGCCTCAAACGCCTGTGTGGCCTGCTGCGAGCGGCGATGCACGCCCCGATGGACGTTGGCGCAGATGTTGGTGTAGGCGTGCTGAAGCGCTGCCAGCACCGGTGCGGGCTTCTGCGCGCTTGCGGCGCTGTCAAGGTACGCGTCATCGTCGGTGACACCCGGAAACGAGGCGCGGACAGTAGAGAGATCGAACATCAACATGGCTCTAACCGCGCCCACCCGCAAGCCCCGAAAACTCAGGGCAACGGGATCCGCCAGGTCGCCCCGACGGTCAGCATCACCAGGTCGTCGCGGACATCGAACGACGCGCCGCCGATGTCGCCACGCAGCCGGCGCGCCTCAGCCTGGAACAGCGCCCGTGCCGAGACCATCGGCGCCACCTTGACGGCAAGCTCCCCCTCGACCTGATGAGCGGACGGCAGGGCGGCCAGCGTCTCGGCTGCCTCCAGCCGCAGCCAGACCGGCCCCACCCCTGCGATGAGGCCCACCCCTGCGCGCACCCCGTTCCGCGGGAGCGGTGTGGTCTCCAGCCGCGTCGGCGTCACATACTCGAACTGGAAGACCCGCGTGGTCAGGGCGTGGCCCTGCCCCAC
>JBCBLB010000120.1:0-17143 GCA_038520555.1 Myxococcota bacterium | reverse complement strand
GCGCGTTGCCAGCGAGATTCGCGCCCCGAAGCGGCGCGTCGGACAGGTCCGGCGCCGGCAGCGACAGCGCGATCGCCAGGCGTACCCGAAGCGTCTGCAGCGTGATGAAGCCAACCGGCGCCTGCCCCAGCGTCACCCCCAGCAAGATGAACAGCCCCGGCAGCAGCGTGAACAGCATCCGCGATCGGCTCCGCGCTCGGCGCGCTTCGAGGTGCCGGCGCATCCACCCTTCGTTGTGGATGGTCAGACAGGCCTCATAGAACGCCAGCTCGCTCTGGGTCCGAAGCACCAGCTCCTCGATATGGCGCTGCACCTCGTCGAAGTGGCGCTCTGGGAGCAGGTCGCTGTCCTGCCGGCCGCCCTGAAGCCACAGGCTCAGTCCCTGATGAAACAGCTGGCGCGCCCGGTTGCGGCCGGTCCCGTCCTCACCATACTGCTGAATGCGGGCCACCAGGGCTTCATGGGTGATCCGGTAGGTTCGTTCTTCGGGCCACCGGGGATCGGTGAATCCTTGTACGACCCGCCATCGATCTTCCAGCCGGCGCAGGATCTGCTGGCGGCGCTCCCAGTCGGCGTGTGCGGTCAGCTCCGACTCTGGCGCTGGCCGAGAGGTCGGCGAGCCGGGCAGGTGCGTCAACGCCCGCAGCAGCTCCTTGGTCACGCCCTGGTCGCCCAGCGGCAGATCGGCGATCGCTTCATCGAGGACTCGGGCGAGGATCCCATGGGCGCCGCCCAGCCGCTCCCGGTAGTGTGCTCGGGTGATGATCGGCTCGGGCGATTCGCGAACCATCTCCCACAACCGCGCCCCCACTGCCTGCACCCGCGGCGCGACCTCTCCTGCAGGGTCGGCCAGCAGGTCCGAGATGATCTCTTCGACCAGGCCCTCTTCGAACAGAAACGGCCGGTAGGCGACCGGCAGCCCGCGCTTCGAAGGCCCCTCCAGCGCAGCCTTCAGATCATCAGCCTCCAGCGGGCGGAGCGGGATCGTCCGGGTCACCACGTCGATGGGCAGCGGGTGGAGCGTCCGGAGAAGGGTGCCCAGGTAATCCTCGCGCAGCGACAGGATGAACCGGGCACCGCCAGTGCCGCCGGCAATCATCGCCGCGAGGGTGGCCTGCAGCTCAGCCGCCTCCGCCCGTCCGCCGGTGGTGAAGATCTCTTCGAGCTGGTCGAGGATGATCGCGACCGGACGACCCTCATGGGCGACCAGGGTGTCCAACGCCTGCATCGGCGTCATCTCCGAAAGCTCCGGCAGCGAGTTCAGCTCGCTTCGCTGGGCCAGCTCTCGGGCGATGGCCGCACGAAGCTGCCGGATCGGATCATCTCCGCCGATGATGCGGATCACCCGGGTGTCGATGTCCTCGAGGCCAGGCATCACCCGGGCGCACAGAAACGAGGTCTTCCCCACCCCGCTGGCACCGGTCAAAATCACGATCGGCGGCTGGTCGGGGTGAAGCCAGGTCCGGATGAACCGCTCGGCGTCCTGATCGCGTCCGAAGAAAATCCCGCGGCTCGCCTTGGTGAACGAGTCCAAAAACCGATACGGCGCCTCAGGCAGGATCAGATCCTGGGTGATCTCCCGATCGGTGATGCGGGTGCGGCGACGCTGCGGGCGAACCTGACGCAGCACCTCGGCGACCGCTGACCAGTCGGGGTACCGCTCCGAAGGGCTCTTGGCCAAAAGCTGGTGGACGATCTTGACCAGCGGCGCAGGGACCCCCTCTGCCACGTCCTCCAGCGGTCGGGGCGGAACATGCAGATGCTGGTGCATATACGCCCGGCTGTTCGGCCCGTCATAGGCGCTCCGCCCGGCAAGCATCTCATAGAGAATACAGCCGAAGCTGTACAGGTCGCTGCGGTGGTCCACCGACCAGCCAAGCACCTGCTCTGGCGACATATACCGCGGCGTCCCCACCGGCGTCCCCGGTCGGGTCAGCCGCGCCCGCGCGCCCTCAGAGATCTCTTCGGTCGGGCTGATCGAGTCCAACGGATCGAAGACCGTGTCGTCGCTGTCGCTGACGCCTTCAGAGAGCGCGCCACCCACCTCGCTCAGCGGTGGCCGCATCTCCGGCGCTCCTTCCGCCGGCGGCATCGCCCGATCCAAAAGCGTCGCAAGACCGAAGTCGAGCACCTTGACGTGGTTCTCTGCCAGAAGGAAGATGTTGTCCGGCTTCAGATCCCGGTGCACAAGACCCACTCCCTGCCCCGCACCCATCCCACGGATGATCTGCCAGCCGATATGCATCACCGCTTCCAGCGGGAGACGACCCACCGCTTTCAGACGCGCGGCCAGCGTCTCTCCTTCCAACAACTCCATGACCAGAAAACGCGTCCCGTCCTCTGCGATCCCCACGTCGAAGACCGTGACCACGTTCGGATGGTGCAGCCGGCACGTCGTCAGCGCTTCGCGCTCGAAACGAGCCACCACCGCCGAATGACGCGTCAGCTCAGGGCGGAGGATCTTGATGGCGACTGGCCGATCCAACGCCGTCTGCCATCCTCGGAAGACGACACCGACGCCCCCCCGACCGATCCGGTCCCCCACGCTGTAGCGTTCTGTCAGTCGTCTCATCCGCGGCTCTACTGTGCGCTCAGGGCGAGTCTGGTGCAAGGATAACGCCTTTTGCGTCCCCATCGATTGCGCACGCCGACGGCTCATCGAATCCCCCTGACACCAATATCATCGCACACGGATCCTCGACGACGGCGAGAAGACCGCGGGTTGCGAGCGAGGATGGGGGGGAGGAGCATCTGCGGACCTGAGACAGAGTAGGGGTCCCTCTGTCACCTCGGCACCAGGGTAAATGACCTTAAGCCCCTCTGTGATCCGGAGCGCACCTCCGAGCACGACTCCATCGGTGCCATGCACATCCACCTGTTCGGATGAACCATCCGTAGGTGAGAAACACATAAGACTCGCCGATGGTTTCGATGCGATAGCGCGGGGCGTTGTCTCGGATTGCCCTGTTGATTTTCATTATTTCAATTTTATGAAAGAATAAAACTTCATCTGAAATGAAAAGACTGTTAGTGTGCTCACCCAGTCACCTAGCCAGTGGCCTCGGCGAATACTGTCTGCTGACCCGACGACACGTCGGTAAGCTGTTCGTACACCTGTGAACCCTAAAAGACAAGGAAATAACGGATATATTTAAGGGAATTCGATCTGCGTGTGTCCCCAAGAGCATGTCTCAACACTGCTACTGCGCGCAGATGGTCACGCACTCTTCGGGAAAACTCAGCACATCATCGATGTTGACGGGCTCGTTGGCGCCCAGCTCGAGGAAGTCGTGAAGCCAGTCCTCAAGGAGCGCTTCATGCGTATCGCAATCATTCACCGTGGGCACCGTGTTGTACGCACAGTACATCTCGCGCGGTGGCGGCGTGGTCAGGCTGACCAGCGTGATCGAAGGGCTCGCCGGGTGGATGGCTGCTGCCCAATTCAGCGTTTCCTGCCGCCACTGACGGTCTTGAAGCTCTGTATCCCACTCCCAGTGATCCTGTCCGGTGCCGTTTGCTGTCGCATTGGGGCTGGCAATGAGAATGGCTGCGAGAGTGATGCTGGCGAAGGTTGGGGTGATTTTCATTTTCATGGCTCCGGTTGAGGGTTGCCCATTCCCAGAGCAGCTTTCGTGCCAGCTTTCTGAGCTGTACTCTATTCTTGAAATTGTAATCGTATGAACAGCCAAATTTTGCCTTTTGGCTGTTTTTTCTTTGGTGAGTGAATTTCCATATGGAAATTTATAGGATACAATTTCCAAGTAAATTTCATCTTCAAGGACCTGAAATGGCGGCTTCAGTGAACTTCAGTCCGACGTTTCGATACAAGCCACTTCAACTCCTCCAGCAGGGCGCTGGTCGAGTGGTCATCAGTGCTCATGATCTCGTTTTTTCCGACCGCTGTGTCTTGAAATACAGCATCAGCGGCTCATCCTCAGCGGCAACACTGCATGAAGAGGGGGATCGGCTGAGTCGGTTGAGCCACCCTCACCTTGTCCAGTGGCGGGGGGCGCTGCTTGAACAGTCGGGCTTCGAGGACAACCCTGTGTCTGGGTTCGTGATGGATTTTGTGGATGGCAAGCCGCTTGGTCGAGACGCTGTCTCTCGTTCTCTTGGGTCGCGCCTTCGTGCCTTCGGAGAGCTGCTTGAGGTCGTGACCTACCTTCACGACTGTGGAATGTTGCACCTCGACCTCAAGCCGGACAACATCCTCCAGACTGATGATGGGATCGTCTTGTTGGATCTGGGTACCGCGCGTCCTTTGAGTAGTGACCCCGGTGAAGCGGGTGGGACGATGGGCTATGCCGCCCCCGAAGTGTTGGAAGGGCACGCCGCCAGTGTGGCTTCCGATTTGTATAGCCTCGGGGCAGTTCTGTTTGAGTTGTTGACTGGTCAACGTCCGTTTCAGTGGGTGGAGAGCGGAATGCTTCGGCAGGCGGTCCTCTCGGGCGTGATGGTTCCTGCGCGGGCACTACGCCCCGATATTTCAGTACTTCTCGATGAGTTGGTTGGAGATCTGATGCAGGTTGATCCAGCGATGCGATTAAATAGCCTGGACGAGTTGAAACAGCGGCTCCATGAGGCGGGCGGTGTATGGGAGCGTCAGCGTGGGTATCTTCCGTTTCATGGCCGTGATGATCTGGTGCGTCGAGTCAGTGCTCATCTTCAGAGCTCAGGTATGATGGCAATTGTTGGTGATAATGATAGTGGTCGGAGTTCGCTGGCACAGTATGCGCTCCGGCTCAACCGTTCTCCAGTGCGTCAGATGCTCGACTTGTCTGGCACAGACGATCCAATTTCCGCTCTCTATCGGCTGCTTATTCCGAACGCGCCGGATCATGCAGTTCCGATGTCTGTTCAGGGTTCTCTTCGCGCCATTGCGAATGCGAGCGAGCGTGCTGCGAAGATTCCGTGGGGGATTTTCTTCGGCCGTCGTGAAGATCGCAGCCCGGCTCTTTTGAGAGCCCTTGATGAAATATCGGTTTCGCTGGTTTCGCGAGGGGCTGCAGTGTTGTGGGCTGCCCGAAGGATGCTTCCGAACATGAGCACGGTTAAAGTTGGTGCGTTGGGGTGGGATTCAATTTACGCGTTGTGTTCGTTTTACGGTGTGCATACACCAATTCGGGTTCGCGAACTAAGTGCAGGTACCAGACAACTACCAGGCATTTTGATCCGGAAGCTATCGGATCAGGAGTCGAAGATCGACTCTTCTCATGAAGAACTGACGCAAACTCTCGCGCTCCTCGCGGATCTGCCAGCAGGCATCCCAGAGCGGCTCGTCTTGGATATGCCGAAACGTTGGCAAGATGACATCGATCGCCTCGTTAGCAATCGGTTTGCACGATGGGGTGAGGATCTGCGATTGTATCTGGAGCGCTCAACAGACGGCGCGCCCGAACCTGAATCGCAAGCCCAACTGATTGACCTGCTCCAAAAAAGCCACGAGGTTGATCCGCTTTGGCTGGCCAGGTCTTTTATCCATCTCGGTGAAATCAATTTGGCAAAGGCGCTGTTTGATAATGCTTGTCATCTTGGTGCCTCGCGTCCTTCGGAGCTCTTCGCGCTTTGTGAGCGTCTCGAGTCAGTTCAGTTTCGTCCTGCTCATGTTCGACTTGCTTTCTTGAAGGAGAATGCGGGCGATCTGAGCGGGGCAGCTCAGCTTCTCGCGCGCCTTGATGATCGGACTTGTGAGGAGGATCTTCGATTCGTTCGTATTCTTCGAAGGTTACACCAATATGATGAAGCGCTCGATCTCGCGAAGACTCGTCTGAATGGTGCCCTTGCGTCATTCTTTTCTTTAGAAGTATCCCATATTCATATGCAGGAGAATCGCTTTGAAGTTTCCTGGTCCAGTATCGATGATGCGGAGCGCCTTAATCCGTCGCTTCGAGATACGGCGTGCCTTCGGATGCGATTGCGCTGGCTTACTCTGCGGAAGAGAGCAAGGCTACCATTGGTTGGTCGGGATGCATTGTTGGCTCGACTGGACGCCCAGAAAATGAATCCTGATCTACCGAAAGAGGCTCTGGTTGAAGCTGCGAAGCTGTGGAAGGATGAAAACCTTGAGCATGCAGATGCACTCTTTGCGTTGGCAATGGAGCGGGCTGACGTCGAAGAAGATCATCGCACTGCGGTTGGGATTCGAATCAATCGATTCGCCATCCTCAACGTCATCGGTAAACACAAAGAAGCGCGAAAGATTGGTAAAGAAGGTACCCGAATCGCTCGTGAAATCGGAGCACAGGACCTTCGGTTGATGCTCATCTTCAATATCGCTCTCTTCGAGTACCAACTCGGCCGAATTCCAGATGGCCGGGTCT
The DNA here is from genome assembly GCA_038520555.1 of Myxococcota bacterium. Taxonomy (GTDB): domain Bacteria; phylum Myxococcota_A; class UBA796; order UBA796; family UBA796; genus JBCBLB01. The sequence continues at coordinate 10,823 of JBCBLB010000120.1, read as the reverse complement.
GGGTACAGCGATTTATGAGCGAATCTGAGTCCCTGCAGAGCCCTGTGCTTCAAGAGCGCCGCGCGTTGTTGCGTGCGCTTGCACTCTTCAGCGAGCGGCGCTTCGAAGAAGTCATTGACTTCCATGAATTGGTACGTACGGAGATGTTTCCTACATCTCCAGTGGTTGCAGATAGCATGGATCTTAAGTACGCATTCGCGTTGGCTCATACCAAACGAGTAGAGGAAGGGCTTACCCATGCACATCGGTTGGCAGCTAAGACTGATGATACCCGGGTCCAGCATACGATTGCTCTGTTGCGTGGTGTCGCGCACCTGCGGATTAGCCAACGACACCTGGAAGAAGCGTATGAGTTGATACCGGGTGTGGACGAGCCGACCTGGCGTCTTGAAGTTGGGAGTACTCTGCTCGCATCGGCTGGGCTGGAGATGGATCCGAGCAGCTTTCCCGCTCGTCGTGAAGCGTTGGCTAAGGCTGCGAAGATGCTCTATGGAGACGACGCCGCCCGTGCTGCGACGCTTCGCGATCAGATGACCGACGGTTCTTCGGCAGATCTGACCAGCATCGTCGAGTTGACCGAGGCGATGCAGGATCCTGAGGGGTTTCCGGTCGCCCTTGCCAAGGTCATCACACGTGCGATGGGCGCGCACCGGGTCCTTCTGATGCTCCGGATTCCTGGCCTCGGCCGTCAGCTCTCCTACAACGAGCTGAGTGGCGCCGAGGCGGCAGGCATCGGCGCGGAAGTCCTTCGCCGGATCAAAGAGCCCAATGATTACTGGCTCGCCGATGATGCCTACAGCGATCCGAAGCTGCGAGAGACCTCGCAGACTGTGAAGACCTTCGAGCTGAAGTCGCTGGTGGCTGTGGCGATCCCATATGCGGGCAAGGCGGTGGGTGCGTTGTATGTCGATGATCAGCATCGTGCGGGGCGGTTCACGGCCGACGACGTCAAGCTGCTGCGGCGTCTGGCGAAAGCGATCGGGAACATGCTGCCGAGCTTCCAGCAGTCGCCGCGTCCGGCTCGTCTGGTTGAGCCCAAGGACGTCTTCGGGGTGCTGATGAGCGATCCGCAGCATGTTGAGGTGATCGAGAACTCGGTGTCGTTGCTGCAGGGCCACCGGCAGACCAACCTGCTGATTACTGGCGAGACGGGGACGGGAAAGAGCGTCCTCGCCCGTCGGATCGCACGAGATGTCCTGAAGTTATCGGGTCTTGAGGTGGTGGTGCTCCGCAAGGGGGATCCGAACATGCTGGTGACGCAGCTGACGGGCTCGCGTCGGGGAGAGTTCACCGGAGCGATGGATCAGGAAGGCGCCATCCAGCGGGCGATCCGGGAGCGCCGCGCCCTGTTCCTCGATGAGGTCCAGAACCTCGGTGAGGAAGGCCAGCAGATCCTGTTGCCGCTGTTGGAGCTTCCGAACCGTCACTTCGGGGGGCTGACGCGTGCGTCGGTCCCGCTGGATGCGCCGCTGCATGTCATCCTGGGCACCAACGTGGACGTCTCATCGACCGAGGCGATCCTTGAGCACTTCCGCGAGGACCTGTGGTATCGGATGAGCGCGACGCATATCCCGCTTCCTCCGTTGCGGGGGCGGGGGACCGAGGCGGTGTACCGATACCTGAAGTCGATGATGCAGGATGGCGAAGAGGAGATCCTCCCCGAGGTGGCCTTCCAGACCAGCGCGTTGTACAAGGTAACGACCTGGCGATGGCCGGGGAACCTCCGCCAGCTTCACGCGTTCGCGTTCCGGGCGGTGCACCGGTTCAAGACCACCCGCCAGCCCATCCAGACCAATGAGCTTCCGCGGCTGGGGCTGGTCGACGAGCTGCCTCATCGAGAGGCGCTCCCGATCACGGATGGCATTGAGAACACCGTCGATCGGATCAAAGTCGAGCGGATGATCGAGGCCCTCAAGCGCAACCAGTGGGTGCAGAAGCGGGCCGCAGCGGAGCTGAAGATGAAGCCGGCCAACTTCAGCAAGCTGCTCAAGCGGTTCAACCTCCGCAAAATGGTCCGCGATCGTCGACGAGAGCTGAAGGATGGCTTGAGCTGAGCAAAAAAGTCGCCCCAAACGGTTCTCTTCCTGCGTTTTGATGGTGTCCAACAAGCCGAGACAGACAGCCGGACTTGCCTGCTCTGTTTTGCGACGATCCGATCGAATAAATCGCGAACGGACTGCGTCCAGAGAGAACAACCAATGGGGGGGGAACATGATCCTGGGAGTACTGGTCGCGCTCTCGACGTCTGCGCATGCCGCGGAAGAGATCTCTGCTGAGGCGGTCTTGCAGTCGTCTCCGCAGGATGGGCTGGTTTCTGGGTTCGGTGCCCGGCTGGACAGCGGCGGAGCCTTTTTGTCACTGGACGGCCGTGGCGCAGCAGAGGGGAACTGGATCGGCCGGGCGACGGCTGGATTTGACCTGTTCGGCGACAGCGACACCATTGATCTGACGCTCGGGTTGTTCCTGGGCACGACCGGTGACTGGGGCGCGCCCTCGGTGCAGATGGCGGGCACCGCGGGCTTTGAGGTGGGTGTGGGCGCCAACATCGGGCCGCTCCGTGCCCGATACCGGCACGCCGACGGCTTCCGCGGCCCGCTGGAGAGCCGCCTGACCGAAGATGAGTTCCGCGTCGGGTATCGAATCTTCGGAACCGTCGAGCCGTTCGGCCAGTACATTCGCTTCAACCCCGGCGATGAAGAGGTCGTCTCCGGCTATGGTGCCGGGGTCAAGATCGCTTTCTGAACGAGACCGGTTAGCCATGATGGGGCCTTCCTGAGCATCCTCCCATGCGTCTCACCCTGTCCGCGGTTCGGTACCGCTACCCGTCCAGTGACGTCGATGCGGTCATCGATGTTTCGTTGACGGTACAACCTGGGGAGCGGGTGCTGCTGACCGGGCCGACCGGCTGCGGCAAGTCCACCCTGCTGCGATTGGTCGCCGGTCTGCTGCAGCGGCATGGGCAAGGGGACTTCAGCGGCCAGATTCGACTGGACGGCGTGGATCCGGCGTCGGCGGGGCCCGCAGAGCGGGTCCTTCGGGCCGGTTTTGTCTCTCAGGAGCCCAACGATCAGCGGGTCAGCGGCACCGTTGGGGATGAGCTGGCGTTCGCCATGGAGTCGGCCCGTCGGCCTCCCGAAGACATCGACGCCGCTCTCCCGGGGCTGCTCCAGACGGTCGGGCTGATGGTTCGGCCGGAGCGGTCGGCGGATGCCCTTTCTGGCGGGCAGACCCAGCGGTTGGTCACCGGGGCCGCCTTATCTGCCGGCGCGAAGCTGCTGCTCCTCGATGAGCCGCTCGCCCAGCTGGACCCGGTCGGGGCGCTGCAGCTGCTCGATCGCCTGGATGCCCTCGCTGCGTCCGGAGTCACGGTGATGATGGTCGAGCACCGCCTGGAGGCGGCCCTGTCGATGGTGGACCGAATCCTGGTGATGGCGGACGGCCGCCTGATCGCAGACGCGCCCGTCCAGGCCCTCACCCCGAACAGCCCGCTGTTGTCAGCGCTTCGCGGCCTGGGGCTGTCCGTTCCGGGGATGATCGACCTCGCCGATCGGATCGCCCCGTTGACCATCCCCCGGGCGGTGTTCGAGCCGCCGCCCCCGGCGCCGGTGCGCGCGCTCGGGGCCCCGGTGGTGTCGGGGGCTTCGATGCGGTATCGATACCCCGGCACCGAGCGGGATGCGCTGGATCTGGACCGGTTCTCGCTCGCGGCCGGGGAGCGGGTGGCCGTCCTGGGCGGCAACGGCGCTGGCAAGTCCACCCTGCTGGGGATGCTCAGCGGCCTGTTGCCCGGCGGACCCGAGATCAGCGATGTGGTCATGGTCCCCCAGGACCCGGACCTGTCGCTGTTCTGCCCCGCGGTCCGCGAAGAGCTGCGGTATGGGCCGCAGGAGGCCCGCCGCACGCGCCAGGAGCAGGATCAGATCGTGGCAGACGCTGCGGAGGCCTTGAGCGTCACGGCGTTGTTGGATCGGGCGCCGCAGTCTCTGTCTCGGGGGCAGCGGCTGCGAACGGCGATCGCCGCGGCGTTGACGTGCCAGCCGAAGGTGCTCCTGCTCGATGAGCCCACATCAGGCCAGGATCACGACCAGATCGAGCGGATGATGAGCGCGCTGCGAGGCGCCCTGTCCGATGGCGCCCTGGTCTTCGCCACGCATGACGTCTCGCTCGCCCTGCGGCATGCGACCCGGATCCTGATCCTCGACCAGGGAAAGCGGATCGCCGAAGGGCAGCAGGATGTGTTCGCGGCGCTGCCGCCTCATGTGCCGATCGTGCTCCCCCCGGTCGCGGCCCTCTGTCTGGCCCGCGGATTGCCGCCGATGAATCCAGCAGACCTCGCCGCCCGGGCGCGCCCTTCGGAGCAGGCTCAGCCGACCACGACGCCAGCACGGCCGGACGGTCAAGCCACACCCCCCATCGAAGGCGTGGCGACGCGGGGCCCGAAGCCGAGCAGGGGGTTGGATCCACGCGCCCGGTTGGGGCTGCTGTTCGCCGCTGGGATCCTGGCGGTCACCCTGGAACGACCGATCAGCCTCGCGGGATTCGCTGTGCTGTGCGGGGTGCCGCTGCTGTGGCTTCGGGTCAGCCGCGCCTGGTGGCGTCGCGGCTTGATCGCAGTGGCCGCGATCATCTGGAGCACGGTGTGCTCCCAGGGGATCTTCTATTCGGATCAGCCGCGGGTCTCGCTGGGGCACATCGGGCCCCTGCATCTGTATCGGGAGGGGGTGGTCTATGGACTCGCCCAGTCGATGCGGTTTGTGGGGCTGTCGCTGGCAGGGATCGCGATGGCGGTCTCGACGCCGCCGGACCGGATGTTCGCCGCGCTGGTGAAGCTGAAGGTGCCGTTCGGGTTGGCGTTGATGGCGGCGACCGCGCTGCGGTTTCTGCCAGAGATCGGAAGAGAAGCCCTGGTGGTCCGGCGCGCCCGGGCTGCCCGGGGGCGTCCGGTCTGGCAGCGTCGACCGGTCGCTTGGATGGCTGTGGAGCTGAGCCTGCTTCGACCGGTCATCGCCCGCGCATGGCGGCGCGCGCAGAACCTCGCAGAGTCCCTCGACGCGCGCGGCTTTGACCCGCTCGCCGAGCGTACGTTCCGCCGCCCGCTGAGAATGGGACGGGCAGACTGGTCGGTGCTGTTGTTCGCGATCGGGGTGAGCGTCTCTGCCGCCACGATGCGCCTGCTGTATGTCCTCTACATCGCAGAAGCCCTGTATATGCCGCAGCTCCGGCCACTGTATGGGTTCGTCCGCGGCTGGTTGTGAAGCGAAGCGAACGGCCCGATTCGAGAACCGCAGCGGTCCACGTCGGCAGATGATCTGGAACGTATGAAATTTGATTGACGACATCTGTTTCGTGTTTTAGGTGTCGTTTATAAGCGGTCGATGGGTGACCGCTTTGCATCTGACAGGATCGGTATGACCACTTCATCAACGGACCTCTGCGTCGCTTATGGCGACGGCATCGGCCCTGAAATCATGGACGCCACCCTGGCTGTTCTGGCTGCGGCGGGCGCCCGCTTGAATCTTCATCCGGTTGAGCTTGGGGAGAAGGTGTATCGCCGCGGCGTCACCTCGGGCATCCCCGAAGAGACGTGGCAGACCCTTCAGCGCATCCCGCTGCTGCTCAAGGCACCCATCACCACGCCACAGGGCGGCGGCGTCAAGTCGCTGAACGTGACCCTTCGGAAGACGTTTGGTTTGTTCGCCAACGTTCGTCCCTGTGTGGCGTATGCGCCCTACGTCCCGACCCACCACCCGCTGATGGATCTGGTGATCGTTCGGGAGAACGAAGAAGATCTGTATGGCGGGATCGAGCATCAGCAGACCCCGGAGGTGGTTCAGTGTCTGAAGCTGATCAGCCGCCCTGGTAGCGAGCGGGTGATTCGCTATGCCTTTGAGTATGCACGGTTGAAGGGTCGTCGTCGGGTGACCTGTTTGTCGAAGGACAACATCATGAAGCACACCGACGGGTTGTTCCATGGGATCTTTGACGCCATCGCGGCTGAGTATCCGGAGATCGAGAGCGAGCATATGATCGTCGACATCGGCAGCGCGCGGGTCTCGACCCAGCCGGAGCGGTTCGATGTCATCGTGTTGCCGAACCTTTATGGGGACATCCTCTCTGACATCGCGGCGGAGCTGACGGGCTCGGTTGGGCTGGGTGCGTCTGCGAACATCGGTGAGCGTGCAGCGATGTTCGAGGCGATCCATGGTTCTGCGCCGGATATTGCGGGCAGGGGGATCGCCAACCCCTCTGGTCTGCTGCTGGCGAGCGCGTTGATGCTCCGCCACATCGGCCAGAGCGACGTCGCCGAGCGACTCCAGAACGCATGGCTGAAGACCATCGAAGACGGCGTCCACACCGCTGACCTGTACAACAGCCACAGCCAGCAGAAGGTGGGGACCGACGATTTTGCCCAGGCGGTGATCGCCCGGATCGGCGGGACGCCGCGCAAGCTTCGCCCGGCGCCCACGGCCAGCGGACCGCTCTCTGCGGCGGTGAAGCCGCTCCGACCACACCAGACGCCAGAGAAGGCGCTGGTCGGTGTGGATGTGTTCCTTGACTGGCGGGACGCCGATCGTGATCCGAAGGTCCTCGGCGAGCGCCTTGCGGCTGCCAGCGCGGACGGCCTGAGCCTGGAGATGATCACCAACCGCGGCGTCCAGGTCTGGCCCCGGGGGCTCAGCCACACCTTCTGCACGGACCACTGGCGGTGCCGGTTCCGCCGCGACGGGGAAGCCATCACTCACCAGGATGTCGTCGCGTTGCTTGGCCGCATCGGTGAGCTGGGGTTTGACTTCATCAAGACCGAGCACCTGTACACGTTTGATGGGAAGCCCGGGTATTCGCTCGGTCAGGGCCAGTAGCGCGATTGTTACAGGGTGATGGGCCAGGTCACGATGGCCTTGTCCCCGCTGGTGAGGGCCGGAAAGCGTACCGTGCGGAGGTTGTCCATCACACAGGATTCCGTCTGGGGGTGCCGGAGTGTTGTCGAGCGCAGCTCGACGTCTTCGACCGCCCCGTCCGCGGTCAACCGGAAGCGGACCAGCACCTTGCCCGGCCGCCCGGCCTGGTTGCACCCGGCGAAGACCGCGGATGTCAGGGCAGACTCGACGTTCGCGTTCGAGATGCCGCCCAGGATGACCGGGGTCTCCAGGATGGGCGCCCCGCTGATCGCGCCGGCCGGCGCGGATGGGGGCCTTGCTTGATCGAGCGGCGCGGATGGGGTCGGCGCTTCGTGGCTGCAGGCCGCGAGCAGCAGGGCCATCGGGAAGAGCGGAGTCACCATCGGACGTTCACCGGGTAGGTCACGGGCATGCCCTCGGCCATGTCATGCGCGGGGAAGTCCGCGCGCTGAATCACCGAGGAGACGCACTGGAGGTACGCCTCCGGCGCCCTGTCATCATCGACCACCGCGATCGAAGAGATCAAGCCATCGCAGCCGATGACCAGCGCAAAGGTCAGCGCCAGCTGCGTCCGGCCCGTGGGGCGCGGACAGTGGAGCGCAGTCGGCAGGACCGCGTCCAGCACCGGCGCGATCTGCTCATAGGTCAGCCCGTCGGGGCGGGCGTCTTCGTCTCCTGGCATCGCGATGAAGCCCAGGCAGCGCTCGGGCTCAGGCTTCGGCAGCCGCTCCGCGGGCTCCACGGGCTCTGCCTGGGCCAACATCAACAGCAACAGCAACAGTGGGATCATGGGGTCCAGTATCGGTCAGATCGGCCCCAGATCCAACGGCCGGCTCCGGCTCAGCCCAGGGTCGGGTAGTCGGTGTAGCCCGCGGCGCCCGGGGTGTAGAACAGGTCCATCTTCGGCGGGTTGAGGTCGGCGTCCGCCCGATACCGCTCGAGCAGGTCGGGGTTGGACAGGAATGGCCGGCCAAAGGCGACCAGCTCACCGCGGTTCTCAGTGAGGTCAACCTCTGCGCGTCCGGCGTCGTAGCCGCCGCTGAGGAGGATGGTCCCCCCGAAGCGCTCGCGGATGGCCGCCTTGACCGCTTGAGGCACCGCTGGGGCGCCCATCGCCGAGTGATCGACGACGTGGATGTAGACCAGGCCCAGCTCGCCGAGCGCTCCGGCCAGGTCGGCGAACTGCTCGTTGACGCCCTCGAAGGCGCCCAGGCCGTTGAACACCCCGTATGGTGAGAGCCGGATGCCCACCCGGTCAGCGCCGATGGCTGCCGTGGCGCGACGGGCGGTCTCGATCACGAACCGGTTTCGGTTCTCCGCTGTGCCGCCCCATGCGTCGGTGCGCTGGTTGGCGATGGGGTTGATAAACTGGTCGAGCAGGTAGCCGTTGGCGGCATGAAGCTCGACGCCGTCGAAGCCAGCCGCGATGGCGTTCTTCGAGGCCTGGACGAACTCTTCGATGGCCGCTTCGATGTCCTCGGCGGTCATCTCTTTGGGGACCGGGTGGGGCTGCGGGCCCTCCTGGTCGGTATACATCTCCCCCGGGGCGGCGATGGCCGAGGGGGCGACCAGCTGGGCGCCGTCCGGCATATTGTTGGGATGGCCGACCCGACCGACGTGCATGAGCTGGAGGAAGATCCGGCCGCCGGCTTCGTGCACGGCGTCGGTGACCAGACGCCATCCGGCGACCTGGGCGTCGTTGAAGGCGCCGGGGATCCGGGCGTAGCCCAGGCCGTTGGCGCTGGGCGCGGTGCCCTCGGTGATGATCAGGCCTGCGCCCGCCCGCTGCTGGTAGTACTCGGCCATCAGCGCGTTGGGTACGTTGTTGATGGCACGAGAACGCGTCATCGGCGCCATCACCGCGCGGTTGTTGAGCGTGATCCGGCCGAGGGTGAACGACGAGAACAACTGAGGATAGTCAGACATGGCAAGGGACCTCTGGATGGGAACAATCGATCGGGCACCCCCTTCGGTGCCCAATCACCATCACAGGTAAGGGCCACGTTTTGGACGAAAATCCCCCGTTACGAAACAGTCCGTCTCATTTTTCCCCACCAGGAATTGCGATATCCCTCATGTCGAGCCCACCACCGTCTATACACCGGACGCGATGTCGAGGAGATGAACGTCGAAGGTCATCGGTGCGGGGGGGCGTTCCCCGCTTCCGGGAACCCAGACCCGAGGTTATCCTCTGTTACATCGCTGATATGCATGCGGTGAAACATGATAATTTCGAGGATGCCATGGATGAAGACGTGAAGGTTCGGAAGGAAGACAGCCCCTCTGGTGGCCGATATGTCGCAACCGTACGGGGGATCGACGGACAGGGTGAGATGACCTACTCTGCAGCGGGCGCGACGATGTGGATCGTCGACCACACCGCGGTCGACGACGCGCTCCGTGGTCGGGGGATCGGCGTCGTGCTGGCGAACGCGATGGTCGAAGACGCCCGCGCAGCGGGGATCAAGCTGATGCCCCTGTGCCCGTTTTTCCGCAGCCAGATCCCCAAGCATGAGGAATGGTGGGATGTTCTGGACAACCCGCCGAGACGCTGACCGTCCATCACCAACACAAAGACCCCAGGACACCGCCCGGGGTCTGTCCTACTCAAGCATACTCATGGGACATAGTAGTCGCCGTCGAAGGTGATCGGACCGGCCGGATAGACGTCGTAGAGAGCGTTGTATCGGTATGCGTACCGAAAGTAGTAGCCGTACTCCGTGAACGAGCCAGAGTCACTGTCACCGTACGTGTCGGTCGCGTAGTACTGAGTGTAGAACAAACCAGAGCTGTCTTCGCGTTCGAGGTAGTCGTCGTCGAAGGTATGTCGCAGTAACGCGTAGGGCAGCGAGCTTACGGGACAACTGGAGGACCAGTACAGCGAGTAGTCCGCGGTGTCTGGCTCGAAAGGAATGTAGTAGGTGCCGATGTCCGCGCTGGTCGCAGGCTCAAAGTACTCTAAGTAGACAGAGCCGTCACAGCTGAACGATGAGCCCGTCCAGCCGTCTGGCGTCCCGGTCAGGGACACGCCGCCGGTGGCGGTTGGATAGTAGTAGCCATAACCATCAGCATACTTGATGAAGTAAGCGCTGGTCGCCCCTGTGGCGAGTTCTCGGCTGTAGTAGTCGCGGTAGCCGATGTTGATATAATCGAAGTTGATCTCATATTCGATCGTGTACGGTCCTTTGCAGCCGTCGACGCCGTAGCACTCATCATCTTCACAATCCGTGAAGGTGTCGTCGTCGTTGTCGATCTCGTCCGAGCAGTCTTCGGTGCAGGCTTCCAGGCAGTCGTCGTCCTCGCAGTCGAACAAGCCGTCACCGTCGTTGTCGGCCTCATCACTGCAGTCCAGCTCGACGCAGGTGTCGTTGGCCGCACCAGGGGTGCCGAAGTCACCATTTCCATACGCAGTCGTCGACAAGCACCAGCTGTCAGGCGAGTCATTGTTGGTCGGAGTCGCCGTCTCTGTGGGATCGAAGATGTTGGAGCGGCCTTTCTCGTTTGACCATGTGGACTCGTCATACTCGACGGAGTCGAAGGTCGTATCCCCATACTGGAGGAAGATGCCGTCTGGATCGCCGTTGCTGAGCTTCATCCCTTCATACGCGTAGTCGACTGCGACGCCACCGTTGATGCTGGTGTCATCGCTCAGCCCGAAGACGGCGTAGTCACCCGCTGCAACGGCCAGATCGGTATCGACCGTGAAGTCAATGTCCGCAGAGCCTGCATCCCGAACCTCCAACCCGCGAAGATTGATCTCTTCAGATGTGGTGTTCTGAACCTCGAACCACTCGCCGAAGTCATCGTCGACCTGATCGGGGTTGTACATGAACTCAGTGATCACAATGTCGCCGACCGTCAACGATGCCACAGGATCGGTGTCTGCGTCCGTGTCGGTGTCGGTGTCGGTGTCGGTGTCGGTGT
>JBCBLB010000110.1:0-18003 GCA_038520555.1 Myxococcota bacterium | reverse complement strand
GCATCGAAGACCATCGACGCCCGGGCGATGCAAGGTCGCCTGGAAGCCGAGCGCATGGATCTGACCATGCCCGGCATCGCCCCCCGCCGCGGCAGCCGCCATCCCCTCACCGCCGTCGAGCGGCGGTGTATGGCCGTGATGCGCCAGCTGGGCTTCCGGCGGGTCGACGGCCCAGAGGTCGAGCTGCAGTACTTCAACTTCGACGCCCTGAACATCCCCAAGCACCACCCCGCCCGCGACATGCAGGACACGTTTTATGTCGATGGGGATCTGGTCCTGCGGACCCACACCACCTCTGTTCAGGCGCGGGCGCTGTCCAAGAGCCCGCCGCTGCCGTTTAAAATCGTCAGCCAGGGCCGGGTGTACCGGAACGAAGCCGTCGACGCCACCCACCTCGCCATGTTCCACCAGTTCGAGGGGATCTGGGTCGAGGAGGGGCTGACCTTCGCCCACCTCAAGGGTGTGCTCGCCTTCATCGTTGAGACGTTGTATGGCGAGGGGAAGATTCGGTTCAAGCCGAAGTTTTACCCATATACAGAGCCATCCATCGGCGTCGACCTTCAGACCGCTGACGGCGGCTGGGTGACCATCCTGGGCGCCGGGATGATTCATCCCAAGCTGCTCATCAACTTCGGCTACGACCCCGACAAGGTCGCTGGGATCGCGTTCGGGCTGGGGACGACGCGGATGGCCAGCGCGGCTGTTGGGATCGACACCGTCAAGCCGCTGTATGACCAGGACTTGAGCCTGCAGTCCGCCCTGTACCGAGGCGAATCGTCATGAAGATCTCTATCGATGTGCTCCGCCGCTATACTGCGCTGCCCGACGGCGCGCAGGCGATCCAGGATCTGCTCGATGACGTCGGCATCGAAGTCAAGCGCAACGACGGCGATCGGCTCACCGTGGAGCTGCTGGCCAACCGGGGCGACCACCGCTGCTACGCGGGCATCGCCCGTGAAGTCCACGGCCGCACCGGCAAGGGCATCCACCTGCCGGATACCGCTCCCCTCCAGCGGGTTGATCACTCCGATATCATCCCCCTTCGGGTCGAGACGGAGCGGTGTCTTGCGTACTCGCTGACCCTGCTCGCCCTGCCCGAAGACGTCACCGCGGGCGTGCTGCCCGAAGACGTCCTCGCCCCGCTCGACGCCGCGGAGATCCACAGCATCACCGCGGCGGTCGACGCCACGAACCTCTCCAACTACGAGTTCGGCCAGCCCACCCACGCCTTCGACGCGGACAAGGTCAACGGCGAGGTGGTGGTTCGGCTGTCGACGCCGGGAGAGGACTGTTGGCCGCTGTTCTCAGACTCGCGGGTCGCCCTGCCGGTGGGGACCCTGGTCATCGCCGACCAGGAGAAGATCCTCGCCATCGCCGGGGTCATCGGCTGTGAAGACAGCAAGACCACCGAAGCCACCCGGCGCATCCTGCTCGAATCGGCGACCTTCGACCCGGTCACCGTCCGCAAGGCCCACCGGGCGCTGAACATTCACACCGACTCCGCCGCTCGGTTCGAACGGGGCGCAGACCCTGAGGCTCCGCTCGTCGGCGCTGGCCGGGTGGTCTACCTGCTCGAACAGCACGCAGGCTGGCAGCGGATGGGGCCGACGGTTCTGCGCGGCGGGTGGGTCGACCCCGCCAATCACCTCACCGTGGATGTGGGCGCGGTCAACGCCTTCCTCCAGACCGACCTGTCGTCGGCCGAAGTCAGCGAGCGGCTGTCACGCTACGGCTTCCAGACCACCGACCGGGACGGCGAGATGCTGATGGTGAAGGTGCCCCCGCACCGGCTGTGGGACGTCGCGTTCCGCGCGGATCTCTATGAAGAGCTGGCCAAATCCATCGGCTACAACGATACGCCCATCGCCTTGCCTCCCACGGAGATCGGGGCGCGGATGTCTGCGGAGGAGCGGCGTCAAGAGCGCGTCGAGGAGGTGCTTTTGGCCAATGGCTTCTACGAGGTCATCACCGATGGCTTCTACGGCCGGGACATGCGCGAGCTGCTCAACGCCGACGATGAGGCGCACCCGCTGTACCCCCATGTCAACACGCTCAACTCGCTGGAGCGGGGCTACTCGCTGCTCAAGAACAACGCCCTGGGTCATCTGGTTGAGGCGATCGACAAGAACATCCGCGCCCGCTACCCCAGCCCGAAGATGTACGAGTGGACGCGTGTCTTCATCCCTGATCCCACCGCCGAGAACGAGGTCTGCCGGGAGCGCCGTGTGCTCACCGCCATCGCCAGCGGAGCCGCCCGCGCCCGGACCTGGGCGGAGCCGGCTCGCCCCATCGATCCGTTCTTCCTCAAGGGCATCGTCGAAGAGCTGGCCGTCGAGCTGGCCCTGCCCCTCACGATCCATCGCGCCGATGCGCGTGACCCGCTGTTCTTTTGCCTTCACCCCAACCGTCAGGCCTCCATCCGGCTCCGCGGCCAACGGGTCGGCATCCTCGGCGAAGTGCACCCCGCCATCGTCGAGAACTTCCGCATCAAGCGCGCCCGGCCCTGCTACCTGGAGATCGATCAGGACGCCCTGCTCGAAGCGGGCGATGTGCGTGTCTACACGCCGCCGCCGGTCCACCAACCCATCGTCCGAAGCCTCGCCTTCGCCCTTCCTTTTACCATTTCCGCCGGGGACATCCAGGACGCGATCTTCGACGCCGGGCCATCATGGCTGGACAACGCGAACATCGTCGATGAGTTCCGCTTCGAAGAGGATGGACAGCCGATGCGGGCCATCACCTATGAGCTGTCGTATGCCAACACCCGCGGCGACCGCTCCGCGGATGAGGTCAACGCGCTGACCGAAGAGATCGTCGCTGCCATCCACGCGCGGTACGGCGAGCAGGGCGTCGCGCAGCGCACATGAGCGCCTTCACGCGGTTCCGCTCCGCCCATGGCGTCCGCCCCAAGGACCACCAGGACCTCGACTGGCACCACATCCATGCGCCCTCTGACGTCGACGCCGTGCCCGATGAGGCCCGAGCGATCAGCATCCGCGGCCTGTCGGTGGGCCTCTTCAAGGCCCTGCCCCCGAACCTCGAAGCCCTCCACCTCAACTGGTGCGCTGATCTTGACGACGCCTTCCTGGAGCGGCTCCGCGACGGCCGCGCCATCCGATGGCTGTACATCGATCACTGCCTCGCACCGGACCTGAGCGGCGCTGCGCTGGCGGGGTTCTCTGGGAGCGACTCGTTGGAAGTCCTCGCGGTCCGGGCGCGCCCGGACGATCCACCGCTGCGCATCGACGGCGTGGCGCTGCACAGCGCGCACCGGCTCCGCATCCTCGCCCTCCAGAACCACCCTGCCCTCGCCGACGTCTCCGGGCTGGCCGACCTGCCCGCCCTGGAGATCCTCGACCTGGGCGGCAGCCCTGCCCGATCTGCCCTGACCCTGACCACGCTGCGCCGCTTGCTGCTCGACGGTCCCCTGCCCTTCGATCCGCAGATGATGAGCAGCCTTCCGGCGCTGGCCGGGCTGGAGGAGATGAGCCTGCTCGACCGCCGGTGGCCCGCCGGCGCCACCGCCGCCCCGTTCGGCCAACTGACCGGGCTGCGACGGCTCTCTCTGCGCGGCAGCCGGCAGATCCCAGACACATCGCTGTTCTCCGCCCTGCCTCCGCTGGAGGTGCTCGATCTGGCAGAGATCCGGGCGCCCTCAACGGAAGCGTTGAAGACGCTCCCCCCGATCAGCGCGCTCCGGCTGCCCGGCCACAAGCTCACAGACGGCCACCTCGCCGCGGCGCCGGATACCGCCACGCTCTGGCTGGCCGAGGGGGCCGCGAAGATCTCGCCCCATGGCTGGGATGGGCGCACGGCACGGGGCCTCCAGCACCTGACCATCGACTGCATGTTGAAGCGAACGCGCCGCCATGTCCGCGGCTGGGCGGACCTGGGGCTTTTGTCGCTGACGATCTATCGGGGCGCGGAGGCGCTCCGGCCGGCGGACCTCGCACCACTCCGGGGGCTCCCACGGCTGCATCTGGAGCAGGGGGACATCGACGCGGTCTCCACGGCGCTGCCCGGGACACAGGTGACCATCGGCCTGGGTCAGTGAAACAGGTCGTCGTCGCTCTGCGCCCAGGTGATGCCCTGGATTTCGGGGAGGTCATCATGCGGAAGGCCCGCACCACCGACCACCAACCGGGGCTTGACCCGGATGTTCTGCACCAGCTCGCGCGCCTGGGCGACGATGTCCCCCACCGCCCGGGGGATGGTCAAAGACAGACACACCAGCTCCGGCTTGTGCTGGTTGATCATCCCGATCAGATCGCCCAGCGGCGTCTGGGCCCCCAAAAAGACGATGCGGTGGTTGCGCATCGCCAGCTTGACCGAGATACCCAGCAGCGCGAGCTCATGAAGCTCACCGGGGAACGCGGCGCAGAGGGTCAGCTTGCCGGCTGCCGGGCCATGATCCAGGCTGATGAGCATCGCCGTCAGCTGCTCACGGCAGAAGTTGCTGACGAAGTGTTCCTGTGCGACGCTCAGCTCATCTTCTGCCCACAGCTCGCCCACGCGACGAAGCATCGGGAAGTAAATCCGGTCGATCTTGCGCTCATAGGACATCGCCGCGCACCGGCGGATCAGCTCTTCGGCCCGGCGCCGATCGAGGCGAAGCAGCGCATCGAGCGCCTCCCCCCGAACCGTCTCCGCCAGCTCGGCGTCGGGGTTCGACACCTGCGCTGCGCGGGCGTCCTGCATCAGCGAGATCGCCTCACCCACCCGATGACCGGAGTCCACCAGGTTCTTCAGCTCCCGCAAGCGGTCGACGTCTGCATCTGAGTATTCGCGGTACCCGTTGGCTTGACGCGCCGGCTGCACGATGCCGTAGCGGCGCTCCCAGGCCAACAGGGTATTCCGCGGAACGCCCAGCATTTCCGCGACGGTCTTGATTCGATAGCCCATATTGCTCCGATAATCGGATTCAGGCTCTCATGTTCGATGTTTTTTCCACACTACTCAACATCTACAAACCCGATACAGAACAATACCTCCCTTGAAACCTTACGTTCAACAGACAATTCGAGTGTAGACAATGATCCCCGGTTCTCGCCTGCGTGTCGCGAACGAACGTCCGTTAAACCCCGACGGTCAATTCGTTCTGTATTGGATGATCGCCAACCGCCGGCCGCACGACAACTACGCCCTCCAACGCGCCGCCGAACACGCCGCCGAGATGGGCCGCCCCCTCGTGATCCTCGAAGCCCTCCGCAATCGATACCGCTGGGCCTCCGACCGCATCCACCGCTTCATCATCGATGGGATGCGCGCCCACGAACAACACTTCGCCGATCGCCCCGTCCTCTACTACCCCTACGTCGAGCCCGCGATCGGGCACGGCGCCGGCATGCTGGAAGCCTGTGCAAACCGCGCCTGTCTCATCGTGACCGATGAATACCCTGCGTTCTTCCTCCCCCGGATGGTCGCCGCCGCTGCGCAGAAGGTCTCCGTTCGGATGGAAGTCGTCGACAGCAACGGCCTTATCCCCCTCTCCGCCACCGAAGCCGAGAAGACCACCGCCCACAGCTTCCGCCGGCTGATGCAGAAAATCATCGCCCCGCACCTCAAGCCCGATCAGCTCCCCGATCCCGACCCGCTCAACGGGATGTCCCTCCAGCGGCTCGGCGCGCTCGACGATGCGATCGCGAAGCGCTGGCCGAAGACAGACCTCAAGACCCTTGACCTCTCGACGTTACCCATCGACCACGGGGTCCCTGAAGTGCCCGGCGTGACCGGTGGATTTACCGCTGGCGAGCAGATCTGGTCCGCATTCCTGGACAACCGACTGGAGCGGTACAATGAAGACCGAAATCACCCTGAGAAAGACGGTGCCAGCGGACTCTCTCCGTATCTTCACTTTGGACACATCTCCGTACATCGCATGTTTCGAGACATCACCCGGCATCAGGGATGGTCCGTCGGCGACCTCCCCCAAAAGGCCACCGGCAAGCGCGCCGGTTGGTGGCAGATGAGCGAACCCACAGAGGCCTTCCTCGATGAGCTGATCACCTGGCGCGAGCTGGGATACCACTTCTGCCACCACCGCCCCGACGACTATGACAAATTCGACTCGCTGCCGGCGTGGGCGCTCAAGACCCTCGCCGACCATACAGACGACGACCGACAGTATACGTATACCCTTCAACAATTCGAACAAGCAAAGACCCACGACGCCTTGTGGAACGCCGCCCAGCACCAGCTTCGGGCCGAAGGACGCATCCACAACTACCTGCGCATGCTGTGGGGAAAAAAGATCCTGCACTGGACGGCTTCGCCCCGGGACGCCCTCACGATCATGGAAGAGCTCAACAATAAGTACGGTCTCGATGGGCGAGACCCGAACTCCTACAGCGGCATCTTCTGGGTCCTTGGGCGGTTCGACCGGGCGTGGGGTCCGGAGCGTCCTATCTTCGGAAAGGTTCGGTATATGACCTCGGACAGCACCCGACGTAAATATCGGGTGAACCAATACATCAAACACCACACTCCTCGGTAGACGCCGAGCGGAGCGCGGCTCATCAGGGTTGGTTCACCCGTCTTGCGGGCTACATCTCAGAGATGAGGGCCTCAAGTTCTGCCTGGAAGTCCTCGGCATCCGCGGTGAGGACCACCCAGTCGACCGTGACCGCGCATGCGCCCTCACAGTCTACCAGGAGGTCGGAGCCACGGCCGCCGTCGGAGATCAGGACATCATCCCCGGCGCCTCCCACCAGGGAGATCAGGTCTGCAGCGGTGAGATCCTCGCTGAGGAGTTTGTCGCCGTAGTGGATCGTCCCGTTCGTCGCGGCGGGCCAGGTCCAACCGGAGCCGAACTGTGTCGAGGATTCTGCCTCCGTGCGGAGGAAGACGTCCCCGGTGCCGGGTTCGCACGCGTAGATGCCGAGGTCCTCTTCGAAGGAGAAGGTGTAGCTGCCCTCGTCGACCTCGACCGCCGTGTTGACTTCGCCGAGGTTGTTGACGACAACATGGACGATCCCGTTGCCATCGGTGATTTTCCCCATGACGTTGATGATGCGATGATCCGAAGAGTCGATGATCTCGCCGCTTTTGTCGTCGGTTTCATTGGAGATGGTCATCGTGATGACGGACAGCTCTTCACCGCCGATGGTGGTCGACGTTTCGCCGATATCATCGGTAAAAGATGTGGCATACCCGATGGCCAGAGCCAAGAGTGCTTCGGTTCCCATGGAACGCTCCTGTGAACGGTTGTGTGGAGTGAGCCTCAGAGAGGCTCACCCACGGCGTACCGGCCGCGCGTCACAACACCGCTACAATCGCCATCATCACGAAGAGCGCTCAACCAGCGAGGGCGGTGCAGAGTCGGAGGTCGAGGAACGCGGGAGGGTTGGCGGGTGGAGTGGTTATAGACCGGGCATGTTTGAACCGTGGACCTTTGCCCGTTCTGGCCTGACAGCTTCAAACCGGCTCGTCGTGGCCGCCATGACCAACAAGCAGAGCAACCCCGACGGGAGCCTGCATGCGCGAGAGCTGCGCTGGCTGACGCGCCGCGCGGCGGGCGGCTTCGGGATGGTGGCGACCTGCGCCGCCCACGTCCGGCTCGACGGACAGGGCTGGCCTGGAGAGCTGGGGGTGTACGACGACGTCTTGATGCCTGGGCTGCGCGAGCTGGCGGGCGGGTTGTCGTCGCATGGGGCGCTGGGTGTGGTGCAGCTGTTCCATGGCGGGCTGCGAGCGCCCTCTGATCTCACCGGTCAGCAGCCGATCAGCGCAGCAGCGTTCACACCTGCGCGCGAAGGCGCGGAGTCATCTCGACCGGCGACGGAAGACGAGATCCTTGCCATCATCGCGTCCTTCGCCGCGGCGGCGGCGCGGTGTGAGGCGGCGGGGTTCCAGGGCGTCGAGCTGCACGGCGCGCACGGTTACCTGCTCTCGCAGTTTCTGGGCCAGACGCTGAACACCCGCACCGACGACTGGGGCGGACCTTCACTGGAGAACCGGGCCCGGCTGCTGATGACCACGTTGCGGGCCGTTCGTGAGCGGGTCAGCGCGGGTTTCCTCGTCGGCGTCCGCATCTCGCCAGAGCTGACCGACATCGGCGTCGAGCTGGACGACAGCCTCCAGGTGGCTGCATGGCTGGCCGAAGGGGGCGCGGACTTCGTGCATGTCTCGCTGTGGGATGCCTGGAAGCGCACCAAACGCTACCCTGACGATCCGACGCCGTTGACCACGCGTTTCCGCCAGGCGTTGCCAGACGCCTGCCCGCTGATGATCGCCGGTGGCATCTGGAGTCGTGCGCAAGCTGAAGCGGTCTGTGAGCAGGGCGCCGACTTCATCGCCCTGGCCCGGGCCGCCATCGCCCACCCGGACTGGCCGCGGGCGGCTCGGGCCGATCCGAACTACGCCCCGGCGCATCCTCCGTTCACGCCCGAGGCCCTGGAAGCGGCCGCCCTCTCGCCCCGGTTTGTGGATTATATGCGCCGGTGGCCAGGCTTTGTCACCGATGGCCGCCCCCCCAGAGCGGTGTAAGCCATCGGCCCGAAGCCAATTCGTGACACGACAGATGTTGACGTTGTTCAGGAATTATTATCGTGATTTACGATTGTTATGTTCGGCCCGTTTGGGAGACTCAGGATTCCGGGTAGTTGCATTTACACGCTGCAATCGACGAGGGGACTGATGCGCGCTTCCTGGATGTGGACTCTGGCCGTACCACTGCTTGCCTGCAATCCGACCACCGCGGTGGTTGGCCCCATCGGGGATGGCTCCATCGATGACGCCGGGATCGTAAACGATGAGACCGACGCTGAGGGCGTCGACCCGGGAGACGATCCGGGCTCCACAGACGACCCTGGGGACGAACGAGAAGACGAACGAGAAGACGAACGGGAAGACGAACGGGAAGACGAACGCGATCCGGATCGGGTCCTGCCCGCCTCTGGGATTTACGTCCCGACCGCCGTGGAAGTCCTCGACGATCCATGTGATTGGGTCAACGTGGTCGAGGCGTTTCTTGGCGTCGAGTACTTCACGTTCCTCCCTGAAGCGTTTGAGGTGAGCGCGCGGGGTGAGATCTTCAACATCGAGGCGATCGACTACGGGGCAGTGGGTTCGATCCAGTGTTCGTTCGTGGGCGACGACTTCGGCTGTGAGCAGCAGTTCGTCGCGCCGACGGCGGTCGGTCTGGACGGCTGGGAGTATGCGATCGACTTCTATGGCCAGGTTCCCGACGAGCGGACCATCCTGGGTGAGGCACGTGTCGCCTACCCCTCGGTCGATGAGGGGACGGCGCAGCTGTTTGAGTTCTTCGAAATCGACCCTGAACGATGCGGGCAGGTTTTCGCGTTGGAGCTTACGTTGGAGGAGTAAACCGCCCCCAACGATGGCGCCGAACGCGAGGACCCCATGAGCTTCCCGGTATTGCAAGGGCTGCGCGGAGACGCTGTGACGCCGGTGGTCGATGCACTCTGCCTTACAGCCATCAGCGTCCTGCCCGCGTTGTACGCCGATCCTGCGCTGCACCGCGCGGTTGGGACGCGCTTTGCGCAGTCAGACATCGTGAGGCGCTCATGAGCGGACCGGAGATCCCCATCGCCGCGTATGGCCGACCACGGCTGGGGGACTTCGACGCGGCAGAGCGGATGGAGTGGTTGGTCACCAATGGCATCGGTGGCTATGCGTCCGGGGCGGTCAGCGGCGGACGTTCACGCGGCTATCATGGCGTGCTGGTCGCAGCGTTGGCCCCTCCGCTGGGACGCACCCTCACGGTGACCGGGCTGGACCTCACCGCCCACATCGGCGCGCAAGCGTTCTCTCTGACCGCCCACCGTTGGAACGCAGGCACACCGACCGCCCCCCTCCACCTGGAACGGTTCTCCCTGGAGGGGCGCACCCCGGTCTGGCGCTGGGCCTTCGGCGACGCGGTCCTGGAGCAACGCATCGCCATGGTTCAGGGCGCGAACACGACCTGTGTGGTCTTCAAGCTGGTCCGTGGCAGCTCGCCGGTGTCGCTGTCTCTCAAAGCCTTCGGCGCATGGCGGGACTTCCACCACCGCACCCACAGCGGCGATCCGCTCCAGGTCGCGGCGGTGGCCCGGGGGGTCCGTGTCACGGCTCCCGGTCCCGGCGCGTCCTTCGTCTTTTTGTCGAGCCAGATGGCGATCGCGCCCTGCCATGTCTGGTACCGCGACTTCGCGCTGGTTCGAGAGGGTGAGCGTGGGTTTGCAGACGTCGAGGATGCCCTGTGCTTCGCCACGGCGAGCGGGCGCCTTTCGGTCGGGGAGTCGGTCGCGTTCATCGCCAGCACCGAGGACGCCCCCCGAACGGACGCGGCGCAGATCCTGGCCGACGCGGTCGAACGCGATCGGAGGCGGCTTGCGCAGGCCCAGGCGGTGGCGCCTGCCCCCATGGCGCCCTGGGTGGCGCGGCTGGTGCTGGCCGCCGACGCGTTTCTCGTCGATCGGAGCATGGGCAGCCACGACGGGAAGACGGTCCTCGCCGGATACCCCTGGTTCGGCGACTGGGGGCGGGACACGATGATCAGCCTGCCCGGCCTGACGCTGGCCACCGGTCGAACGGACGTGGCGGCCGATGTGTTGCAGACCTATGCCCAGGTCATCGACGGTGGGATGCTGCCCAACCGCTTCCCCGACGACGGCGACGCCCCCGAGTACAACACTGTCGACGCGAGCCTGTGGTACTTCGAAGCGATCCGCGCCACCCATGCCGCGACCGGCGATGACGCGCTGATCGATGCCCTTCACGGCCCGTTGGCTGCGATCCTCCAGGCGCACGTCCAGGGCACGCGCTATGGCATCGGCATCGACCCCACCGATGGGCTGCTACGCGCTGGTGAGGACGGGGTCCAGTTGACCTGGATGGACGCCCGGATCGGCGAACGGGTGATCACCCCGCGGATGGGCAAACCCGTCGAAATCAACGCCCTGTGGCTGAATGCCCTCCGCGTCATGATCGCGATCTGCGAGCGCCTGGACCGCCCCGCCGCGCCGTGGCGGTCGCTCGCGGAGCACGCCACGGCGAGTTTTTCCCGGTTCTGGAACCCGAGCGCCGGGATCTGCTTCGACGTCCTGGATGGCCCCGATGGAGACGACCCGCGCCTGCGTCCGAACCAGATCTTCGCGGTCTCGTTGGGCGGAAGTCCGCTGACCGACGACCAGCAACGCGCGATCGTCGCGCGATGCGGGCAGGCGCTGCTGACCTCGGCGGGGCTGCGCAGCCTCGACCCCCACGACGCGGCCTATCGTGGGGTGTATGCCGGTGACGCAGCGACCCGGGACGGGCGCTATCACCAGGGCACCGTCTGGGGTTGGCTCATCGGCCCCTACGCGCGCGCCCACTATCGGGTCTATCGAGACGCAACGACCGCCCTCTCGTTCCTCACGCCGATGGCACACCACCTCGATGAACACGGGCTGGGCTCTCTCGCAGAGATCTTCGACGGCGACCCGCCCTTCCGCCCGCGCGGCTGCATCGCCCAGGCCTGGAGCGTCGCCCAGGTGCTCTGGGCCTGGCAGGAGATCAACCGGCCTGTGTGACCGCGACCGGCGTGGGCCGGAGAACCGCGATCAAATCGGCGGGCGCCAAGGTGACCAACAATCCGCGCTTTCCACCGTTGATCCAGATCTGTGGAAGGTCTGCGATGGTCTGCTGCAGATAGATGGGCAGCGTCTTTCGGGTGCCAAACGGCGAGATGCCGCCGGTCTGGTAGCCGGTATGCCGATCCGCGTCCCGGGGCGCGCAGGGCGTGACGCTGCGTACCCCGAGGGCGCGGGCGAGCGCGCGGGTCGACACCGCCCGATCGCCATGCATCAACACCAACAACGGCGCCTTGTCTTCGGTCTGCATCACCAGGGTCTTGATGACCGCATGCAGGTCCACACCGAGGGCCGCGGAGGAGGCCTGAGCCCCGCCCCGTGGGACGTACGCATACGGACAGGGCGCAAAGTCGACCCCTGCTGCGCGCAAGACACGAATGGCGGGAGTAACCGGGATCTTCTTGCGTTTTGGAATCTCAGGTGCCTCTTCAATCCATGCATCTTCAAGATAGCCGGTGAGCCCAGGCGCCTTCAAGGCGGCGCCGGCTACGAGGTGCAGAAGTCGACCAGACGATAGCCACGGGTCGTGTCGACGAGGCGAACGATGGAATTGCCGTCATCGACGAGCAGAACGAACGCCTTGACCGTACCGGGGCGATCGTTGGTGAAGACCCGTTGCCAGGGGCCGTCGATGCACCGGTCGAGCAGGTCTGCCCACGCCGTCGACGGCTGGCGCGGATGATGCATCTGAAGCTGTGGTTGTCGGTGCCCGTCGGGCGGAAACCAGCCATGGTAATGGACCAGCACATCGGCGCAGAAGGCGGCGAAGTCTGCATAGGCCGTCCGCCCATACCCCACCAGGAGCAGATCCGCGTCGCCGACCATCTGCAGGCCCGCGGTCCGGGCGCTGCCGGTGGTCCACCGGCCGAGGGTCGTCCCCTGTTGTTGGAGATCCCGCTCCCAGGGCAGCCCCTCCACCTTCGGAGAGAACGTAAACCCCTGCCTCCGATCCCCGTGAATGCGAAGGACGGGCCGAAGGTGCATGAAGATGGCTTCGCGGAAACGTCCCATCAGAACAACAGGCCGTCAGGGGGTGACGGTGCTGGCCGGCGACGCGGACAGGGCAGATGTCAGCGACGAGCCTGCGGAGGTCCAGATGGCCTCAGACAGCGCGCGGTGCCCGTCTGCGTTGGGGTGAATGACCAGCTCAAGCGTCTGCTCCACCGCCAGCCCCATCGCCCTGGAATCCCCCTCAGCCCACAGTTCACGAAGATCGACGGCTTCAACGCCCAGCTCATCGACCATCTCGGCGAGCAGATCCAGGTCATCGAGCATCCACCGGCACCGGGACTTCAGCGGCGGATCGGGCGGGCAGTCCGCCGCCCCCACCGGGGGGATCAAGGCGATCACCACGGAGACGCCCTTGTCTTCCAGCCGGTCGAGGACCCGGCCCATGTGTCGGGTGAAGGCGCCCCGGCCGTTGCCATCGATGAACCGGAGCGGCCCATCCTGTCGGGTCGCGACAGCGAACCAGGCGATGTTGACCAGATAGCTGCGCCCGGCCAGCCACCGCAGCGGCGGGCGCTGGATGGTGTCGGGCAGGGCGATGAGGTGGCCGTCGTAGGCCAGCAGCGCATATGCCTCAAGATCGTCGGCGAACAAGCCCATCACCACGGCGTCAGGGGTGGCGCGGGACAGCTCGGTGTTCAGCCGGCGGAGGATCATGCAGAAGCCGGCCCCGGGCATCGAGAGGTTCCGCAGCCGGACGCCCTGGCCGGTCTCTTCAGCGAAGCGTTCCCCGAGCATCTGGGCATAGGTCTCGGCAGGCTTGACGCCCATCCCCCAGCTCACCGAGTCCCCGATGACCCACAGCTGCCCGGCGTGCGGCTCCGGTCCGATGCGCGCGTCCCGGGCTTCGCGGCCGAGGACGAACCCCTCACAGTTGGTGCCGTCGTCGAATTGTTGGTTCGGGTCGACGCGGAAGCGCTCGACCTGGTAGGGGCTGTCGGAGAGGGCCGCGAGGCTGGGGAGGGCGGGGTAGACGAGCCGCAGCCCACCCTCAGCGAGGAGCAGCCCCACCAACACCCCCCCCACCATCAGGGCGATCCGGGCGGCACGCATCCTTCAGCCCTCCGGCGCTTCATCGATCGCGGGCGGCATCCAGACCCGGAACACCGACCCCTTTCCGGGGGCGGAGCGGACCTCGATCTCAGCCTGCATGATGTCGGCGAGCCGCTTGACCAGCGCCAGCCCGAGGCCGGTGCCCCCGGCGGCCCGGGACCGCGACTTGTCGACCCGATAAAACCGCTCGAAGATCCGCTTGTGTTGGCTGGGCTCCATCCCGATGCCGAGGTCGATGACTTCCAGGCACACCCGCCCACCGCGGGTCCACGACCGCAAGGTCACCAGCCCGTTGTCGTCGCTATACTTCACCGCGTTCTCCACCAGGTTGCCGACCACGTGGACCAGGGCAGGGTAGTGGCCGCTGACCTTCAGCCCCCGGGGCACCGCGGTCTGGAAGCTGATGCCCCGCTCGGAGGCGGAGGGGCTCCACTTGTCGATGACCTCACGAAAGATCGAAGAGACCGAAATGGACACGGTCGGCAGCGTCCGGGTCCCGTCCAGACGGGCCAGCGACAGCAGATCTTCGAACAGGGCGCTCAGCCGGAGGGCGTTCCGATGGATCGTCTCGATCATCGCGTACAAATCGGGCGCCAGACGGTCGCGCTCTTCGAGCAGCGTCTCCGAGTACCCCACGATCGAGGTCGTCGGGGTGCGCAGCTCATGGCTGACGTTGCCGACGAACTCTGCCCGGTACCGCTCCTCCTGCTTGAGGCGGGTGACGTCCTGGAGGATGACCATCTGCCCGTCGTCCTGACCCATGGGGACGATGCGGACCAGCAGGTCCCGGCCACCATGGGGCAGCTCAAACTCCTGCTCCTGCGACCGGGGCCTGGTCAGCGCCGCCGCGATCTCGGGGATGGGCACGGCCTCGCCGGGCAGCCGACCGATGGGATCGGGGACCAGCGGGATCATCTCACGGACGGCGGGGTTGACCACGCGCAGGCGGCCGTTCGGGCCGCAGACCAGGATCCCGTTGGGGCTGCGCTCGACGAAGATCGCCGCGAGCTGGCTCGCATCGTCACTCATGGTTGCGATCACTCTGCGGAGAAGTCGCGGAACCGGTAGCCGGCCCCGCGGACCGTCTCGATGTATTCTGATGCACCACCGAGCTTCTGACGCAGCCGCTTGACGTGGGTGTCGACCGTGCGGGTGTTCAGGTTCGGCGGAAGCTCCCAGACGTCCCGCAGCAGCTCGCCACGAGAGCACAGCTTGCCGTCGTTGCGCGCCAGATGGAGCAGCAACTTGTACTCCGTCGCGGTCAACTCCAGCTCTTCCCCCTCGATCCAGACCCGATGGGCCGAGGCGTCGACGCGCAGCCGGCCGAGGTCGAGCATCTCGTCTTCACCAGGCGCCGGACGCATTCGCCGGGCGGCCGCCTGGACCCGCAGCACCAGCTCCCGCGGAGAGAAGGGCTTGGGCACATAATCGTCAGCGCCGACCTCAAACCCCTCAATCCGATCGGACTCATCGGTGCGTGCCGTGACCATGATCACATACGTCTCCCGCGTGTCCGGATCAGCGCGGAGCGCCTCACAGATTTCAGTGCCCGACATGTCCGGCAGCATCAGGTCCAGCAGCACCACCGGCGGACGATGTTCGCGCGCCAACGCCATCGCCCGAGAACCGTCGCCCGCAGTCAGCACGCGGAAGCCCGCTTTTCGGAGGTTCAGGGCGACGAGGTTGCGGATGTCTTCCTCGTCCTCCACCACAAGCACAGAGACCGTCTCTGACACAGCCTTCTCCATCAGGGTCAGCCCCACAAGTCTACCGCAAATGGCCAGCCGATGGGATTCGCTCATAAATTATCAGTGTGCAGATACAAAATTTTATACACCGTTCCACAGATGGAACAATCGAAACTGTCAAGAGGTCATCAAGTCGGGAACCACGATCACAGGGGCACCATCCAACCCGCTACGATTCCAACAGGAGGGTCTCTGGCATGAAAGATTGGAAGACGCGGCTGCGAAGGCTCATCGCCCTGGCAGAAGACCAGGCCGGCACCCCAGAAGGCGAGCTGGCTGCACGCCTCGCTCGACAGATCATGGCCGAGCGGCGGGCGACCCTCACCGCCCTGGATCTGGAGCAGCGCAACGCCCAGGACCCCTTCATCCGTCAGCCCCTTGACCTCGGCGGCAAGGCCTACTGGCGACGCCGCGTCGCCAGCCTCACCGCCATCCACTGCGACTGCGTCTGCAGCTTCTCCGGCAACAACGCGCGGCTCTCCGGGCGGCAGAGCAGCGTCGTCGTCGCCGCCTATCTCTACCGGGTCATGAGCCGAAGCATCACCTGGGAACAGACCGCCTGGCTCGGACAGCGGCAGCTGCTCGATCATGCCACCGCCGGCAACGACTTCGCCCAGTCCGCCGTCCTCGCTCTGGAGAACCGCCTCGCCGCGCTGCGCGACGCCGAGAACGAAGACGTCGATGTCACCGCTCTCGTCAAGCGTGACCGCCGGGCGCTGCTGGCGTGGCTCGCCGAGCGCGGCGTCACCCTCAAAGCCGACGCCCCCTTCCCGTTCGCCTATTCACAGGACGGATATGCCGCCGGACGACGCATCCCCCTCTTCAAAGCCCTCGAAGAAAGCAACTGATCTTCTCATACGGCCGCCCTGTGCAGGCACCGCCGCGTGTGGCGCTAACGGTGCATCGACGCATCCGCGGCCACCGCCCCCATCCACCGGACCTGCTCGCGCAGCATGGAGACCCGCGCCTGGCTGGCGATCACGCGCCAGATCGTACCGTCCATCGCCCCATAGGTGGCGTTGAGCGTCTTCACCTGTGCCTGATAGTGCTGCTCCCAGGCCGCCCGAGAGGCCGCATAGGCCTGCTTCTGCTCTGGCGAAGCGCCCACCTCAAGGAGGTCCTGCAGCCGCGCGATCTCGGCCTTCCAGGCGTTGTTGGACTGGGCTGCGCAGTCGGTCATGTCGAGGGTCGAGATCGCATTCTTCTGACAGGCTTCTTCCATGTCATCGATCAAGTGGCGTCCAGACGCCATGGCCAGGACCGGGATCGTCGTGCCCTGCTCGGTGTCTTTGAGCGTCATCCCATCCTCGATGTCGTAGTGAAAGGACAGGGGACGGCCAGAAGACCATGCGAAGACCGTCTGGATCACGCCATCGCCATACCGGACCCGGAGCTGTCGGCCGTCTCGCAGCGCGATGATGTCCGGGTCGTTGTTCTTGGCGAAGACGACGGACTGCTCGAAGGACGGCTCAGCGGCGAGGGCGGCCGAGAGGAAGAAGATAAGCATGGGTGACTCCAGCGTTGCGAAGAGATGGACGCGGCGAGGAGGGAAGCAAGAAGCGGGCCTGCCGATAACGCGCTCATGCCATCCAAAATCTATGATTCGTGGAGTCGGTGTCACGCCGGTCGCGCCACAGGCGGGGCATATCAGGGCTGGGTGGCTGCGGACGCATCCCCACGCTCCCGCACCTCTGCGCCCAGGGTATCGACCAGATCATCCATCCGGTAGTCCAGGCGCGCGCTGACCGCCTCTGTGGTGTCCGATTCGGCAGAGACGGCCATGATGGCGTACCGCTCCACATAACCGTTGTGATTGAACTCGGAGTTGTTGACGTTGACCGAGGCGTCATCGGCGTACTGGTCTTGAGACAGACCGCGGAAGGCCGCCTCGATCTCTTCGTCCCAGGCGTCGGCGTCCGACATCGAACGCACCACCACCAGACAGGGGTACTCCGTACAATCCATCCGATCGAGGCTGATATTGGGCACATCGACCAGACGATCCGTGATCTGCTCATGGAGAAACGCTTCGGTGTACTTCTCTGCGACCGTATCGGGCCATAAGGCAGGCCGCCCCTGATGCGCCTCCAGCTGCCCACGGTTGAACGCGTTCTCCACCTGCAACTCGGCCAGCTCAGCCTTCACATCCGCCAGCTCGGTGCGCAGGGTTCGGATGGTCTGAGCCTGTGAAGATGCAGACGGTGCAGACGTGCTTGCCACATCCCGGTCCGGATCGGGCCCCTGACGCGCCGGCTTTCCAGGCACGACATGCTGCTCCCCGGCGCGCAGGGTGAGCGGGGGAGCGTCATCGCCGGCGCGGACGACCGCTGAGCCTTCATAGACTGCGATGGTAACGACCGAGCCAGACAGGGCTGCGAGAACAGTGGTGCGGTTCATGGTTCCCTCCTGAGGGTGAGGAGGGATTGCACGTTCACCCCCCGGGGGAGGTTCCACAGATACACAAACCTGTCCATCCACCTCGACGGTGACGTCTCCGGCGAGGAGCAGCAGCTCTCCATCGACCACCTGCTGGCCCGCGACGGCCACCACGGTGGCCGGCGTCGCCAACGGGCGAGCCACCCACAAAAACACACTGGCGGCGATGGCCACAGCCACCACCGAAG
>JBCBLB010000420.1:0-8841 GCA_038520555.1 Myxococcota bacterium | reverse complement strand
CACGGCGGCGCGTCTGCAGGATAGGGCGCCAGCCCCACATCCAACCCAGCGATGACGTCCGCCAGATCTCCAGGGAGCAGGTGACCGGTCACGATCGCGTCGGCGGGTGGGTCGGGCGGCCGAGGCCCGATGAGCGCCAACCGGGCGCCTGACCGCTCTGCGATCGCGGCCAGCCGATCGACCCCGTGCCAGGGCTTCATCGAGCCCACGAAGCCCACCACGGGCTCGCCCTCGGATACCCCCAGCCGCAGCCGGCCGCGAACGCGATCGCCCGCGCGAACGTCGACGCCGTTGGGCACCCAGTGGACATTGTCACAGCCCACGTCTTCGCGGAGCCAGCGGACCAACCACCGGCTGACCGCAAAGATCGTGGGCGCCGCCTGGAGCACCGCACGCTCCCACCGCTGCGCCCACGCCGGCTGACGGACCACCTCGAACCGTTGCCGCTCCTGGACGGGGGGGGCGTTGACCTCCAGCGCCCACGGCACCCCCAGCCGATCATGCAGCCGCCAACCAGCGTCGCTGAACAGGGTGTGCCGCTCCAGGATTCGATCCGGCGTCCATCCCGCACCCGCCGCGTCGAGGACCCCCCGGACGAGCCGCCGGGCAGCGAGGACCTCTGTGATCTCCCGATACGGCGCCAGCCAGGACGGCCAGCCGGGCACACCGACCGCGCGCGCGCCCACCACCTCTCCGAAACACCCACGCCGATCTTCGATCTTCGCCGCCCACAGCCGCACCGCATGCGCCTGTCGGAGGGCCCGGACGATGCCGCGGGCGTGTGCGCTGGCGCCAGAGGGTCCCTGGACGGGGATCCCCGGGGCAGGGAGCAGATACGCGATCTTCACACCGTGTCCAGCCGCAGCCGGTCCCGCACCGCCGGATCGGCGGGCACATACACCCGCTCCAGGGGCGTCATCAGGTGTTCATGGCGAGCGGGCCGGGCGTTGGAACGCTGCTCGATGACCTGCGGTGTGATGTCGCGGATCTCGCGGGTCCACTCCAAGGCATATCGTCGGGTCGCCGTACCCCGAAGCCCCAGCTGAATGGCGCGTCGCTCGAGCTTGTTGCCGGTCGGACTGTGATCGGGATCCCACTGCAGCCGAACCGGCGAGGCCTTGCCCAGCCGGCGCCAGGCGTTGCGATCGGGGCCATGGACATCGGGCCAGTAGGAGGTGGCGACCGCCTGTGAGAGGATCGTCTCGAAGCCCGCGCGATCGATTCGAACGGCCAGGACCCGCTCCTGGCCGGGCTTCTGCGCCCACCCACAGCGATACATCATCCACAGGAAGTTCGGCTTGATCCAGCTCATCCGCTCGAAGCTCCACGGCCCGCCGAACTGTTGGTGTTCGACGGCCCATCGGGCGATCTCCGGCCGGTAGGCCTGGTAGACGATGACGGTCTCATCGTCATACTGGGCGAGGATATGGCGTCCGGTGGCGGGCCATTGGTCCCGCTGTGTGAGGTAGGGCCCCCACGCGAGCCGATCAGCCCGCGGCAGCCTGGAAGGCATGGTCCAAGTCCTTGATCAGGTCATCGACGTGCTCGATCCCCACGCTGAGGCGGATCAAGCCGTCGGGCATCCCTGCCGCAGCGCGGACGTCCGGCGGGATCGAGGCATGGGTCATCACCGCGGGCAGCTCGATGAGGCTCTCGACGCCGCCCAGGCTTTCGGCGAGAGTGAACAGTCGGGTCCCCTCAACGAAGCGGGTCGCCGCGGCGAGGTCGCCCTGGAGCACAAACGAAATCATCCCGCTGAACCCAGGATAAATCACCGTCTCCACGTCATCGCGCTCCGACAACCACGCGGCGATGGCTTCGGCGTTCTCTTTGTGGCGCTGCATCCGTACATGGAGCGTCTTCAGGCCCCGCAGGGTCAAAAAGCAGTCCCATGGACCGGGCACGGCGCCAGCGGCGTTCTGGACATAGGCGAGCTTCGCGGCGACGTCGTCGTCACGGGTCAGAACGACACCGCCGATGACGTCGGAGTGCCCGTTGAGGTACTTGGTCGTGCTGTGCACCACCAGATCGGCGCCCAGCGTCAGCGGCTGCTGAAACACCGGCGTGGCGAAGGTGTTGTCGACGACCAGCTTCGCCCCCACCGCATGCGCCTTCCTGGCGATATCTGCGATGTCTGCGGTCTTCAGCAGCGGGTTGGTGGGCGTCTCGATCCAGACCATATCGGTACCGGCGGGCACCTCAACATCACCGCTCGACACATCGACGAAGTCGAATTCTACGCCAAACGAAGCCCACTGCTTCGTGAACAGCCGGTACGTGCCGCCGTACAGATCGTCCCCACACACCACCCGCTGCCCTGGACGCAACAGGGCGCGGATCACCGCGTCGATGGCGGCCATTCCGGAGGCAAAACACACCCCATGCTTCGCGGCTTCCAGGGCGGCGAGGCAATCCTGGAGGGCGGTGCGGGTGGGGTTATGGGTCCGGGAGTATTCCCAGGGCCACTGCGCCGGGTGGGGCTGCGCATAGGTCGAGGTCTGGAAGACCGGCACCATCACAGCGCCCGTGACCGGCTCTGCGGGTTGTCCGGCATGAATGGCCAGGGTGTTCAGGTGATCGGTCTCATCGTGGCTCACGACTGCACCCCGCGGTTGTTGGTGACGTGGGAGATGTAGTCGATGAGATCAATGCGCGTGATGATATCGACGGGCTTGTGGTTGCCCAGGACGATGGCCAGCCGATACCGACGGAACAGCTCGGTGAGGACCGTGATCTCCGTCTGGGGTTCGACGGTGCAGTAGTCCACGTCGGCCAGCTCTGCGACGTCGATGTTCATCGTCCCCCCCTCCAGCGCACGGGTCAAGAGGGTACGCTCCGCAACGACGCCGATCACCTGGCCGTCCTTGTCAAGCAACGGCAGCTGAGAGATGCCGTGCTCTTTGAAGACGTTGATCGCATCTGCCAGCGAGGCCCCAGGCGCGATGCTCAGCAGCTTTCGTGCACCACGGCGAGCGAGCAGACCAGCCACATCACCGAGGTTGTTGTCGCTCTCCAGGAAGCCGTTCTCTTCCATCCACTTGTCATTAAACAGCTTGGTCAGGTAATTCTTGCCAGAGTCGGGGAGGATGACGACGACGTTGAGATCCGTGCGGTCGTGGCGACGCAGGTACTTCAGCGCCCCGGCGACGGCGGCCCCACAGGAGGCTCCGCAGAAGATGCCCTCCTCCCGAACCATCCGACGGGTCATCAAAAAGCACTCCTTGTCATTGACCCGAACGACATCATCGACGTACTGGAAGTCCATGGTCGAGGGCAGGAAGTCTTCCCCGATCCCTTCAAGCAGGTAGGAGTAGGGCTGGGTGGGCTTTCCGGTGTGGAAATAGTCATAATAGAGCGATCCAACAGGATCTACGCCGACGATCTGAATATCGGGGTTTTGCTCTTTGAGGTACCTGCCGATGCCGGTGATCGTACCCCCGGTGCCCAAACCCGCGATGAGGACGTCGATTTTACCGTCGAGCTGGTTGTAGATTTCAGGCCCGGTGTGCAGATAATGGGCCTTGGGGTTGGAGGGGTTGTGGTACTGGTTGGCGTAGAAGCTGTTGGGGGTCTCCTGGACGATGCGCTTGGAGACTTCATAGTAGGAACGGGGATCGTCGGCGTCGACGTTGGTGGGGCAGATGACGACCCGGCTGCCCCAGGCGCGCAGGGCCTGCCGCTTCTCTTCGGACTGCTTGTCGGCCATGACGAAGGTCGAGGTGTAGCCGCGCACCGCCGACATGAGCGCGAGGCCGGCGCCGGTGTTCCCGCTGGTGCCTTCGACCACCATCCCGCCTTCGGCGATCATCCCCTCAGACTCTGCGTCTTCGATGATCTGTTTGGCGATTCGATCTTTGATTGAGCCAGCGGGGTTGAAGAACTCGACCTTAGCGTAGACGGTACACTTGAGCCCTTCTGTGACGCGGTTCAGCCGAACCATCGGCGTGTCACCGATACAGTCCAGGATACTGTCATAAACTCGATGCATAAGAATCGCTCCATCAAGAGACGGGATGGCGGGCAGGAGCCCCCTATAGCGCGTCCCGCCGGGCGAGGCTCAGGCCGTCAGGGTATAGTTCAGCGATGACAAGGAGGACCGGGTGAGCATGACGCGAGGCCGACTGCTGCGCAGGGGCGACTACGTCTATGGGTCCTTCTTCAAGCCCGAGACGATCGACGGCTACATCAACGGCGTCAACCCGGGCGATCGCGCAGACATCCTCGGCCGGTTCCCCTTCTCCGAGTCCAGCATCGATGAAGCCGTCGAGTACGCGGTCCTCGGGGCCCGCACCTGGCGACGGGTCGAGCTGGACGAGCGGCTACAGCGGATCCGCCGGTTCCGCGATCACCTGTCGCGCTTCCAGGAGCGCACCGCCCGGTTGGTCAGCCGCGAGACCGGCAAGCCGCTGTGGGAATCGCGCCAGGAGGTCGTCGCCACCGTCCGGGCTGTCGACCTGTTTGTCGAGGACGGCCAGCCGCTGCTTGCCCCCCGGATCCTCGATGAGATCGGCGCGCGGAGCGAGCCGCTGCCACGGGGCGTTGTGGGCATCATCTGCCCCTATAGCTTCCCGGTCATGTTGCCGGTCACCTATGCCATCGCCGCCCTGATGTCCGGCAACGCGGTCGTCGTCAAGCCCAGCAAGTTCACCCCTGGCGTCGGCCAGGCCCTGGCGGCGCTGTGGGATCGCTGCCGGCTGCCCCGCGGCGTCTACAACATGATCCAGGGGCCGGGCTCGGTGGTCGGCCAGCGGCTGGTCACCCATCCCCAGCTCGATGTCCTCCTGTTCGCGGGCAGCTACAGCTCGGCCGCCGCGATCCGCCGGCTGACGGCCGAGCGGCCCGAGCTGCCGATGCTCCTGCAGTGCGGTGGCAAGGGTCAAGCGATCGTTTTAGAAGACGCCGATCTGGAGCGGGCCGTCTACGAAGTCATCGTCGGCGCCTTCCTCACCGCCGGGCAGCGACACAACTCCACCGCTCGGGTCCTGATCGCCGACGCCATCTATGACACCTTCGCCCGCGAGCTGAAGCAGCGGGCCCGAAAGCTCACTGTCGGCTATGGCTTCGGAAAAGACGTCTTCATGGGGCCGTTGATCTCCGAGAACCTGCGGACCCGTTACCTGCGGTTCTCTCGCAAGCTCGCCGGTGAGGGGCACCGGCCGCTGCTTGAGGCCGCCCACGCCGCCCCCGACCACCGCGGCTTCTACGCCAAACCTGCGGTCTATGAGATCAACTGGAACGACGGCGCCGCGATGCTTGAGCAGGAACCCCCTGGGCCGATGCTGCTGATGTACCGGGTCCAGAGCTGGGAAGAAGCCGCCGCTCTCCACAACCAGGCCGCCTTCCGCGGCGCGACCAGCCTGTTCACCCAGGTCGACAACCCGCTGCTGCCGGAGATGCAGGAGCGGCTGCGCACCGGGGCGCTCAACATCAACCGCGGCACCATCGGCGCGTCGCTTCGGCTGCCCTCGGTCGGGCTGGGCCGCAGCGCGAACGGCCTGCCCGCAGGCGTCGATCTGATCCGGCTGCTCACCCATCCCCGGGCACAGCTGATCGAGGATCGCCCCCTGCAAGAGAATCAGGCCGCCCTGCCGGGCCTGAACTGGGGCGTCGTCGATGAGGAGACCACCTCGGCGGAGTCGGTCAAGCTGCCCGAGCCGCCGCCGCTGCTGCCCCACATCGGCGAAGACTCCGAGCTCGAAGTCACCGAAAAAATCGTCGACGGTGAAGAAGATGATCTGGTCGATGTGTCTGCTTCTTTGGAGCTGACCGCAGAGTAGCCGCGGCTCAGAAGCCCTTCCGGCGCTGGTAGCGGGCCTCTGCGACCTGCGCCTGCTCTGGCGTCATGCCCAGCCGCTGCGCAAGGTTGAGCAGCTCCTGCCGCGCATGAGCGTCGTGGCCGCCCCAGGTGAACATCCGCTCCAGCGCCTGATCGAGGATGTAGCCCTGGGCCGCGTCGCGCGCCGCGCGGACCTGGTTCATGTCCATCCGCAGCCCGGTCGAGAAGCGCTGGAGCAGGATGCGCTCCTGCTCATCGAACTGCTCATCGACCAGCGCCATGGTCCAGGCGACCATCAGGAGCGTGGTCCGCGGCGGGCCGCCCGTGGTCTCCCCCAGCTCCGCAGCCGTGAGCGGCGGGCGGTTGACCAGCTCCCCCAGCGAGCCGAGGTCCGGACCGATGAAGTCGGTGAGCCAGGAATTCTCATCGTTGCTCAGCCGCCCATCGGCCCGCGCGATCTCCACCAGCATCCGCGCCAGGATCTGCCGATCGTAATTGTGCTGGATGGGCGCCTCTGCGAGCTGACGTTCAAAGGGCGACATCAGATCTTTCGCCGCAGACGCCGAGACCCAGTGACCCCGGCTGTTGTCCCAGATGAACTGGTTGGAGACCCGCTTGAAGGCCTCCAGGATCGCCTGCTGTGTCTCGCTGCGGCTCAAGGTGTTCTGGTTCGACGACGAGGCCGCAGAGTACATCGCCTGACGAGCCACGTCGCCCGCGACCCGGCCGACCATGTTGTAGCCGAACACGCTGCGAATGGCCTGAGAGACGGAGCTTTGCAGGCTGTACATCATCGACCGCTTCGCCTGGTCCATCATCCGCGACGACGTCGAGTTGTCGCGCGGCATGGAGAACGACGACTGTACGGTCTTGTTGGAGACCGGGCACCGGAAGCTTACCCGGACGCTCCGGCCGCTCTCCTGAACGTCTGCGATCAGCGGGGCGATGTTCTCATAGGTCGGCTGGGGCATCGATCCAATCCTCATTGATGATGGTGAATGATCGTGTTGTATCGTGGTCGGGTCAGGTCTGGAGGCGACCGCTGACGAAGACCGCCCGCCGCTTGAGCGCCGAAAGGGCCTGGGGCTCCAGGCCATAGGCGAGGGGGCTGGTCGGGGGGGGCTCCCCCCCCTCCAAAGCAGCCCGCAGCCGTCCCCCTTCCCAGGACAACAGGGCGTAGCCGGCCGCGCTGGCGCCGGCCTCCAGCGCGGCCAGACGAGACAGCGCCTGGGCGCGCTGCCCCAGCGCCGCGGCACCCTGGGCGAGGGCGAGCGTCGCGCGCAGGCGCTCCTGGGGGGGCGTATCCGCCAGCCGCTCTTCTGCGCGCGCCTGCGCCCGCTCGAACGCCCGCCGATCGCCGAGCACCCCGGCTGCGCGCGCCCAGGTGCTGAAAATCAACACGTCATACCGATCCGGAAGCCGGCTGCCGGCCCCGGTCACCAGGGGCAGCAGCCGATCGATCGCAGCAGCGGCCGATCGGCGCCCAGGGCGCCCCTCCAGGGTGGCGCGCGCCCGCAAGACGTGGCTCAGCCGGCGCTCTGCCTCCAGGCCACTGGCCTTGGCCAGCGCCGTCGCGTCCGCCAGGCTCCGCGCCGCCTCATCCACCAGGCCAACGTCCAGGAGCGCCTGGCCGAGCGCGCTCCGTGCCCGGCACTCCATCGCACGATCACCGCGGCCGACGGCGCGCTCGACCGCGCTTCGCGCCTGACCGAGCGCCTCTGCGAGGGCGCCCGCCGCGCTTCGCTCGCTGACATGGCCCAAAATCGTCTCCAGATCGGTGCGCTCTATCGGCTCCAGCGATTCGAGGGCGGCCTCCGCGCGCGCCTCCAGGCCTTCTGGGTCCGGCGCACGCGCCATCGCCGCATGGGCAAACAGCTCCGCAACGAACCGCCACCGCCCATGAATCAATTGCACAATGCCCTTTCGCATCGGTGCTTCTAACGCTGTATCTGCAGGAATCATCGTAACCGATTCCAGCAGATCGGCTTCGGCCGGTCGGCCGAAGGCGGCCAGCGCCGCGAGGGTGTCCAGTTCGTCGATGTCGAGGTCGTCGAAGAAGTCCGACACCGCCGCCGGCTCCGACATCTCTTCGGGGAGGGTGAACCGAGAGCCCTCGGTGTATTGCGACAGCAGCGGGATCAAGAGCGCCGGCAGGCCGCCGGTCATCCGATGGAGCGCCTCCGCCGCTGCGGCGGGATTGTTGGTCAGCGGCGCCGTCGCAACCAGCGACCGACGCACATCAGCGATGCCCAGCGCGGCGGTCTCCAACTCCACCACCGGGATCCCATCCGGCGCATCCGCGTCCGGAGACAACAGGCCGATGACGCCATACCGAAAGCCACGCAGCGCCACCTCACCGTCGCCCGGCCGCCAGATCGGGATCCCCCGACGACGCGCGCCATGCAGCAGCGTGTCTGCCAACCAGTCCCGGCTGGTCCCCGGCGGGCCCACCGGACGAACCAGCAACGTCTCTCCCCGTTGGGCCCGATCCAGACAATCCCGAACCTGCTCCAGCAGATGCTGACGGCCGGCGAGGGGCATCCCGCTCGGTTCGCCCAGAGACAACGCACGCGCCACCTCGCGGGCGTCTGCATACCGTCGCCGTGGATCCAACGACAGCAGCCGCATCACCACGGCTTCCAGCTCAGAGGGGAGGTTGGGATCGTAGCGAGACGGCGGCGGCGGCGGCTCATCGCTCTCGCGGGAGATCCCCTCAAACGGACGACGAAGCGTCAGGGTGTAGTACAGCGTCGCCCCCAGGCCGAACAGATCGGCTCGCGGGTCGATGCGCTCGCACCGGATCTGCTCGGGCGCAGCGTAGGCCCGGGTCCCGATCATCTGGCCTATCGAGGTCCGCTCACCGTCTTCCTGGTCCTTGACCACCCCGAAGTCCGCGAGGACCACCCGGTTGCGACTATCGATGAGCACGTTGCTGGGCTTGACGTCCCGGTGGATGAGGTTGTGCTCATGGAGCGCGCCGAGCGCCTCTGCGAGGGCCTGACCGATGGTCCGACATCGCGCGTACCGCTCCGCCGGCGGCCGCTGGTGCAGCTTCGGCGCATAGT
>JBCBLB010000456.1:0-8071 GCA_038520555.1 Myxococcota bacterium | reverse complement strand
GGAGCACCGAATACAGCTGGGGCATCGACGATCCCTTCGCTGGCGTCAAGTGCGATCCCTGTCCCCCGGCGCCGCCCGAGCGTCCCGACGAGCAGCCCATCCTGGAGTCGGAGCTTTCCCAGCTGGGCATGCTCGATCCCAACGCGGGCTGGTACGTCACCCGGCTGCGGCTGCGCTACACCGCCGACGGCGTCCCGGAAGATCTGATGTTCTACACCTCTGGGATTTCGAGCGCGCGCGAACAGGTTCGATACATCGTGCACCGCTGGGAGCTGGAGGGGCTGCTTCCCACCTGCGATGAAGCGCCGGAAGATCCAGGGAGCTGCTATACTTCAGCGTACTGGATGAGGGCATCTGCCGGTGAGTTGGAGCCGATCATCGGCGATCGGGACTATGGACGCTGGGCCTGCCGCGGAGAGGGCCGCAGCCGAGCGCTGTTGCTGGTGCCGCTCGCCCTCGTCGCGGTCGGCGCCCGGCGGAGGCGGCGATGATGATGACGTTGTGGATGATCCTCGCCCTCGCCTGCGCGGAGTACGCCGAGGAAGACTTCCTCGACGATCTCGACGCCGAGAGCTGCCACTGGCAGACCGACTGCTACAACTACCAGACCTACGATGACTGTCTGTCTTCCGCGAAGGCCGGACGGACCGAGAGCCCTGCGACGTGTACGTTCAATCCGGACGCCGCAGAGGAGTGCATTCGGGACTACCCCTCGGTCGATTGCCCAGGCCCGGGCGGCGATGACGCCGCGGTTCCTACCGCTTGTATGGACGCCTGGGACTGCTCTGGATAGGCTGTGGGCGTCAGGGTGGATGTGGAGAGAGCATGTTCTGGATGATTCTGTTGGCGGGATGCTCTGATATGTCGACCATTACGGTCACAGTCACCAACCACGAAGAGACGGCGACCGTTGAGGTCGTCGATCAGGCCGAGTGGTACAGCGAGATTGAGCGCGGTGAGGGCTTCTATGCGATCAAAGAGGACGCAGCGCTGCCCATCGTCTTCGAGGTCCCGGCCGGGGACTACGCCGTGGTGGTGTCCCAGGGGACCTGCAACCAGACCCGGGATCTCTCGGTCCAGACCCGAGAGGATGTCACCCTCTCGCTGGAGCTTGTCTGTAACGAGTGATGGTCACCCGAAGTGCTGGCGGAGGATGTCGATCCGTTCCTGCAGCGCTTCGCTGACCGGCTCCTGGTTGAAGACCCGGAGCAGACTGGCGATCTCGATGTGGTAGGGACGGTACTGGGCTGTGCGGGCGGCGATCTGGTCGAGCCAACCTGCAGCATCCTCGACTTCTCCGCGGCGAGCGGCGACCACAGCCAGCAGCAGGTAGATCATCCCGGCCTCGACCCGTCGGTTTTCGGTGAGGATGGGTTCAATCTGGGAGGCCAGGGCCTGCGCCGCATCCCACCGATTTTGGACCGCCAGGGTGATGGTGATTTGTGCGTCGGCCATCGCAGCGCGGAGCGCGCCGAACACCGCCAGCTTCGTCCGCGCCGCTTCGAGGGTCGTCATGGCCTCTTCGATCCGCCCGCGACGTCGAATGAGCGCGCCGAGTTCGAGTTGCGCGTAGGCGGTCCCCAGACGCATCAGCCGCCGCTGCGCCATCTGAAGCGCGTCCCGGGCAGCGCCCTCTGCTTCTTCGAGCTCACCCAATTCTGTGAGGAGTGCAGCCTTAACCCGCCGAATATCCACCTGATAAACGGGATCGTCAAGCGGTATTGTTAATGCGTCAACCAGCAACGTGCGCGCACGCTCCGTCTCTCCCTGAAGGTATGCAAGTGTAACAAGCTGTCTCTGAGAAAGTGCTTCAATCGTCATATCTGGCTGCTTCTTCAAGTGTATCAGGCTCTGCTCCACATGATACTGAGACTCCGCATATTCGCCGCGAAGCATCGCCAACCGGGAGAGCTGCGAATGGGTCTCTGCCCGGTTCAGCGGGGAGAGGTCTTGCGGCAGCAGGTGTTGAAGCATGGTCATGGCATGCGCCCGCCGGTTGAAGGTGATGGCGAAGCTGGCCTGAAAGATCTCGGCTTCATGCCGGATCATGGAGTTCAGAGGGATATCGTAATGCGCAAGATGCTCCTCAACCTGCGCGAGGATCGCCTCGACGGTGTCCAGCTCACTACGCTGCTCGTAGCACCGTGCAGTGTTGACCTGCTCGCGGATCATCTCGCCGGGCATTCCCGCAGCCAGAAAATGTCGGGCTCTCCGCTCGTGTGGGATGGGTCCACCGGATTTCTGGATGGCATCCGCGCAAGCCGCGTGTAACCCGGGGTCCTGGGCGCCGGGTTGGAGCAGGATGGTCTCCCGTAGCATCCCATGAACGAACATCCATCCCTGATCGGTCTCTTCAGCCAGATGCATCTCCAGCAGGGCCGCCCGCACATCCGCGATCGACTGTCCTGTGGCGTCTGCCCACTCCTGATCGTTGACCTGCTGCCCCAGCAGGGCGGCCAACGAGAGCGCACGCCGCCACCATGGCGGCTGGTCGTGGAGCAGCCGCTCCCGCTGCGCCTCCCAGGTGACCTGCAGCGACGGTGGCAGCGGGATCGCAGCCCCTTCAACCAGCGAGAATCCCGCCCTGGTCGCCTTCAGCAGCCCCCGCTGCACCCAATCGCGCACCAGATGGACCGCGAACAGCGGGTTGCCGTCGGTCCGCTCGGCGATCTGATCGGCGAGGGGTCCAGATAAACCAAGCAGTTTGCGAATCAGGGACTGATGGGTCTTCGTCGGCAGGGCGCCGAGCCGGATGGTCTCGTCTGCGAGAGCGGTGAGCCGCTGCTCGACGGTGTCGGTGACGTCTTCGTCTCGAACCGTGAGCACGGCGAGCACCGGGACCGTGCCTGCCTTCAGATCGCCGATGAAATCGAGCGCTTCGCTTGCCCACTGCGCATCATCGACATGAACAACCCAGGGACGATCCGCGCGTGCCATCCAGCGCAGCACGGCCGCATGGCGCACCGTACGCGGACCGCGCCCACCGAGCAGCGCCTCATCAATGAGCGGTCTGGCTTCGAAGGGATCGTCGAGTTGTGCCGCCAGGTGCGTCCGAGCGGGTTCTGGCAGCAGCGACGCGACGCCGAGCGCAGCGGCGAGGGCCGGGCCCAGCCCATCTCCGGCCCCGCCGGCGGGGCTGTGTCGCAGGGTCATCTGTCGAGCGGCCCCCACCTCAACGGCGAGTGCACCCAACCAGCGGGCCAGACGCGTCTTCCCACGGCCAGACGGCCCGTGCAGGACCACGACCTTCGGGGTCTGAGACTGGTGCACGGCGGCGAGCGCGTCCCACA
This sequence comes from Myxococcota bacterium, assembly GCA_038520555.1. Lineage (GTDB taxonomy): Bacteria > Myxococcota_A > UBA796 > UBA796 > UBA796 > JBCBLB01. Next base: position 4,781 of record JBCBLB010000456.1, on the reverse strand, counting down.
GGGCGTCCCGCTCGGCTGTGCGCCCCACCAGCGGCGACGGCCGGAGCGCATAGATCCCGGCGCCCACGGCCGGCAGCAGCGGCAGCGGCGGCGGGTCAGCGGGGCGATGGGATGGCAGGGTCGCCGGCCCAAAGCCCACCCCCGCTGCGCTCACACCGGTTTGTTCGGGATGAGCGCCGTTTGCATCCATCGACAGGGTCTCATCGCTGAAGACGGTCTTTTGTCCATCGAAGTCGATCGTCTTCAACGGCAACGGGGCACGAACATCGACGGTCATGGTCACCCCTGGCGCGGTCGGCGGCCCGAGCGAGCGCAGGGCATCGAGAGCGTCGGCCGCGAATGCGGGGCGCTGCGCAGGCTGGCGGGCGAGCAACCACCGCAGCCACTCCTCAAACCCTTCGGGGATGTCCATGACAGGCAACAGCGGCCCCAGCTCACCCTGCAGATGTGCAGAGAAGATCGCCGCGGTGGTATTTCCTGAGAAGGGCGGTGTTCGGGTCACCAGCGACCACGCCACCCCGCCCAGGCCATACAGATCGGTGTGCGGTCCCTGCTTGAGGACGTCACCGCGGATCTGCTCGGGCGCCATGAACATCGGGGTGCCCTGCGAAGAGGTCCGGGCCGGATCGGCGTCGGCAGAGACGGCGCCGCTGCGTCGATCGTCCAAGCGCGCGATGCCGAAGTCCGCGAGCTTCCAGCGGCCGCCGACGGAGAGGATGTTGCTGGGCTTGATGTCTCTATGGAGGACGCCGCGGGCGTGGGCATGGGCCAGCCCGGCGAGGGCATCCTCCAGCACGGTGCGCAAGACGTCCCAGCTGGGCACGACCTGGACGATCCCGCCGTCGGCCCACTCCATCGCCAGCCAGGGGCCCCGCAGGCTCTGTCCGCTGTCCCAGACCTGAACGATGTTGGGATGCGAGAGTCGGGCGAGGGCGCGGACCTCATCCTGAAAGCGCAGAAAGAAGGTGTCGTTCTGTGCGAACTGTGCGCGGATGAGCTTGATCGCGACCGTTGCGCCGGTGATGTGATGCGCGCGCCAGATCTCGCCCATCCCACCCGCGCCAATCGGAGCCTCCAGGACAAACGCGCCGACCTGGTCCATGACGCCTCCCCGCCATTGCGTACAAGTACTCTATTGCCAAACATGTTGTGCAGCGAACAGAGCATCGCACCCCGTTCGGGTATCCCGAGGTGAATCAGTCACTTTCCTGTGGCGTCGCAGGGGCCAGGATCGTCTGGAAGGTGCTCATCCGCTCATCCGCTCATCCAAGCCCCTGTATGTGAACGGGGTTCGGCTCGCTGACAGATGGGAGCGGTGAGCGCAGCCGGGAAGCCTGGGAGGTCCGTGGGCCGTTGCTTGTGGAAGACTTCGCCGAAGCCTTCCAGGCCCCGGGCGAGTGCCTGCTCGTCCCGCTCCATCACCACGAAGACATCGAAGTGGCCCTGAAGAAAATCCCGGATGCATCTCCACCTTGCTCAACGACACCGGTTCGTCACACAAATGACCACGACCCGTCTCAGTGTTGTCTGGATACTCGACAGAGGGTCCGATAAGTTCGCGGCCCATAACGGATCACAGGTTGCGATCTGTTTGTCATATGCGGAGACAATTCCGCAGACTCTTCACCACTGGAGAACATCATGAGTGAGACGTACTACAAGGTTATCGATGGCGTGAAGTATGATCGCGGCATGCTCGAGTTCTGCGACAAGGCAGTTGAAGGCGCTGGCGACGGCCGCATCTCGCAGTCCGACGCTGAGGGCCTGTTCAAGCTGGTCCAGGATGGCGACAAGTACACCGACATCGAAAAGAACACCATGAGCTACATCCGCCAGAACTACAAGTGGACCGAGTCCGCTGATGAGTGGTTCCGGACCGAAGTTCGCAAGTGGGCTGCCAGCAAGTGAGCCCCTGCCCCTGAACCCAACAGGGGACGCACCTTGACGACCGCTGGACACCCTGTGTCCAGCGGTCGCTTCGTTATATCCTGTCCAGGATCGCTTCCCCGGAGGACGAATGGAGCTGCTCTCCCTCGGACTCGCTGGTGTGTTCCTGTTGGTGCCTCACTTCAGCGCCTCGACCCCGCTCCGCCCGGCGGCGGTGCTGCAAGACATGAAGAAGCGCCGCGATCTGGGCGAGCCATGGCAGCAGTGGGAAGCCGTCACCTCGAACGTGCCCTTCCAGGCGATCCTCCAGGGGCGCGTCGGGTTCCGATTCGATGGTGGGCTGGTGGTCCACATCGTCGTCGGGATCGCGGTCTATGCCGGGCTCTTGTTCGCGCACCCCTGGTTGGCGGGTGTGGGCATTGTTCCAGGCTGATTGGTTGAGGTCGTGCCTCGGAGAGCGTTGCCCGCTAAAATGGGACTCACAACAGGGGCATCAGTGGATATCCAGGCCGGCACCCGGATCGAACGCTACGTCGTCGAGGGCCTCATCGGGATGGGGGGCATGGCCCGGGTGTATCGGGTGCGGCACACCCAGCTCCGCTCTCTGCACGCCCTCAAGGTCCTCCAGATCCCCACCCCCGCCGTCGTCGACCGGCTCCTCCAAGAAGGGCGCGCCCAGAGCGCCCTCAACCACCCCAACATCGTCTCGGTCACGGATGTGCTCAACGTCTGGGGCTCGCCCGGCTTGTTGATGGAGTGGATCGATGGACCGTCTCTCAAAGACATCCTCGCCGTTCGACCGCTGACCCTGCCCGAAGCCGACGCCCTGCTTCAAGGGATCCTGGCGGGCGTCGCGGAAGCGCACGCCCATGAGCTGGTTCACCGGGATCTGAAACCGGGCAACATCCTCCTTCAGCGGCGCCGTGGACACCTCACCCCCAAGATCACCGACTTTGGGCTGGTCAAAGCCCTGTCCGGCGACCTGTCGGACCGCTCCCACACACGAAGCGGCGTGATGATGGGCACCCCTGCCTATATGGCGCCTGAGCAGATCACAGACGCGGGGAAGGTGGACCACCGCGCCGATGTGTTCGCGGTTGGGGTCTTGATGTACGAGATGATCACGGGCCAGCGGCCGTGGCCAGACGTCGACGCCTGGGCCCGTGTCCACCAGCTGCACGCCCTCACCGTGCGATCCCCACGTGAACGCTGCCCCAACCTCAGCGTCGATCAGGAAGCGGCGATCCTGGGCGCCTTGCATGTTGATCCCAACGCGCGACTGCAAAGCGTCGACGCGCTGTGGCAACGATGGGGCGTGACCCCTGCATCCGTCGAGCCGATGAAGTGGACCGAAGCGCAGTTTTCCGGCCTTCCCCGTCTGAACATCACCCCAATCCTCAACATCGAGGACGAAACGATCACCATGGACGGGGTCACCGAGGAACCCCATCCGTTCACCCCGACGCCGCCGACGGTATCCATCCCAACGCCGCCGACGGCGTCTGTGGAAACAGCGGCGGTGCCGCTGTCGGACGTCGTGTCAAAGACCCACGCCACCCTGGACGCTCCGCCGCAGTCGCGGCGGCCGTGGGGCGTGGTGGGCTCAACCGCTCTCGCCGTCGCCGTCGCCGTCGCCGTCGCCGTCGCTGGGGCCGGAGCGTGGGCCTGGATGACGCCCACATCACCGGACGTCCTCACCGTTGACGCCACCCCGATCATTTCGGACGATGCCCGGACCCAGGAACAGTTCGAGCGAGCATGGTTCGCGTTTTTGGACGGTGATCGTGAAGACGCGCTGCGGCGGCTCCGGCTGGTGGTCACACAGGCGCCCGATGCCCCCCTCGCCGAGCAGGTCTTGTCCTATGTCCTGATGCGAGATGGCCAGGTCACCGGCTCATTGGAGATCATGCGAGACTTCGACCGGAAGTGGGGGCTTTTGGACGGGCCGCTCGGCTCTCTGGTCGGCGTCATCCGCGCCCAGCAGAAAGCCGGCACGACCGCCGTCCCCGAGGTGGCCGCCCACCAACAGGCGTACCCTGAGGATCTGCTGGGCGCGATGCTGGCCGCCGACCATTGCGCCCAGCACAGCGTCGCCTTTTGTGAGGCGCGGGTCACCGAGCTGCTCGCGCTCGCCCCAGAGGCGCCGATGATCTGGCAGATCATTGTCGAGACCTGGTTCGAGGCCAACCAGATCGATCGGGCGGAGCAGGCCATCACCCGTGGCCTGGAGATCGCACCGACCGATCCCACCCTGCTCATCCAGGCCTCCAGCCTCGCCCTCCAGCAACAGGATCTGGATCGTGCCGCGGTCCTCATCCAGGACGCGTTGAAAGCGGCGCCGTCTGCGCTGGATGCGCGACTGACGCAGGCACAGGTCGCCATCCTCCGCGGCGACGAGCAGACCCTGTCCGACCTTCAGGCGACGTTGACCAGCCCCTCTCAGCCCGTCGATACCCGCGTCCGCTTCTGGCGTGCGGTCGCCCAGACCCGCCGTGGCTTGGGGCACTCCGACCGCTGGGAGGACGCGCTCCTGAAGATCCAGGAGATCGAATCGACCGACGGCACCCTCATGGGTGTGTATATGGCCCTGGTCGGGCGGTCCAGCCGGACCTACGTCCTGGGAGATCTGGACGCGACCGCCGCGATATATGAGGAGATCGGTGACCTCGTCAACCAGAGCCCGGAGATGTCCACCGTCTTCCGCACACGCATCGCCATCTACAACATCGGGCTCGAAGGCATCCGAATCCTCCGGGATGAGCAGGACATTGAGCAGGCGAGCGCGTTGTTGGCCCGCATCCAGGCGGTGCGGGCCAGCGAAAACACCATCCCCGAGCGGCTCGCCCGTGAGATCGCGGTCGCTCGCAAGGACGCCGACGCCATCATCGCCCTGG
>JBCBLB010000606.1:0-5941 GCA_038520555.1 Myxococcota bacterium | reverse complement strand
CGGCGACCTGGGCCTGGACGAGATCAGAGTTGAACCGGATCGACGGAGAGAGCACCACGGTGTGGAAGTTGGACGCCGGGAAGCCGCGCGCGTCCCGGCCGACGACGCTCCAGGGCACCTCATAGAAGCGGGCGAAGGGGGGGAACGTGCCCCCCATCATCACGGTCGCTGTGGTGCTGGTGGGGTTGCCGCCGTTGACGGTGAAGCCGACCGTCAGGGAATCCGCGACGGTGTAGCCCACCCGAACCCCGTTGCCCCGGTTGAAGCCGCTGGTCAGCAGCGGGAACCGGGCGAGGGGATCCGACAACAGCAGGTTGGCGATGTGCAGCGAGACATAGTTCAGGCTGGCCGGGTCGGTCACCCGACCCGCTTCGATCTGCAGCTGATCGCCGTCCCCGAACAGGCCGATCTTCTGGTACCGGATCAGCTGGTTTCGGACCTGGATGGCGGCCTGACCTTCCCAGACGCTGGTCCCATAGGGCCCGGCGTTAAACTCCACCTCGCTCTGGAGGAAGAACTGGCTGGATAACTTGCCCGCCAGCCCAATACGCGCGAGGGCAGGGGTCCAGAACCGACCCTGGCGCTGATCGGTGTCATCTTCGCGGCGATCGACCAACTCGACCGCTGCCCCGCCGACAAAGACCGCATACGGAGACACCGCGACCGACGACCCCGCGTCATCGGCGGCGAGGGCCGGGCGACCGGCGAGCAGGGAGAGGAGAAGGCCGAGGCCGCGTCGCATCAGTTCGCCAGCCGGTTGAGGATGATCTCCAGCGCCGCGTCGCTGCGGGCGGCGCCGTAGTGGTTCTTGAACAGGCCGCAGAAGAAGTAGTTGCTCTCATCGAAGTCGTTGAGCCCCAGCGTCTGGTTGTCCGCACCCGCAAGACGGGAGCTGGCTTCGCTGACGAACAGGTCCTGCTGCTCGCCGTCGGGCAGGTCTTCCATGACGATGGTGGTATAGTCGACCGACTGATCCCCGCAGATCGGACGCGCCCATGCGGTCGCGCCATCGCTGCAGGGCGTCTCCCACGCCCCTTCCGGGCCATTGAGCGGTGTGAGGAAGTCGGTCGGGGTGTACGCCGCCCGGTCGCCCATCTCACAGGTGACCTGGCCACGCATCGTAGGGTTGACCCCGCACAGCGGGAAACTGGACACCCCATGGTTCGCACCCGCAAGCAGGATCATGTCCTCAATCCGAGGGAAAATGTCCACATCATCGTTGAGGGCCAGCCGGCGGACCGCGTCACGGGCCACCGTGACCCCAAAGCTGAAGCCGATGATCGAGATCTGCCGGTCAGGGTAGGCGTCAAGCACTGCACCGATCAGTTGTTGGGCGATCGGCACGCCCCAACCGTGATCCATGTTCTTCGCCGCGTTTTCGGTGTCGTTGTTGCCCGCCGGATCGTCGACCAGATCAAAGCGAAGGTCCGCAGCGATCACTCGATAGCCGGCGTCTGTCAGCTGCTCGGCGAGCATCTCTTCACCCTCCGTCTCACCCGCCGGCACACAGGCGCCAGCGCTGTCGTAGCGCTCCCAGCTGAACGGCGCGTCGGAGTTGCCATGGATCAGGATCACGATGGGCTTGCTGGTGTCTTCGGTGCCCACGTACTCTTTGGCAGCACAGTCATAGCCGGCGATGTCGACCGGTGTATACAACAGCCCGTCCGTGCTGCAGCCCGGATGGCTGCCCAGATCGCGGTAGGTGATCGCGTCTTCCACGACCGGGTAGTCGTCCTCATCGACCGGAGTGCCCGAATCGTCAGAGTCGGTGTCGGTGTCGTCGTCGGCCGTGTCGGTGCTGCCGGTTTCGACACAGCCAGCGACCAGCAGGCCGAACAGGGGCAAGATCCACGTCTTCGTCATCGATTCCTCCTTACGATGCCGAACAACACAGGCAGAAATGCCTGGCTATGGCGGCGAATTGACAGGTGATTCATGTTTTACCAAAAAACTGAATCATCTGTCATGTTTTTCAACACAAATCGAGACGCTCCGGTGACCAGCGCTGCCCATATCGATGACATCGACCAGATAAACGACGCCGCATCATCTTCAAAGATGATGCGGCGTCACCGTCCGTTTGCGTGATGTGGTGCGTTGAACGTCGTGACGACGTCAGGACACCGCGCCGACGATCAGTTCCAGCACAGTGTCAGCCTTCTCAATATGCGGACTGTGTCCGCAGTCTGCGAGCACTTCTTCGCGAACCGCTCCCCCCCCCGCTTCGTACCGGCTCATCAGAGCGCGGAGCTGTCCGATCATCGGCTGTGCGGGGTAGACGTCCTCTCCGGGCCATCCTGGGATCGCCCCCAGCGATCCCAGGAAGCCGATGTCGAACATCGAAGTGTCGGACACGATCTGGTCATCTGCTCCACGGATCCAGAGGATCGGCGGCTTGGGGTCGATACTGGCGAGAGCGCTGAGGTTGGTGTACTTCGGGGAGATGGCGTTGTTCATGCCGCTGGTGCCCGGGGCGGCCGTCGGCCAGTTGGGCGAGGCGGTGACGTCGCCGGGGTAGTGATGGGTGCCGGTCTGAGTGGTCACCAGCTCTGCGACCAGGGTCTCTTCCCACTCGGGATCCACGCGGAAGGGGGGCTTGAAGTAGAACAGGTTCATGACGTTCCGCGGGCTGTTCTGGTTGTCCGCGGTGGTGTCTTTTTCCGCGAGCAGCTTGACGAATTCGGGGTTGGCGGTGCCCGCGCCGGAGCCCGCGAAGTCGTCGAAGCAGGGAGCGCCGCCGGCGTCCCGGGTGCCGGCGAAGCCGAACGGGGACATCGGGGCGAGCAGGACGAGCGAGCGGACCCGGCCCGGCTGGTCGATGGCGATCTGCATCACCACGCCGCCGCCTACCGACCACCCGACCAGGTGCGCGCTGTCGAGCCCCAGGGCGTCCATCACGCTGAGCACATCGTCAGAGAAGTCCCGGACCCCGCGGGTCGCGTCGATGGGCTTTGCTTCGGAGGCGCCGAAGCCCCGCAGGTCCACAGCGACCCCATAGATCCCGGCAGGAAGGTTGGAGAGCGCCTGCTCGAAGAACCGGCCCGTCGAGACGTTGCCATGAACAAAGAGGACCGGCGTGCCGTCCTTCGGCCCGGTCGAGTAGATGTTCGCCTTCAGCCGAGCGGTCTCAAGGGTGGATGCCGATACGCCTTCCATGGTCTTCTCCGATATGGGGTGAGGGGGTCCGATCAGGTCCACTGTACAACGGCGGCGGCCAGCGAAACGCCACCACCAGAGGCGCAAAACAGCACCCGATCGCCAGGTGACAGTCGGCCCTTCTCGATCGCGTCGTCGAGCGCCATGGGCACACAGGCGGAGCCGGTGTAGCCCCACTTGTCCATGATCCAGTGGGTCTTCTGCATCGGCTGCCCCAGGTCTTCCATCACCGCTTCGATGGTGCGCAGGTTGAGCTGGGTGAACAGATACAGATCGACGTCATCGAGAGACAGCGACGCCTTCTTCGCGACACGCCGGACCATCGCCGGCCACCGCTCCAGGTTGAAGGTCGCCGGCAGACGCCGGGCGAACGCGACGTGCGGTGGGCCGGCTGCGCTCACCGCGTCCACCGTCGATGGCTGCCGGCTGCCACCGTCAAAGATGCCCAATGCGTCCCAGTACCGGCCCTCCGCCTCGCGGACGCCCGCCAGAAACCCAGGCCCATCCCCAGCGACCAGGACCACCGCGCCAGCCCCATCTGCGAACAGGGTCGCGGTCCGCTTGTCACCCGGGTTCAGAAAACGACTCATCGCATATGCACCGATGACCACAGCCGTGTTGACGTCTGGGTCCGTGGCGATGATCCGGCTGGCCAGATCCAACGCGGTGACCCAGGCCGCACAGGCGCAGTTGACGTCGAAGGTGCCCGCTTGAGGCGCCCCAAGAAGCGCCTGCACCCGCGCAGAAGTGGCCGGGCTGAGCTGATCAGGCGTGTCTGTGGCCAAAACGATCAGATCGATCTGTTCGACGGAGATGCCTGCGCGATGGAGCGCTTGGCGGGCCGCGGCGGCCGCCATGTCAGAGGTGCATTCGTCCGGCGCCATCCAGTGGCGGGCGCCGATGCCCACATTGCGGATCAGCCAGTCACCGGTGCCATCGCCGAAGCGGTCATCGAAGAATGCATTGTCCACCCGACGCGCAGGCACATACCGCCCGGAAGATACAATCTGGGCAGAGCGCGGAATCATCGGACCCCCTCAGCGTCGTCACGCTGGCCAATTGACGAGTGATTCATGTTTCAAACCATGACAGACTTTCCCCGCGCCGTCAAGCAGAGCCCTCCTCTGAAGGCGCCAGACAGGCTTGACATGGCGACAGCGAGCGGGCCACACTCTGAAACCTGAACCAATCGTCAACTTAGGATTGAGGACTCCGGATGAGCTACCCCGTTCACAATCACCTCGAAGCGCACGCCCGATTTCAACCCGATCAGGAAGTCCTCTTCGATGTCGAATCGGATCGGCGGTACACCTGGCAGGAACTATACCGTCTCTCTCGCCGATGGGTTCGCCGTCTCCAGCTGGAAGGCGTCGGCAGCGGTGAGCGGATCTCACTGCTGTCCCACAACCGGGCAGAAACCTTCGCGGTGTTATACGCCGCCGCCGAGCTGGGGGCGACTCTTCATCTGCTCAACTGGCGGCTGGCCCCCGCAGAGATGGCCTGGCAGCTGTCCCATGCTCGCCCCAGGGTTCTCCTGACCGATCCAGCCCATCGGGACGTCCTCGATCGGCCCTCGATCCCGCTGGATGAAGATCCAGATGTGGCAGAAGCCAGCGGCCCGGGGCCTCAGCTGGCGCAGCCGTGGATGCTGTTGTACACGTCAGGGACCACCGGTCGACCCAAGGGGGCGCTCCTCACCCATCGCATGATCCATTGGAACGCCGTGAACACCGTGCTGGCCTGTGGGTTGACGGCGCAGAGCAGCACCTTGACCTTCACGCCGTTGTTCCACACCGGGGGGCTGAACTGCTTGTCGACGCCGCTGCTGCACATCGGCGGTCGGATCGTGCTGACCGGCGGGGTGCGTCCAGGCCGGGATCTGTCTCTCATCGCACAGGAGCAGATCACCCACCTGATGGGCGTGCCGACGATTTATCAGATGCTCGCAGATGATCCAGGATTTGCCAGGGCAGATCTGTCTTCGGTCCAGGACGCGCTGTGTGGGGGGGCGCCCCTGTCGGTGGATCTGCTGGAGCGATACCTCGCTCGGGACGTGCCGCTGCGTCAGGGGTTTGGCATGACTGAGGTGGGGCCGAACTGCTTCTCGTTGCCGCCTGCGGAGCAGCGGCGGAAGCTCGGCAGCGTCGGCAAGCCGATCCACCACGTCCGGATGCGGCTGGTGCGGCCGGATAAAACCCCCTGTGCGGTCGGTGAGCCCGGTGAGCTGTGGATGCAGGGCCCGACGGTCTTCGGTGGGTATCTCGACAATCCAGACGCCAACGCGAAGAGTTTTGTGGACGGTTGGTTCCGGACTGGCGACGTCCTGTCCTGTGATGCAGACGGGTTTTACTGGGTGGTTGGCCGCCAGAAGGAGATGTTCATCTCTGGCGGCGAGAACGTGTACCCCGCAGAGGTCGAGGCCGCGATCTACCAGGTCTCCGGGGTCGCGCAGGTCGCGGTGATCGGCGTGCCGCATGCGCGGTGGGGAGAGGTCGGACACGCCTTCGTCGAGCCACGTCCCGGGAGCGTCCTGGATGGCGTGACCCTCACACAGGCGCTTGGGGGGGCGCTGGCGCGGTTCAAGATCCCCAAGGTGTGGACCGTCGAAGAAAACCTGCCGCGGACCGGGGCGGGCAAGATCGACAAGGCCGCGCTACAGCGGCGACTGCGGGGCAGCGAATGATCGCTACTCCGTCAATCAGCGCCTGTTACGTCGCGGTGATGCCTGTCGTCATGGGATAGCAGTCCTCTCAAATCAGAAAGGGATATGCAGAACATCGGATCT
>JBCBLB010000491.1:0-7504 GCA_038520555.1 Myxococcota bacterium | reverse complement strand
CGGGGCGATGACGGCGCGGGCGCTGATCGTGGATCTTCCAGACGAGATGCCCTCGATCCCGCCGAGGTTGTTGCTGGAGCGGCCGCGCGACTACATCCGCAGCTTCGAGACGTGGATGCGCCAGGAGCGGTTGGATGTGGTCGGGGTGGTCCTTGAGCAGCTCCATCAGCACCTCCGCCACCACACCGTCGAGCGAAGCACGCTGGACATGAAGAGCCTTCACCGCATCTTCGATGTGACGCCGCCCGATCTGTCGCTGCCGCTGTTGGAGCTGTTGGAGGCGTCATGACATGCAACTGGACAGCCGATCTTCAGCCGCTCCCGGACACCCCGATCGCCGACGGCCCGCTGACCGAGCTGGCCTGGGACGTGCTGTATCTGCAGGTGCAGCACAAGCCGCCGTGGGAGACGCTGTGGCTTGTGCAACAAATGGAGCAGCTCGCCGGCCTGAGCCCGATGCACTTCGGCGGCGTCGACGAGATGCGGGAATGGTGTGAGGCGGGCCTTCCGCTGAAGGGGCTGCGCCGGCTTCATCCGGCCCGGCCGCACCACCGTCTGGGCGAAGATGAGGTCGAGATGTTTTTGGTGGCGGTGCACTCTGGCGAGGAAGACGACCGCGCGCTGGCCTGGCGGTTGCTGGTGACGGCCGGCCAGGATCCCACCGGGGCACACCTGGCGATGACCCACTGGTGGTCGAGCGACGGAGTGCTCCCCAACGGGCAGTGGATCAGCGACGAGCAGTTCGAGGCGGCCCGTCGGTCACAGGACACTGCGCAGCCATTCTTCATGTTTGAGAGTGGCGTCCGTCTGTACTGGTCAGAGCTTCGAGAGCTTTGCAAGAACGCGCACAGCCGTAAGATTCAGGCGATCAAAGACGTCCGCAACCGAACCGGAGCGGGGCTGAAGGAGTGCAAAAACGTCGTCGAGGCCTGGATGGCGGGCCGCCTGAAGCCGATGGGTCATGGCGAGGAGCTGTCGATCGGGCTCTCGCTGCCGGCCTTCGATCGTGCGTCTGAGGCGCGCTCACCGGCCGCGGCGCGGATGGAGGAGGCGATCGACGCGCTCCTTCGGGATCGGCCGCTTCACTGGGTGGTGTTGTCGGCGACGACGATCAAGCCGGACCGTTCGCACTCAACGATGGCGGTGGGAACGAACATCTATGGGCAGCTGATGCTGTTCTATAGCCCGGCCTTCGTCCTCAAAATCACCGTAGAGGAGTGTATGGGGGTGTTGGTCCACGAGATCAACCACATCCTGTTTGGTCATCTGGAGCACCCGCCATATGACGTCAAGAACCGGGACGCCTGGAAGCTTGCCTGTGAGTGCAGCGCGAATGAGTTCGTGCCCTACCCGCTGCCTGGCCAGCCGGTGACCATCGAGGGATTGAACCTGCCCCCGATGGAGAGCACCTACCGCCGTTACCAGCGGCTGAAGAAGCGGAAATTTCCCACACCGCCGCTGTGTGGGGGCGTCATCTGGGGTCGGCTCCGCGAGGGCGCGACGATGCATACCCACATCGAGAGCGGCGATCCGATGCCTCCGACCCAAATCCTCAAGGACGCCGCAGAGCTGGTCGGCGATGAAGTCGACCACCACACGCTCGCTGGGATGAAGGGGAGCGCGGGCCGCACCGCAGGTCAGCTGCTGATCACATTGGAGCCGGAGGGCCTCGGCGTGCTGCCCTGGGACGCGTTGCTTCGGAAGCGCGCGACGGCGCTGCATCGGCGCGTGGCCACGCGCCGGTTTCCCAGCCGCCGGTTCCCCGGTCAGGTCGGCATCATCCCTGGTCGGCGGCGCCGCCCGGAGCACCCGACGGTGCTCGCCGCGGTGGACACGTCGGGCTCGATGTCCGACCGGGAGTTGTTGGAGATCGCCGCGGAGCTTCGCGGTCTGGTCCAGAGGTCGCTCCGGGTGGTCTTGATCCAATGCGACACCCGGATCCACGAGGAGCGGGTGCTGACCGAGGACTTCCAACGGATCGAGGTGGCCGGCCGGGGCGGAACGGATCTTCGCCCGCCGCTATCGGAGGAGATCCTGGGTCGGTACAAGCCATCGCTGGCGATCTACTTTACCGATGGCTACGGCCCCGCGCCGGAGCGTCCGCCGGTGGGAGTGGATGTGCTGTGGGTGTTGACCGGACGGCAGCCGGCCATCCCGGCTCGATACGGAGAGGTCGTGTGTATGCGACCGCGAGCGCAGCGTGAGCGGGTGCGTCAGCCGTCGTGAACCGTTGTTATAGTGAGCGGCGGAGATCACGGAACATGTCATCCACACGACGACGCCTGCTTCAACTGGGCCTGCTCGGCGGCGGCCTGCTGGCCATTGGCGGGGTCGGGATCGGCCTCCGCCCTGGGGCGGACGGCCCGGTCCCTTCAGACCTGCAGACGCTGAACGCTGCCCGCTTCTGTACGCTGCGGGCCTTCGCACAGCGCATCAACCCGGGGGAGAACGCGGGCTTTCCCTCTGCGGATGAGATCGGCGTGGCGCAGAAGGTCGACGCACACCTGGCGACGATGCACCCTGCAGATGTCGAAGAGCTACGGCAGGCGCTCACCCTGCTTGAGAACGGTCTCACCGGCCTGTTGATGATCGGGTCTGCGACGCCCTTCTCTCGGGCCACACCATCCCAGCAGGACGCCCTGATCGAGCGCTGGCGAGCCAGCCGGGTGGTCCTGCTGCAGAGCGCATACAAGGCGCTCCGTTCGTTGTGCGCGACCACATACTTCAGCGATCCGCGGACATTCGCGGCGGTCGGCTACCCGGGCCCGCACAACTACGGCCAGTCCGACGCGCCGGCGATCCAGCCGGCGCAGGTCCTCGCCCGGGCCGACCCCACCCCGGAAGAGCAGCCATGAGCGGACGGATCACCCAGGGCGCCGACATCACGGCGGACGTTGCGGAGCGCTGCGACGTCTGCATCATCGGCTCCGGCGCCGGTGGCGCGGTGCTGGCCGCCGGCCTGGTCGAGCAGGGCCTGGACGTCGTCATGCTGGAAGCGGGCGGCTACCACACCCGACGTGACTTTGATTTGAATGAAGGCCGGGCCTACCCGATGCTCTACCAGGAGCGGGGCGGCCGGGCGACGAAGGATCTGGCCATCAACATCCTCCAGGGCCGCAGCGTCGGGGGGAGCACGACGGTCAACTGGACGACCTGCTTCCGGACGCCGGAGCGGATCCTCCAGCATTGGGAGACCACCCATGGGATCGAGGGGTTGGACGCCCAGACCCTCGATCCACACTTCACCGCGATCGAGGAGCGGCTGAACATCAACGCCTGGCCGGAGCAAGCGGCCAACCCAAACAACCGGTCGCTTCTCGACGGCGCCCGATCGCTGGGCTGGGAAGCGGGGCCGCTGCGCCGGAACGTTCGTGGCTGCGCGAATTCGGGCTTCTGCGGGGTGGGCTGCCCGGTCGACGGCAAGCAGGCGATGCATGTGACGTATATTCCAGACGCGATCGCGGGGGGCATGCGCCTGTACAGCGACGTCGAGGTGCGGAACATCGAAACCGACGGCGCGCGGGCGGTGACGGTGCGTGGTCGGGTGATGCAGCGGGGGCGGTCGGTGGACGCGCCGTACACGGTCACGGTCCGTCCCAAGGTGGTGGCGGTGTGTGGCGGGGCCATCAACAGCCCGGCGCTGCTGCTTCGATCGGGGCTGGACTTCAACGGCCGGACCGGCAAGCGGACCTTTATCCATCCGGTCATCGCGGTCCTTGGCAAGTACGCCCAGAAGATTGAGCCCTACTATGGGGCGCCACAGAGCATCGGCTCGCACCAGTTCTTCGATCGGGGGGAGAAGATGGGCTTCTTCCTGGAAGCCTCACCGATGCAGCCGATGCTGGCGAGCACCGCCTTCACCAACTTCGGCGCCGAGATGGAGCGCTATATGCGCGACCTGCCCTATGTCTCTGGCCTCCTCGCGTTACACGTCGACGGCCTGCTGCCCGGCGACGAAGGGGGGACGGTCACAGCGCTGCCCGACGGCCGGATCGACCTGGACTACCCGATCACGCCCCGGCTCCAGGAGGCGATGCGGGCCAGCCATGAGGTGCTGATGCGGGTTCACCTGGCGGCGGGGGCACAGTATACCGGCACCCTCCACCAGAAGAGCCTGTTCGCCTATACAGAGGACGATCTCCGCGCCTTGGATCGGCTCGAATATGGCGCTCACAAACACGCGATGTTCAGCGCGCACCAGATGGGCGGCTGCTCGATGGGCCCGGACCCGGAGACCGCAGTGGTTCGGCCTGACCACCGCCACCATCGGATCGAGAACCTGTTCGTGGTCGATGGTTCGGTGCTGCCCACGTCGCTGGGGGTCAACCCCAGCCAGACCATCTACAGCCTGGCCCACCGGGCGCGGCACTTCGTGGGAACATCCGTCTAACCTGAGAGTGCGGGCGGGATCAGTTGCATTGGGTGATGAGGGTGACGGACGCGGTCTTTTCTGCGTTCACGACAACGCCACTGGCGGTGGCGGGCAGACAGTCTTCAGAGGGCTCAAAGTCATCTTCACCAAACAGCTCACGGGCCGGAGAGGCGGTGACGTCGTAGCAGCCCGGCTCCAGCACAATGAGCGTGCCCCCCATCGATGGATGCCCGTTGGCATCCCCGCGGAGTTGAATGACCCCCTGCGAGAGGTCGGACGCTGACATGTTGAAACACAGCATATCTGCAGGGGTGAACGAACCGTCTTCACACGTCGTCGGCTCGATCAGGAAGTTGTAGCCAACAATGTCGATGCCGCTGTCCCCGTTCAGCCCTGCGCCGGTCCCATGAAAGACCAGCTCATCATCAAAGCTGACCGTCCCACAGCCGAACAGGCCAAGGATGGCGACCGGAGCCAGTGTAAAGAGTGTCGAGAACAACGCACGCGCGCCGTCCTGGGCGACAGTTCTCAGGGGGGTTGAACCGTTCATCGTCTTTCAACTTAAGATACAGGGCGATGTCGAACAACAGCGTTTTGATTACGCCAACTTTCACCCACGGTTCTCACCCGTCACACCAGCGTCATCGTGAATAACAGCGGATTACAACCCGGCGGATTGAACGATCGCGGCCCGAACCCCATACAGCTTTCCCGGGCTGAACTGATCGGGACGGGTGCCTTCAGAAATATAACGGTACCCCAGGCCATATGAGGACGACTGGGCGCTCCAGAACATGACGCCCCGTTTCGAGCCGTCCCGCCTGTGCGTGTGTTTGATGAAGATACAGCTGTGTCCGTTTCCGTTATTTCGCCAGAACTGGACAAAGTCCCCAGGGATCAGCCCCCGAAAGTCGTCGACAGGTCTGCCCAGACCACGCGACACCAGGGCGTCTACCGGCCCGGTCTCCGCCCCCTCGCGGATGTACCAGGCAGACTTCAGCGCCAGCAGCTGTTCAGCGGTGACCGCCGATTCATCGATGTGCTGGCGAAGCGCACGCAGATAGACTTCGAAGGTGATCCCCGAACAGTGGACTGTCTTTTCGGCATCGGGCGTTGCCAGCAGCTGCCCACCCCACAGCAGCGATCGACTGACCCCATCGGTATGCTCACCCGGCACCCAGCGGTAGGCGTGCTGCACCCCACCCAGCGGATATTCTTCGATCAAGGCCATGATCGTTGGATTCAATGACGGAAATACGTCACCAGTGGATACGTCGCCAGTGGATACGTCGCCAGTGGATGCGCGGACGAGGGCCGGGCTGGTGAGGAGGGCTCCGAGGATGGCGCGTCGGCTTATCATTGACGTGTCAATCGTAACGGAGGCCAAACGCCGCGTCGAGTCATCTCAGCGGGCGTTTTCCAACCACCCAGAGCACGATGCTGTACCGTTTGCCACGGGTAACGGGAGCGACCCGATGGGGTTGATAGGACGGAAACAAGACCGCCGATCCGCGGGGTCGGTGCGGCTTCAGCACCCGTCCGCCGCTTTGGATCTCCAGCTCTCCCCCCACATAGTCTTCGGAGGGAGACAGCTGAATGGTCACCGACACCTTTCGCAGGGCCATCAGCCCACTGGCTCCGATATCTGCGTGCCAACCGTAGTGCCCGCCCACCGGGTAGCCCAACAGCTGTGGCGGCTCCATAAAGGCGAGCCGGAAATTCCAGGCTTGCGTGTTGGCTTGTGTCACAGCGTCTGACAGCCGTTGATAAATCCAGTCTGTCGTGGGGCTGTGCATCAAATGGGTTCGCTCCGTGTCACGTACAGAGCGGTCCACATCCCGCTTCAGCGAGCGCCCCGCCTGCTGTGAGCGGCTCTCGATGCGCGCCTGGTCAACACCGAGCTGGTCGCGCAACGAAATGATCCGTTCACACTCTTCGGGGGAGAACACCCCGGTCTGTTGAACCATGGGGACCATCCGGGCCGACTGATCGTTCATCAACGCCTTCGCCTGTGGCAGCGTCAACGGGCTCAATCGCCCCATTGGTTCCCCCCCTTCATCCAGACCCTATTCTGCAGCCGGCTTCTCTTCGGTAGCGGGTTTCTCCTCCGCAGAGGGCTTCTTGGCGGCGGGCTTCTTGGCAGCGGGCTTCTTGGCAGCGGGCTTCTTGGTTGTGGGCTTCTTGGCGGCTGGCTTCTTGGCAGCGGGCTTCTTGGTTGTGGGTTTCTTGGTTGTGGGTTTCTTTTCTTCGGTAGCAGGTGCTGCTTCAGCGGCGGGCTTTTCTTCGGCAGGCGCGGCTTCGGCAGGCGCGGCTTCGGCAGGCGCGGCTTCGGCGGCGGGCTTTTCGTTCTTCTTGGAGGATGAGGTGGCCTTCTTGCCGTCGGAGTTCTTGTTGGTGACGATGAGCGACTCAGCCTTATCGCCGACTTCGGATACAGAGAACGTGGAGGCGGCTTCGAAGATCTGGCCGGAATAGTTGAGCGCGCCAGCAGAGACGAGCCATGCAAGGACAGAGGAGGGGTCGTCGCCGTTGGCCTGCACCGCGTTGATGGTGAGTTTGCTGGCGGTCAGCTCGCTGGCTTGGTCGCGGACGAACTTTGCGTCGGCTTCATCGGGGTTGAGGACAACAATCTGTCCACCGACCCGGCTCATAAACATCGAGGCGGCACGGGCAATGTTGGAGAGGCTCTTGCCGTTGTCGTTCCGGCTGACGTAAATGATGCCGGTCAGGCGGTCCCACTTATCGGGGCCGACGCGAACCATCTCAATGTAATCACGGAGCGACCGGGACTGGCTTCCTGCGGCGACGGCTGCGCCGCCGCGGCGGCGGATCGCCAGGGCGAGGGCTTCGGCAGCGTGTCGGCTGGTGCCGGCGCCGGTCTCATCATTGGCGACGACGGCGCCTTTCTCATCGGCGATCTGAAAAGCGACGTTGTAACCCTCATTGGTGCTGGTATCCGTGATCAGGACAACGCGCCCGCTCAATTGGCTCATGGATCCTCCTGGTGTTGGCGAGACCTTACACCAACACAATCCCATGGTCGGCGTGAGCCTCCTCCGATCTCGGCGTGGTTCTCGCGTTGATCGATCTCACCGCGCTCATCGAAGCCTCCGCCATCGGCGCGCGCGCGCG
>JBCBLB010000622.1:0-5770 GCA_038520555.1 Myxococcota bacterium | reverse complement strand
GGCCTGGATGCGTTGTTCGATCGGAGCCTGGCCGCCGTGCGGCGCTACGCATGGGCGTGGGCGTGGCAGGAGATGGCCCTGGACTTCAGCTTTGACATCTCTCGCCCGGTGACCCCGCCCTGTGTGGAGGTCTCCGCGCTACCAGACCCGTTCCCTGGGGCCCTTCGCGGCGCCATCGAGACCTGGGTGTTGTTGGTGGTCCTCCGGGGACGGAAGCACCACCTCCGGAAGTGGGTGCGTGCTGGAAGCACCGGGGACCGGGACTCGACCTGGGCGCGCTTGCTCAGTGATGCGCTGCCCGAAGACCTCTGCGACGATGCAGCCTCTGGGCGCAGCCGAAGCTATCGGCGGCTTCGGGTGGACCTCGCAGAGAACCTCGATGACATCTTGATCGGTCTCGAACCGCTGCTTCGGCAGATCGCCGCCCTCAAGCCCGGGCGAAAGCTCAAGAAGCAGCTCCTCGCTGCGGTCGATGGGCGGTGGGATTCGCGGATTGCCCGCCCCAGCGCTGGCTTTCCGACTTTCTTGAAGAACGCACAGGCCGCCCTCTCGGCGGACGTGGAGGACTGATGATTTCCCCCCTCGGCGACGCCCGCATCCTCGCCTGGTTGGTGGGCGCCCTGGAGCCCGGTGACGCCCTGGCGGTCAGCGAGCAGATCGCCGCGGACGCGACGTTGGCCGTGCGTGCCTCGGCGTTGTCTGCCCGCCTGGATCGGCCCGCGGCGGCGAAGGCATGGCGCATCCCGCCCCCCGGCATCCCCGGCGGCGCCGCCCGTCTCCAGGTCCGCACCCACGCCGCCGCGGTGATGAGCGACGCCCAGGCCGTCCGGCCCGGTGAACGCTTTCGGCTGCAGCTCGGCAGCCTGCCCGATGCCTCGCGTCGGCTGATGGTGGTCTTGTATCGCGCTGAACACAGCGAAGGGTGGTCGGTGATTTTTCCCACCTCGACCGATGAGTGCGTGACCCTGGATGAGCTGCCTGCAGAACCGGACGGCTCCCGATACCTTGATCTCGTCGCTGGTGAGCAGCCCGGCGAGCAGCGGTGGGCCGTCGCCCTCCCCAGCCGCGACGAGCTGGTCATCGACTGGACAGCGCCTCCGGCGGAGCGCTGGGCCGTCCTCCAGGCGCGGATCCGCGATGGCTCGGTCCCCGTCGCGTCTGTACAAATCGGGGTCCGTGCTGCCTGAGCGCGCCGGTGGAAAGGGCGGGGCGGAAGAGCTGCTGAACAGTCATCATCGGGGTTAGGTGGCTGCGCATGACTCCTCCCCGCAAGACGCTCAACTTTCTGCTCGGGGCGGCCGCGTTCATTGTCGTGATCGCCGGCTTGCAGGCCGCACGGACCCTCGTGCTGCCCTTCTTGTTCTCGATCGTGCTGGCCATCGTGGTGCTGCCGTTCGAAGAGTGGCTGGAGCGGCAGCGGGTCCCACGGGCGATCGCGGTGCTGCTGAGTGTGTTTGGTGTGCTGGGCATCCTCTTTCTGGTCGCGACCCTCACCGGTCAATCGATCCAGGAGTTCACCAACAGCCTGCCCAAGTATGAGGGCGTCATCCGGGCACACTATGCGCAGCTGATGGGCTGGGTCAGCGGGCTGGGCATCAACCTGGGCATCAACCTGTCCGCCTTCCAGTCCCGTAGCGGCAGCTTCGATCCCAACGAAGTGCTTCGGGTGGTTGGCGCGACGTTGAATGGGGTCGTCGACATCCTCTCCAACACCGTGCTGGTCACCATCACCATGGCGTTTATCCTTGCGGAGGCCAGCGGCTTCTCGGGCAAACTGGAGCGCGCCTTCCCCGGCGGCGCCCATGAACAGAGCGCGCGTTTTGAGGCCTTCCGCGGGTTGATCGGCTCGGTACAGCGGTATCTGCTCCTGAAGTCGCTCACCAGCGGGCTCACGGGCCTCCTGGTCGGCATCCTCACCTTCATCATTGGGCTGGACTTCTTTGTCTTGTGGGGATTTTTGGCGTTTGTGCTGAATTATATTCCGACCATCGGATCGATCGTCGCGGCGGTGCCGGCGGTGTTGCTCGCCCTGATTCAGCTCGGCCCGATCCCGGCGCTGCTGATCGTGGTGGGGTATCTGGCCATCAACATCAGCATCGGCAATATTCTGGAACCACGGCTGATGGGGGATCAGCTGGGGCTGTCGCCGCTGGTCGTGTTTGGATCGCTGGTCTTCTGGGGGTGGCTGTGGGGGCCGGCGGGCATGCTATTGTCAGTCCCGTTGACTGTGGTGGTCCAAAAAGTCATGATTCAACGGGACGAGACCCGCTGGTTGGCGGTCTTGCTTGGTCCCAACAATCAGGATCCGCTGGGGCTCGCCCGGCTCCGCTCCTCGCTCGCAGGATCTGAAGAATAAATGCCTGGAATCTTTCTTTCTCAACGGCGCTTCGGTGTCCTCTCCCTGTGCCTGCTGAGCGCGCTGGCGTGCGGCGGACTCATCGACAACAAACCCAAGGGGGGGACCACGACGTCCTATGTCCCCGGCTCCAACGACGCCGATCAGTATACGCTCCCCCCGGAGAACCTGAACGGTGGCGCGGATTGTGACACCAGAACCCCCACTCCGCTCCCTCAGGGCTGTGTCTCGGCCCGGCTGGCCTGTGGCGACACCGTTCAGGGCAACAACAGCTTCGGCGAAGCGCACTTCGACGACGAATTCTACGTCCACAACTTCTGTACACCGCAGCGGCATGATTACGACGAGGCCGCAGAGATCAAGTACCTCATCGATGTGCCCGGTGACAAAAAGGCGGTCATCACCCTGACCTCGGGTTGTGGGGACCTTGACGTCTCTGCGATGGCCTGGGATAACCCCCGGACCTGTCCACGGGCCGCCGCCCGCCGGCTCAACGAGTGCGAGATGAACCCCTCGAGCACCGGTGAAGACGTCGTCACCGTCACCACGGTGACGAACCCGCAGACCTATCTCATCGCCGTCGATGGAAAGAACGGCGATGAGGGCAACTACACCCTCAAGGTCGAGTGCATCGACTATCGCTGAGCACAGCGGGAGCCACCCCGGCGCTGCCGTGGCCCAACATCACAAGCTCAGGCGGGCCCAGGCCAGACCGGTCACGCTCGGCACCAGCGGGCTGAGGTCCACGTCCCGGATCGGCTGGAGCTGCCGGGGCGGCGGCTGGAACTCACCGTCTGAGCCAAAATAAACTTGAACCCCGGCATTCAGGGTCAGTCGGCCGCCTGCCTGGTAGGCCACGGTCGGGAAGGCCAGCCCGGTGCCGTCCACCACGTTCACCACCGTGTTGGCGTCGAGCGTCAGGTCGTCGTTGATCTCCAGTCGCACCGACGCCAGCCCATACCATCGGCCCAACGTCAGCCGGGTCTCATCTGACTGGGCGGGCAGCTCCAGCTCCGGGTACTCCGGGCAGGGCGTCAACGCGCTCAGCACGGGGTCCTGGCGGGCGTTCCAGTCGTAGAACGTCGGGATCGCCCCAGACCCGTCGTGGTACACCTGCCCGGCGATGTACAGCCGGTTGAGCACAGCGAAGGAATAGTCTACGCCTGCCGCCACCCGGACGTCGCCGTCATAGCTGCCTTCGACCCACCAACCGAGCGGGACCGGTCCACGCAGATCGCCCTGGAAGTCCAACCCGACGGAGTGATCCGCCCCATCTGTCGAGACCAACGCGGACAAATCGGCGGCGCCGACGTGGGTGGTGCCCTTGAGCGCCCCCTGGACCCGACCGGGGTCGTCCAACACCGCCACCAGCCCCGATACCAGGCCGTTGTCACCGATGGGTACGATGAATCGCCCGGCGTCGATGCCTGCGCGTTCCTGCCAGGGCTCGGTCAGCAGGATCTGGAAGAAGACATCGGTGGGGTTGAAGAACAGCGCCGATCCCCAATTGACCGACTGCCGTCCCAGACGGATGTCGACCCTGGGAAGTTGAATGTCGACATACAGCCGCTCTACGGACAGCACGTCCCGGATCTCATCGATGGTTCGTGTCGGGTCGAGCTGCCATGCGCAGTCGTCGATGACCTGCTCCAGCGACGGCCCCTCGCCGGACAGATCCTCCAGCGAGCCTTCGACCGGATCGCGCATGATCGCCAGGACCTCGCCGGTGTTGTAGCGGCCCTGGTCGAGCCGGGCTTCCAGGGTGGTGAACAGTTGAAGCCGTCGGGGCACAAGCTCCAGCTCTGCGGTCGGGCGGAGCCGCTCGGTCGTCGTCCAGGGCGTCCCCGCGGCGTCGGTCCAGGAGCCGCGGGCCTCGACGTAGCCGCGGACGGTCAGCGCCTCCGCCAGCCACCGCGCCTCATCGGACTCATCGGTCTCATCGGACTCATCGGCCATCGCGACCGCACCGAACGCCGCCCACCACTTCAGCATGGCTTTCAGCGTAACCGCATCTCACCGCCAACATCCGTTACTTGGCAACCTGATGACGATCATTGCGCGTCGCGTCGCCCGCGGTGTTGTGTGGGTGTTCGCGCTGTGCCGTGCCGCGCATTCGCCCGACGAGGGCAAGGGCGACGGCGTATGCGGACAGGGCGACGAGCATGGCGGCGGAGTACCCGAGGGTCCGGGCGATGAGGACGGTGAGCAGCCCGCCGAGGACGCTCATCCAGCCGTTGACCGCCCACGCCCATGCGACCAGCCGTGGCGCCCGGGGCGTCACCAGCCGCATCCCATATGGAAAGCAGGTGCCCATCACAAAGCTTAGCGGTGCCAACGACGCGCCCGCCGCGAGGACCCGCACCCACAGCGGCAGGGTAATCAGCGCTTCGGTCATCCATCCGACCACCATAAACGCCTGGAGCAGACCCAGCGCCAGCGTCGCCGCCAGCATCGCCTGTAGCCGACCGGCGACCGCCTCGTCCGGCCCCCGGTCGGCGAACACGCTGCCCAGCCCACTGAACACCAGCATGGAGAACACCACCGTCGCGATCGTATACGTGGGGTGTCCGACGAACAGAGTCAGGTTGTAGAGCAGCACCGTCTCGACAGAGAGATACCCCACCCCAAGACAGGCGACGTACCCCAACGCCGGCAGCTCGCCGGTGATCTCCCGCCGTCCCGGACCCAACATCGGCACTCCGATCACGACGCCGCCAAACAACAGCACCAGGCTGCCCTGCGCGAGCAGGGTGCGGTACAGCATCCCATCGGGGAACGTGTTCCGCTGCATCATCTGGATCGCCCGTTTCGGGGAGTCCTGGTAGGGATGATCATCGGTGCGGACGGTGGGCGGCTCCAGCGGTGGCTCCTTGTCCTGCGGTGGCGGCGGTTTGGCGGCCGGCCGCGGTCGACCGCCTCCGGGGCGTTTGCCGATCTTTCCGGGCCCGTTCGGCGAACGCTGCGCCCGGCCTGGGCCCTGCAACGGACGGTCTCCACCACCAACCCCCGGCGGCCGCGGCTGGGATGGCTTCGATGTGGCCGGTGAGACGGACAGGTGCGCCGGCATGTACCGCAACACCCGGACGGGATCGTCGACGGCGACGCCAGGGTTGAGGACCAGCGGGTTGCGGAACTGCGTCTTGAGCGCATGGGTCAGGCGCTCGACCTCTGCGTCGGTCCAGGGACGCGGTCGGAGCAGGAAGACCTCATGCGGACCCGCGATATACGCGATGTGTCGCTGTGGGTTCTCCACGCCCCGATCCTTCAGGGCGGCGATGGCGCTGAGCGCCAGCCATCGGGTGTTCCGAAGGTCGGTCATGCTCAGCACGCCGTCATCTGTGAGCCGGTCCAGGTACAAGCCGAACGCTTCTTTGGTCGTCAGCAAGGAAGGCGACCACGCGTTGGCCAGCATCC
>JBCBLB010000609.1:0-5899 GCA_038520555.1 Myxococcota bacterium | reverse complement strand
GTCGAACTGTCCCAGCTGGGACAGTTCGACGTTGCGGAGAGGATGCTGACCGAGTCGGTGCAGCTCTCCGAGACGGCCAACCATGACTTCGCGCGTGCGCAGGCGTTCGGGGCGCTCGCGATGATGCACTCCAAGCGGGGGACGCTGGACGCCGCAGACCTGTTCTCGACCCGTGCCATCGCCGTTGCAGAGTCTCTCAATAATGCCGTACTGAAGATGTACTCTGCGATGATTCGGCTGAAGATCGTGCTTCAACGCGATCGGCTCGCAGAGGCGGAGGCCCTGCTCGCCTGGATCAATGCGCAGCCGCCAGTGGAATTCCTTCGCGGCGCCATCGAAGATTCGCGCGCACGCGTCGCGCTCGCGCGGGGCGATCTGGACGTGGCTGCAGCGGCCAATCAACGCGCCCTCTCGCACCTCGCGAACATGGGCACGCCCTTGTTCATGGCAGAGACCCTCGATATCACCGCACAGATCGCCCTGGCGCGCGGCGACATGAGCGGCGCAAACCAGATCCTCGAACGCATCGAGTCGCTGATCTTGCCCCTCGGGCTCCCCCTGACGGCCATACGATGGCAGGACGTCCAGCGCCTCCGCCGCTCACTCAGCGTGGCGTGATGGACGCTCCCCACATGGGCAACGACTTCCTCGAATCGGATCTTTCGAATCAGCGCGGCGGTGCTGCCGGGGGGTGGCCAGGCTCAGGCCTCGTGGAAGGTGGGATCGCCCTGGCGGCGTACCGTGTAGCTGGCGGCGCCGATGGTGAGGAGGGCGACCAGCCACCACAGCTGGTGTGGGTTGTTCGCGACGCCATAGGCCAGGATGCCACCAGCGCCGAGCGTATACACCAGGCCCGCCATGCGGGGCCCCAGCCGGGCGCCCGGCAGCCGGAGCAGCCCAAGCGCCGTCAGCATGGAGAACAGCAGCAGCACGCCGCCGGCGCTCTCGACGGCTTCCAGGACGGAGTGGGTCCACAACAGGCCGATCGCCAGCGCGCCCTGAAGGAAGACCGAGCCCATCGGCGGCTCACTGGTCTCGCTGGCGAAGCGCGCGGGCAGGTGACCGTCCCGGGCCATCTCGGCGTACACCCGCGGTCCCACCATCATCATCGCGCTCATCGCCGAGGTGAACGCCAGGATGGCGAACAGGCTCACCGCGTCGGCGCCCAGCGCGGATCCCATCTTCTCGACCAGGGCGTGGCCCAGGGTCACCCGCGTGGCGTCATACTCGAAGACAACGGACAGCTCGGCCGGGGTCAGGTTGGCGACGAAGATCCAATTGACCACCAGATACAACAGCGCCACCCCGCCACAGCCGATGAGCAGGGCGCGGGGGACGTCGCGTTCCGGGGTGTGGAACTCACCGGAGACATAGATCGCGGCGTTCCATCCGGAGAACGCGAACGCGATCCAGTACTGGTTTTCCAGGAACGGTCCGATGGGAAACCCACCGCCGTCGACGGCGTCGGGGGGCTGCCAGTCTGGCCACCGCCACTCGCCGAGGAAGAGCCCCAGGACGATGAAGCTCACCAGCAGGCCGACTTTCAGGGCGATGAGCAGGTTCTGGGTGTGGTGGGACAGGTCGCGCCGGGTGGCATGGGCGAGGGTGAGGAACCCAATCACCAGCGTGCCCAGGATCCGTGGGTCGGGGCCATCGACGAGGGTGTTGGTGAAGGCGCCGATGGCGAAGGCGTCGATGGCAACGGGCGCCGAGAACCCGAGCAGAAGCGAGCCCCATCCGGCGAGGCTCCCGAGCAGCGGGTGCCACATCCGGCTGAGATAGCGGTATTCGCCCCCACTCTCCTGAATCAGCCGCGCGACATCAGCGTAGGCCATCGCCCCGCACAGGGCCAGCCCGCCGCCGGCCAGCCACGCCAGCAGGATCGCCCCCGGGCCCATCTGCTGCGCCATAAAGCCGGTCGACAGCAGGACCCCGGCCCCGATCATGTTCGCCATGATCAGGCCGATCCCTGAACCAAGCCCCAGCCATCGTCGTCGTGCTTCCATTGCCGCGCAGCATAGCCCATCGGATCGACTGACTTCGACCCGCATTGTGCGACCATCGGTCGGTTGGTCCGCTGATCGCCCCCGCTCCTTTCGGCGATCTTTCTGCCTTGATTGAACCAAATCACTAAAATATCCCCCACATCGGCGATCGAAGGCGTCTCACGCCTGTCACCAACTCCCCCTGGGTCGAGGGGATCGGCGGCGGTATCGATTTCGCGCGGTTGGGGCCTCAGCGGGCCCGTTTGAGGGTCAGCTGAACCTCTTCCCGGCCGACGATCCGGATGGTCTGGCTGGTCTCTCGGTATCCATCGAGCTTCGCGCGGACGGTATAGGTCCCCGGTTCGGGCAACAGTCGATCGAACCGTCCATCGAGGGGCCGAGCGGTCCACACCTCACCGGCGTTGTTCTGAATCTCATCGATGGTGATCTCGGCGGGGAGGGGACGGCCACGGTTGTCGACGACGACACCGGAGAGCGTCGGGCCGTCGAGGATCCGATCGAGCAGGGTGGTCAGCAGCGGTCGGGCGCCAGCGATCGAGGCGGCCCGGACCTCCGGATCATCGGGCCGCCGATGGCTGCCCTCGACGATAAAGGCGACCGAGCCGTGCGCGAAGCGATGCCAGTCCTGGTCGGTGCCGTCGACGCTGTACAGCTTCCGGCGGACCCGGTAGGGCTTGCGGTTGGGCTGGATCCCGGCCGCCTCGACCATCTGCTCGGCGATCGTCCAGGCCTCATCTGGATCGGGATTGTCAACGTTGTCGATGGTGTAGGGCGACAGCAGGATGGTGGCGTTGGTGTGCCAGGAGATGACCGCGGCGGGGTGGTACTGCCGCGCCAGGGCCATCATCGCCTGGGTCTCCGGCTCTGAGCCGGCCTGTGGCCCGCGGTACTGCCCATGGTTCCGCCAGCTCTTCGAGCCTTTCTCGCCCAGGCTCCCCCAACGGAACGGGTAGTTGCGGTTCAGATCGACGCCGTCCCATGGATCCTGGCGGCCGTTGTTGTTGGTGTCGCGGATGTTCTTCCGCCCCCCCGCTCGGCTGATGGTGGTGAACATGTGGTTGCCGTCGGGGTTGACAAGGGGAACCACCCAGATGTCCAGCTCACGCACCCATCGATCGATCTGCGGGTTGTGGTCTCGCTCCTCCAAGAGCATCCGCACCGCGTCGAGCGCGTAGTCGATGGACAGAAGCTCGTTGCCGTGATGTGAGCCGTTGAGCAGCACCATCGGCTCGTCTTCATCGTCGCCGGGGTTGTCGGTGATCCGAAGCGCCAGGATCGCGCGGCCCTGGCCCGTGGTGCCCAACGTCTCCAGCCGGGTGATGTCCGGGTACCGCTGGTGGTAGCCGCGCAGCAGGGCCTCGACCATCCGGTGGTCCTTATACGACAGATCCAGCCGAAACCCCCGCTGGGTGCGGACCGGCGCGGCGTTGCGCCACAACCGATACTCTTCATCGACCGCCCACCAGGGGATCTCGCTGCTCACCGCGACCGGCGTGATCTGGGCGCGTCGGATCCGCTCCAGACCCGTCGGATCGGTGAGCAGCACCACCTCGTTGTCCTGCTCAAACAGGATCGCCTCGGCGAGATCGGTGGGCATCTTCGGCATGTCCGCAGCATGGACCCGCACCAGCCGCTCGCTGCCGAACAGGGTGGGATCGGCCTGGAACGGCCCAGAGGGTTGGATCGACAGGTGGGTCAGCCGGGTGTCGGTGTCCTGCTTTTGAAACGCCCGGATCCCGATCTGGCCGCGGACGTGGGCGGCATCCCGGATCACCGTCGTGGCCAGAAGCTCGAGCGTTTGCGGATCGTAGATGTTGGCGAGCAGCTGCGGCCCGATCTGGTAGGCCACGACCTCCAGGGCGTTTCGGTCAAGCAGCCCTTCGATCGTCTGCCGAGGGCCCATCGGCCGCACCACCCCATCGTCCCAGCGGTACAGGACCAGATCGTCGCCCTCGATGGAGATCCCATAGCCGGACAGGGCGTTTCGCTCGTCCTCGTCGATGCGTGCCCGAAGCAGCAGGGTGAAGTCGGGGCGGCTGCCGAGCTGCACCCGAGCCCGGATCATGCCATCGCTGAACTCGCCGTTGGCGAGCCAGTAGTTCCATCGGTCTCGGACGGGCTGGGCGAGGTACAGCCCCCCAGAGGCGACCTTCCACCCGCCCTGGATCTCTGCGCCGGACGCTTCGCCCTGGAACAGGGCGCGCTCGGTCTGTGGATCCTCAAGGGGGAAGCCGTCTTCTGGGCCACTTTGTGCAGGGCAGGCCCACAACAACATCGCCCCCAACAGCACCTCACGCAGGCGCAACCGCACGCGCTCCTCCCTTCCTGACCTCGCTCGGGATTATGGACCCTCGGGGAGCCGAACGTCGTCCGTCCCCACGGCCCGACGTTGACTCTCCAGCAGGGCTCGGGCTTCTTCCAGGGTTGCTGCGCAGCGGAACCCGAAGTGGTGATAGGGCCGGTTGCGCGGAAAGTGAGGGCGGCGGTGCCACCCCCGGGCATGCTCCGGTCCCCAATACCACGAGCCGCCCTTGACCATCTTCTTATCATAGCCGACGCAGGTCTCTGCCCCATCACAGGGGCCTTTGGGGCTGGTGCCCTTGCAGGCTTCTCCGCACGCTTCGAAGTCCCGCGCGAACCAGTCGGCGACCCACTCCTCGGCGTTGCCGACCATGTCGTAGAGGCCATAGGGGCCGACTGGTTTCTGACCCACCTCCCAGGTGCGCCCTTTTTCAGGGGACGGTGCCTTCTTGGGGACGCCACAGCTTCGGCCGCTGGCATCGCGGACGACAGCCTGCTCGCAGGTGACCGTCTCATCGCCGAAGGGACCTTGTGCGCCGGCAGGACCGCGCGCCGCCTTCTCCCACTCCGCTTCGGTGGGCAGGTGCTTGCCCTCTGCCTCACAGAAGGCGCGGGCCTGGTACCACGTCATGCCCACCATGGGCTGATTTTCGCGATCATAGTCGTTGTAGGCCGGGTGGGAGCGGGTGCACATCCCCGACTGGACACATGCCTGGTACGCCCCATACGTGACCTCGGTCTTGTCCATATAAAAGGTCTGCTGCCAGACCTCTTCCGGAGGACCCCATCCGGTGCCAGCCCGACGGTTCTCCCCCTGGGCACATGGGTGGGCCTGATCGGTCCCCCGGACGAACACCCCTCCTTCAACACAGCCCATCCCCGCGAGATCTCCAGGGCAGACGACCATCTCGATGCCGTCCGGCGAGACGGCCAACGGCGCAGGCGGCTCAGGTGATGCTTCGGGCAGCGCTGAAGGCGCTGGTTCAGGAGATGGGGAGGGGAGGGGCGCTGGGGTTGGGGCTGGGGCTGGGGCTGGGGTTGGAGTGCGAGCGCAGGCGAAGGCGAGGACAAAAAGAAGCATGACGGGGAAGATACTCGAAAGGGACAGAGATTGTCCGGGCGCAGAGGGATGAGATTGAATAAGTCGGGCTCGATTGAACCAGGAGAGAACACGATGAGCGGTCCTGCAGAATTGTATGAGAACTTCCTCAAGGCAGAAGGCTATATCCCTCAGGTCGATGGTGACGGCGACGTGGTTTTTAAGAAAGAAGGAACCACGTTCTTTATCGATATCGCTGAGAACGACCCGGAGTACTTCCGCATCGTTTGTCCCAACTTCTGGTCCATTGACAATGAAGAAGAGCGGGCACGCGCGTTGCATTCCAGCAGCCGGGCGACCGCACGGGGCAAGGTCGCCAAGGTCTTCCTGGTTCGCGACAACACCTGGGCCTCGGTCGAACAGTTCGTCGCCCAGCCCGAAGATTTCAAGGGCATCTTCGACCGCTCGATGTCGGCGCTCCAGAACGGCATCGGCCTGTTTGTCGAAGAGATGCGCAAAGCCAATGGCGAAGGCGAAGGCGAAGGCGAAGGCG
>JBCBLB010000610.1:0-5890 GCA_038520555.1 Myxococcota bacterium | reverse complement strand
GGTGCAGCGATAAGGGGTTCAGGCGTCTCCATGATTTCAGCGGACGGCGGCGCTTCCACAGTTGGGGAGGGCCCATCTTCGACGTCCTGCGCTTCTATGGCCTCGACGGGGGGGACTTCCAGAACCCCCTCTGGAACCTCCTCGACCACTGAAGCCGGTGGCGAGTCCTCAACACGAGGCGCAGGCTCATCCTCCACCAATGACGCTGGCGATTCGATGACCACAGGCTCTTCAACAATATCGACGGGTTCGACATCGTCAACAACCGAAGCGGGCGCCTCCTCGATTATGGGTCCTTCGACGAGGGGCGCAGGATCATCGCGCGTTTCCGAGGCCTCGAACGCTTCGATGGGAGGTTGTTCCGCACTCATCGGGGCGGGTTTTACCGGAACGACATCCTCAACGGCCCGATCGGGCGTCTCCACACCCATCGCAGGCTCTTCGAACATGCTGACCGGCTCGATCATTTCAGCGACAGGCTCGGGCTCACCTGCGCCCATCAACGCATCACTTGATGTTGAGGGTTCCACGTCTTCGCCGACCGGCGTGGGCGGGTCGGTGACGACAAGCTCATCTGGGGGCATGACGGGTTCGGTGTCTTCCGCGAGAGGAGCCGGCTCATCGACGATCACAACGGGCTCATCTTCGACCATGGGTGCGTCGTTGGTTTCCGCTGGTGCGAGGTCTGCTGAGGGCGGCTCTTCCACCACCGCTTCCTGGCTGGCCTCGGCGGGTTCTCGATCATCCGCGAGGGCCATGTCCTCTTGCGCATCCGCGTCGAGGGCATCGTCGGGGAGGGCTGGGCCGGCTGGATCCGCGGGCGGTGGCGATGGGGGCGGAGGGGCGGCCGAGGCGGCGGCGACGCCCTGATCAACGGCAGTCGAGCCTGCGGAGGCGTCTTCTTCGAGGGAGTCTTCTGGCTGCTCGGTTTCGCTGCCGAAGGCGGTCTTGAACGAGTCAAACAGGCTGCCAAAGTCCGTTGACTCGAGTCGGTCGCTGCGATCGTCGGGGGTCTGGTCGACCTCAGGGGTGATATCGATGTTGGCGAGGGGATCGACGAGGGGATCTTCAATATCGGTGAAGCCGCTCTCCTGCTCCTGAGGCGCGGCGCTCTGGACGTCATTCTCAGCGTCCGCATTCTGCTTCTGGGTCTTCTGAATGGGCATCGGCGTCAGGAGTGTGAGGGCGCCGCGGCCACCGGGCGGCGTCGGCCCGCCGGGGGGCTCAGCGGGCGACCCGATGGAGGTCGGAGGCGGGTTCAGACTATCACTGCGGCCTCAGACTGATTACGAAGGGGGGCGATACTGTGGCGTCTGGTTGAACGGTTCACTGAAGCGTGGATCAAACCGGCTGGAAGGCCCAGACCTGGGCGTCAAGCGTGAAGGGCGCGGAGCCATCCAACAGAATCTACAGGAAGACGAGAGGGGCGATGACGGCGTTGGAGATAGACGGGGAGCGTCTGAACATCCGAGACGTGGTTCGCGTGGCGCGGGGCGGGACGGCGGTGCGGTTGTCTGCGACGGCGCGCGCGGAGATGTCGCGCAGCTACCGCTGGGTGTCGGCCTCTGCGCGGGGCGATCAGCCCGTTTACGGTGTAAACACCGGGTTCGGCTCGTTGGCGCGGGTCCAGATCCCGCCGTCGCAGAGCGCGCGGCTGTCTTTAAACCTGGTGCGTTCGCACGCCGCCGGGGTGGGGGCGCGGCTTCCGAACGACGTGACCCGTGCGATGATGTTGCTCCGCGCGAACGCCCTGGCCAAGGGTGTCAGCGGCTGTCGTCCGCTGCTGGTCGACACCATCCTGGCGATGCTCAACCGGGGCGTGATCCCGGTCATCCCCTCTCAGGGCAGCTGCGGCAGCTCTGGAGACCTGGCGCCGCTTGCGCACCTGGGGCTGGTGATGACGGCTGGCGACCACGGCCGGGCGATCTGGCAGAACGCTGAGTGTTCCGCCGCAACCGCTATGTCTGAGGCGGGCATCGGCCGACTGACGCTGGAGGCGAAGGACGGCCTGGCCATCACCAACGGCGCGCAGGTGACGACGGCGCTGGCGGCGCTGTGCTGCCATGACGCCAACCAGCTGGTGCTCGCTGCAGAGATCGCGGCGGCGATGAGCGCCGAGGCGCTCCGAGCGGTGAGCCGGGCGTTCGCATCTGCTGTGCACGCCCTGCGGCCCTATGACGGTGCGCGGGCATGTGCGGCGAACCTGCGAACGCTGTTCGAGGGCAGCGCCCTCATCGACAGCGTACCGGAGAAGGTTCAGGACGCATACTCGCTCCGGTGTGCGCCGCAGGTCATCGGCGCCTGCCGGGACACCCTGGCGTTCGCTGCACGGCAGGTTTCGGTCGAGCTGAACGCGGCGACCGACAACCCACTGATCCTGATGGACGCCCCGGGCTCCAACAAGGCGTACTCCGCGGGGATGTTTCATGGCGAGCCTGTGGGAATGGCGATGGACATCCTCAAGATCGCCGCGGCCGAGGTGGCGTCGTTGTCGGAGCGTCGGCTGTTCCGTCTGACAACGGGCACCCTGTCCCATCGTTTGCCCCCCGGCCTCGCAGCGCGGGACCGCCCGAAGCTGGGCATGATGCTCCCGCAGACCACCGCCGCCGCCCTGGTCAGCGAGAACAAAGCCCTCGCCTGGCCTGCGACCGTCGACAGCATCCCCACCTGTGAAGATCAGGAGGATCATGTGGCCATGTCAACCACCGCGGCCCGCCGCGCGGCTGAGGTCGTGACCAACAGCCGCCGGGTGATCGCCATCGAGCTGCTCGGCGCGGCCCACGCCCTGGACTTCCGCTTGCGCGAGGAGCCCGGTGTGCAGCTTGGGCGGGGGACCACCCAGGCCCTCACCACGGTCCGACAGACACTGGGCGGTCTGGATCCGCACCGACCGCCCTCGACCCAGATCGAGGCCCTGGCCGACCTGATCGCCTCAGGGAAGCTGCTGGAAGACATGCCGCCCCTGCTCCATGTCGGTGAGACGGAGGAGGGCGTCCAATGATTCTGCTGGACGGTGAACACCTGACCTGCGCGGATCTCCACGCCATCGCCCACGGCAGCCGGACCCAGATCCACCCGACGGCGGCCTGGAAGATGCGGCAGAACGCCCTGAGTATCCCCGCGGGGCCCTCTGTGCTGGCGCGGAAGCGGCAGTGGCTGGTGGGCGGTCACGCGCAGTCGCTCGAAGACGACGCCCTCCTGGCGCGAGCATTTATCATCGACCACTGCGCCGGGGTCGGCGATCCGCTGCCGCGGCTGATGGTCCGTGCAGCGACCGCGGCCCGGGTCAACGTCCTGGCCTGTGGCGTCAGCGGCTGCCGGCCCGCCGCGGCCGGGGCGCTGCTGGCGATGCTCAACCAGGACATCTTCCCCGACGTGCCTTCTCAGGGCTCCGTCGGCGCCGCTGGCGACCTGGCCCCGATGGCGCACATCGCTGCGATGGCGTGTGGCTATCTGGATCGTCCAGGCGGGCTGCCAGACTATACGCCCACACCAAAGGAGGCGCTGGCCCTGATCAATGGGGTGTCGATGACCGCTGGCCTCGCTGCGATCGCCACGGTGCGCGCCCGGCGGGTGTTCGAAGCCGCGCTGCTGGCAGCGGCGATGACCATGGAGATGGTCCGGGCCGATGCGCGGTGCATCGACCCACGGCCCCTGTCGGTGACCCACCGCGGCGCCGCCATGGTCGGCCAGCGGCTGCGCGACCTGCTGGAGGGGAGCACCCAGGTCACAGATCAGCGCGACCCTGACGCCTTCTCCATCCGCTGCACCCCGGCGGTCATGGGAGCGGTCTGGCGTGCCCTGTCCGTCGTCACCGTTGAGGTCACCCGAGAGCTGAACAGCGCCTCAGACAACCCGCTGCTGTTCGACGGCGAGTGGTTAGAGGCCGGGAATTTCCACGGGGCGAGCGTCGCGATGGCGATGGACCACCTCAAGATCGCCCTCGCCCAGCTGGCCACCCTGTCCGAGCGCCGGACCTTCCGGCTCACCCATGGCCAGCTCTCCCGCGGCCTGCCGAGTTTTCTGGTCAAGGGCACCGGACTGAACTCCGGCTTCATGCTCGCCCAGTACACCGCGGCGTCTCTGGCCAGCGAGTGTAAAGGCTTCGCCCATCCCGCCAGTGTCGACTCGATCCCCACGGTGCAGCACCATGAAGATCACGTGAGCATGGGACCCATCGCCGCCAGGATGGCCCTCCGCTCCATCGAGTGCCTCGCAGACATCGTCGGCATCGAGCTGCTGCTCGCCGCCCAGGGCCTGGACATGCGTATGCGCGGACACGCGTGGGACCGCAACGGCCTGCCCATCCCCGCTGAACCCGTCACCATCGCACCGAAGCTCGCGGAGATCCACACACAGATCCGGAAGACCGTCCCCTTCTGGGAAGACGACGAGATCCTTCATCCCACGATCAATGCGCTCGGCGCCATGGTCCGAAGCGGGACGCTCCTGGAGAACCCGCCACAGACCCCATGGTGACAGCCCCTGAAACCCAACCGACGAGCATCAGTCGTCTTCAGGCATCAGTCGTCTTCAGGGCGGACCTGAACCGACAGGTACGCTGAGAGACCCATCTGACCAATCTGATCGAGCTGTGCTTCGATCCAGTCGACGTGCTCTTCTTCGCTCACCAGGATGTTGTCGAGCAGCGTCCGGCTGGCGTAGTCGCGGTGCTTCTCACACAGCTCAATCACATCACGAAGATCCGGGATGGCCTTGTCGATCTCAAAGGCCATGTCCAGACGAAGCTGCTCGTCCACCGTCTCACCGATGGTCAGCTTGCCCAGACGCTGAAGATTGGGCAGGCCCCCCAGGTACAGGATCCGCTCAATCAGATGATCGGCATGCTTCATCTCATCGATCGACTCATGGTAGATCTTCTGGTACAGCCGCTCATACCCCCAATTCTGACACATTTTCGCATGCAGAAAATACTGGTTGATCGCGGTCAGTTCGTTGGTCAGAATTGTATTGAGACCGTCGATGACGGCCTTATCTACTTTGAGCGCCATAATGTTGTCCTTGATTCAGCGCCGACATCCTTCGCCGGCTCTGCTGGGGCTCTATTTCGCGATGGATGGTGTGCCCACCCGCTGCGCACGCTCTGCCAGCTCACGAATCTGAGACGCGCAAGCCCCACAGTCTGTTCCTGCACGACAAGAACGCGCGATTTCACCAAGCCGCGTTTTGCCCTCAGAGAACAAACGTTTCAGTTCTCGATCTGAAACCTGATGGCAGATGCAGACGATCATGGTGTCAGTCCTTCCTCCTGATTGTGATAATGATAATCGTTATCATTATCAGCGACCAGAAATTTATTTGTATCGCTATCCGTGCCAACGGTTCTGGGCCTGATTTCCTTTAGTCGGTGTGCAACGTGGTGAGATTCAGGCTATCGGGAGTGACCGAATCAGGGTTCTTCCATGCGCTATTCGCGGGTCCATATTGAGAGCCTCGGCACCGTCGTCCCGACCACGGAAGTGACGACCGCGTCGTTGGAGCAGCAGATCGGCGGCCTATACCGTCGCATCGGCATTCGTCCGGGTTGGCTGGAGACGGTGACCGGCATCCGCGCGCGCCGCTTCTGGGCGCCGGGGGTCAAGCCCTCCCAGGTCGCGACCCGTGCGGCCGAACGCGCCCTCCAGCAATCCGGCATCGCCCGGGACCGCGTCGGCCTGCTGGTCAGCTGTTCGGTATGTAAGGATTACCTTGAGCCTTCGGTCGCCGCCCTGGTTCATGGCAACCTCTCGCTGCCCAGCCACTGCCTGAACTTCGACGTCGGCAACGCCTGCCTCGGATTTTTGAGCGGGATGGTCGTCGCCGCGAACATGATCGAGCTGGGTCAGATCGACACGGCGCTCGTCGTCGCTGGCGAAAGCAGCCGGGAGCC
>JBCBLB010000275.1:0-11706 GCA_038520555.1 Myxococcota bacterium | reverse complement strand
CTCCAGACAAGTAACCAACCGCTCGGGCACGTCAAGCAATTGATGGCGGATATTTCCGGTGCAGTTCGCTGAGCGGCGGGTTCTTGGTCATGAAACTGTGAACTTGCTTATTGATCCCAAAAAGGTTGTTTGCTATTCTCCAAAAAATACTGAGTCCGGAGTGACAACATGCGGTGGTGGTCCATCTTCTGTGTCAGCGCGCTCATCGTCGGTTGCGACGGAAGCGATAAAGAAGACAGCAGCAACAACAGCGGAAACGGCAGTGAAGATTCCAGCGTCTCCGGGGAAGCGGCTATCGACAATGATGGCGATGGTTACAGTGCTTCTGAGGACTGTGCGGACAACGACGCGCAGGTTCGTCCGGGCATCGCGGAGACCTGTGACGGCATCGACAACAACTGCAACGGTTTGATTGACGAAGGGTTCGGTGACAGCGACTCAGATGCCATCGCAGACTGTATCGACGTCGAAGAATGTGACGGTGTTGATAACAACGGCGACGGTATTGTTGATGAGAACTTCCCGGACTCTGACGGCGACGGAACGCTGGACTGTTTGGATCCGGAGGACTGCAACGGCGTCGACGATGACGGTGATGGCATCGTTGATGAGGGCCACGACAACGACGCTGACGGGTACACGACCTGTGATGAGCGCGGTGCAGACTGCGACGACACGGATCGCAACGTCAACCCTGGCGCGACGGAAATCGACGGTGACAACGTCGACAACGACTGTGACGGCCAGATCGACCTGGGCTCTGGGATAGGCGACATCATCTTCACGGAGATGCTGGTCAACCCGAACGCGGTCGCGGACCCGGTCGGTGAGTGGATTGAGCTGTACAACACAACGAACGCGGCCATCACGATGGACGGTATGCTCATCGGCTCGGACGCGGACGGTGACGCTCACCAGATCCAGCCGGTCGGTGGCTCGCTGGTCATCCCGGCGAAGGGCTATGTGGTCCTTGCGGCAGAGGGGTCATCGGACATCAACGGCCAGGTTGAGGCGGACTACGTCTACAGCGACATCACGCTGTCGAACGAGCTGGACGATCTGTACCTGAAGGCGGCCCTGAACGTGGGCGGCAGTACGGAGCTGGTGGTCCTTGACCGGGTGGCATGGGACGACGGTGAGACCTTCCCGGACATCCCTGGCGCGACGATGGCCCTGGATCCCAACTACTACGACTCTTCATTGAACGACGTCGCGGACTCGTGGTGTCAGGGCACGGCGCAGTGGGCGCCGCGTTCGGACCGTGGCACCCCGGGTGAAGAGAACTTCATCTGTCGTCCGAAGGCGAACCCGGCGTACCTGTCGGCCTCGACGCTGCACACCTGCGACACGCTGTTTTTGGACGCGACGAACTCGGTCACGACCCCGGGCGCGGACCTGACCTTCGAATGGGAGCTGGTCAGCGCGCCGTCGGATTCATCGACGACGACTGCAGACATCGCGACCACCACGGACGCCCTTCCGGAGTTCATCCCGGACGAGCCGGGCACCTACATCTTCAGCCTCACCGCGTACAACGGCTTCGAGTACTCACCGCCAGAGACCCTGACGGTGACCATCACGCTCCGTCCTGACAACACCGCACCGTCGGCAGACGCTGGTGCGGACATGATCTACGAAGAGGAGCCGGTCTGCTACCCGCTGAGCTACGGTGAATCGTTTACCTGCAACGACTGCGCTGAGCAGGAGTTCAAGCTGGACGGCTCGGACTCATCCGACCCCGAAGGCGACTATATTGAGTACGCCTGGTCGATCACGGGCGGCAACGCTTACGCCACCATCGCGAACGAAGACACGATGACACCGACCGTGACCGTCTCTGGTGTCGGCGCTGACTACGGCTCCAAGGAAGCGGTCTCGGTTGAAGTCACCCTGGTGACCACCGACTGCATGGGCGCGACGGATGATGACATCATGAACATCATCTACACCTGCAACGCCCAATAAGCGGCGAATTCTTCCGGTCGGGCCGTCGGGTATTGGTGAGCTGGGAGGGTGTTCAGGGGTCAGCGGCGATGTTCGAGGATGCCCTGATTGATTTTCTGGATCAGTCCGGGCCCTTCGAAGATGAGCCCGGTGTAGAGCTGCACCGCGGCGCAGCCCATGTCGAGCAGGGCGTTGGCCTGCGCTGGGCCGCGGACCCCGCCGACACCGATGATCGGGATGCGTCCGCTGGCTGCGTCGAGGGCGAGCTGGATTCGGGTCTGGGCGAGCTCCCAGAGCGGCGCACCGCTCAGCCCGCCGGTCTCATTCAACCGTCCGGTCTGGCCAGGTCGAGCGTTGGTCGTGTTGGTGGCGATCAGGGCGATACACCCGGACTGGTAGGCCACCTCAACCGCGGCGATCAGGTCCTCATCCGCGAGGTCGGGTGAGATCTTGACCATGACCGGTGTGGGTGCCGCGATGGGGATGACGGCGTTGAGGAGCGCATTGAGCTTCTCAGCGGACTGCAGCGCGCGGAGTCCCGGGGTGTTGGGTGAGCTGACGTTGACGGTGAAATAATCGACCAGCCCATTCAGCCGCTCGATGCTGGTGCGGTAGTCTTCGGCGGCTTCGTCGAGGGGCGTGATTTTGCTCTTGCCGACGTTGGCGCCGACGGGGATGTTCGGCCACCGGCCGGCCTCATGGAGGGCGCGGATGTTCTCTGCGAGGACCTGACTGCCGGCGTTGTTGAAGCCCATCCGGTTGATGAGTCCGCCTTCGGGCTTGAGGCGAAACAGCCGGGGTTGGGGGTTGCCGCCCTGAGGATGGGCGGTGACGGTCCCCACTTCGATAAAGCCGAAGCCCAGGGCAGGCCAGACATCGATGGCTTCGCCGTCTTTGTCCAGCCCCGCGGCGAGGCCGACCGGTGAGTCGAGGGTGAGGGGCCCCAATCGAACCCGCAGAGATGGATCGGGGGCGCTGGCCAGGGCGGCCATTGACGTTCGGCTCAGGCCAGGCAGGCTGTGGAGGGTCTCCAGGGTGAAGCGGTGCGCCCGCTCAGCGTCCATCGAAAAGAGCGCCGGTCGGGTCATCGCCCAGAGGAGGTCAAGAAGCATCACACCATCCCAGGCACGGGGGTTCGCTGGTCCTGGTATCTCCTCGGGCGGCTGCGTGCCTGTCCGGTGGCGTGCGAGGGCATGGGTTAAAAAGCTCGTATGTTGAATCTGCTGTGGATGGTGGTGTTGGCGTGTCGGCTGGGCACAGCGCCGGTCGGCCTGCCGGTCGTTGGGCAGCCCGCCCCGGCGATCTCGAGCGTGGCGTTGGGCGGCGCGCCGTTTTCGCTGAGCGCGCTGCGGGGCACGCCGGTGGTCCTGGTGTTCTGGGCGAGCTGGTGTGGGCCCTGCCGGGAAGAGGTGCCCGAGATCGCCGCGCTGGTCCAGCAGTACGGTGAAACCGTCCATGTCGTCAGCCTCAACGCCGGCGAGTCTCCGCCGGTCGCGGCCGACGCTGCGGAGCGGTGGGGGATCGACTGGTTGGTGGTGTTTGACCCGGACGGCCAGATTCAGGCAAACTACCATGTCAACGCGATCCCCCTCGTGGTCATCCTGGATCGGGAGGGAACCATCCGGTACCGGGACTTCACGCTTCCGGAGGATCTCTCCCCGTTCATGGACTAGCTGATCGGATGCTTCTGCTCTCACTTGCGGCGATGGGAGCGGCCTTTGCCGCGGACCTCGCCATTGTCAACGCCGTCGTCCTCCCGGTAAGCGGCCCGGCGATCACCGATGGCGTTGTCCTCGTTGAGGATGGGAAGATCGCCGCGGTCGGCGCGGGCGTGTCGGTCCCCGACGGCACGCCGACCTTCGACGCCAGTGGCCGCTACCTGATGCCCGGCCTCATCGACGTCCACTCTCATATGGGCGTCTACAGCTGGCCGCAGACCCGCGCACACAGCGACGGCAACGAAGCCATCGACCCGTTCACCCCCCGGGTGTGGGCCGGTGACGGGGTCCGCGTCGAAGACCCCGCCTTCAGCCGTGCTCGGGCCGGTGGAATCACCACCATCCAGATCCTCCCCGGCAGCGCCAACCTCATCGGGGGGCAGTCTGCGGTCTTCAAGGTGCGGCCGTCTCGGACCCTCGCAGGCCTCGCGTTCGAAGGGGCGCCGCGGGGCATCAAGATGGCCTGTGGGGAGAACCCCAAGCGGGTCTATGGCGAAGATGAAGACGGTCCCCAGACCCGGATGGGCAACGTCGCCGCCATGCGGGGCGTGTTCCAGGCTGCCCTGGACTATCGGGATGCGCGCCGCCGCCGGGAGCCGCCCCCGACCGATCCCGATCTGGAGGTTCTGCTCGATGTGATCGATGGGGACATTCTCGTCCATGTCCACTGTTATCGACAGGACGACATCGAAGGGGTCTACCGCGTCATGGACGCCTTCGGCGTACAGGTCGCCAGCATCCAGCATGCATTGGAGGCCTACAAGGTCCGCGATATGGTCATCGCCCATGGCACCGCCATCGCGACGTGGCCGGACTGGTGGGGCTTTAAGATGGAAGCATACGATGCGACCCCCTACAACGCCGCCCTGGTCAAAGCCGACGGCGGCGTGGTCGCCATGCACTCGGACTCGGCCAACACCATCCAGCGCATGTACACCGAAGCCGCCAAAATGCTTCGCTATGGCAGCTCAGAGCAGCAGGCCCTGGAGATGATCACCCTCGACCCCGCCAAGATGCTCGGCGTGGAAGACCGCGTCGGAACCATCGAGGTCGGCAAGGACGCCGACTTCGCCCTGTTCTCGCACCATCCGCTCGACGTCTACACCCGGGTCGACAACACCTGGATCGACGGCGAGCTGGTCTTTGACCGCGCGAAGGAGGGGACGCCCGATGCCCGTCCGTGATCTCTCTCGCCGCCGCGCGCTGGCGCTGCTCGCAGCCTCTGCGGGCGCGATGACCGCCGCTTCGGCCCTCGGGGCGCCCCTGTCCAAGCAGCCGCCCCATCTCTCCGGGTATCTGCCCGATCCGCCCGACGGCGGCATGTTCACCCTGTCCGACGCCACCATCTTGTCGCACGACGGGACGACGATGAGCGGCGGGATCCGGGTCGAAGGGGGGAAAATCGTCGAGGTGGGGCCCGGCGTGACGGGGGGGACGCCGCTCAGCGGCCGGTGGCTCAGCCCCGGCTTCACCGATGCGGGCTGCCAGCTCGGCCTGGTGGAGGTCAGCCTGGAAGCCTCGACCCGAGACAACAGCGAGTCCACCGACGCTGTGACCCCGGACGCCCGGGTGGTGGACGGCTACAACCCGCTGTCCAACGTCATCCCGGTCACCCGGGTCAACGGGATCACCACCGTCCTCGTCCACCCCTCGACCGATCACCTCGTCACCGGGCAGGCCGCGTTGATGCACACCGCAGGGCTGCACGTCGACGCGGCGACCGTGATGGCCCCGGCTGGCCTGTGCATCAACCTGGGACGGGCGGCCCGGGGCGACGGCGGGCCCAAGACCCGGATGGGCACCGCGATGAGACTGCGCGCCCTCCTCGAAGAGGCGCCCAGGCCTCCCTCAGAGGACAACAAGAAGCGGCGAAAGAAGAAAAAGGGCGACGGTGATGGAGACCTCTCCATCACCGAGAAGATCTGGAAGGCGGTCCGCGCCGGTGAGATGAAGGCGATCATCGGCGCCCATCGGGTCGACGATATCCTCACAGCCATCGAACTCATCCAGGCCTATGAGCTGGACGCGGTCCTGCTGGGCTGCACGGAAGGACACCTCGCCGCCAGAGAGATCGCGGACGCCGGGCTGCCGGTGCTCCTCGGGCCGCTCGATGTGCAGCCGGACAACTTCGAGCACCCCCACGCGATCTATGAAAACGCCAGGATCCTCCACGACGCCGGGGTGAAGATGGCGTTTCGAACCGGCTCCGTGCATGATGGCCGTCAGCTCCCCACCCACGCGGCCCTCGCGGTCGCCCATGGGTTGCCGTTCGAGGCCGCGATCGCGGCGCTGACGTCGGCGCCTGGGGAGATCTTCGGCGTCGAAGGGCTGGGCAGGATGGAGGCCGGTGCCCCAGCGACCTTCTTTGAGGTTGATGGCGATCCGCTCCAGCCCCGGTTCCCCGTGCGACGCCTGTGGATCAATGGACGGGCCACCTCGATGGAGACCCGACAGACCCGACTGTACGAACGGTATCGATCGCTGTATTGATGCGACCGCTGTATTGATGCGATGTGGTCTGGCTGGACGGCTCATTCTCAGTGGAGCCTGTCACAGCTGGAGACCCGTTCGCGGTCCCAGGTGCCTTTGATTTGAGCCGATTATATCAGTAGATAGCAGTAAGAAAGTTATTTTTCTCAATCTGATATAGATCACTATATCAGGGGTTCGATTTCGGACTGTTGCTCATATTGGAACAATCTTTAGACGGTTTCCAGGACGGCGTCTCCGCCCCTGGCTTCTGGGAACCAACGGGTTGGGTTGGGTGGGTCTGGATATGAAATCGGAACGGCTCTTCTGGATGAATCGAGCATCGCCGACGGACCGCGCCGGTCTTCACCCAGACCTTCTGCAGCCGGGTGTCGGTCGCTGCGATGCCCTGGTCGGTGTGGAAGGTCTCGCCGGTCTCATCGGCGGTCACCAGCCCCTCATATCGGACGCTGTAGTTCGAGATGCCGATCATGTCGATGGTGCTCAGGATCGCGCAGGCGTGGCTCATTTCATAGACGACGATGTCGATGATGCCATGGGACGGTCGCATCAAATTCAGGCCTCCGCTGAGAAGACGATGTCTCAGATCGCGACGGTTATACCGCCCTTATGCTCTCATCGGTGGAATGCCTCGACGATAAAGACCGTTCGCTGGATTCAGTTCGCAAATCCCTACGGCTCCGATCTGACCGCAATCATTGTATTGTCGAGGATGACACCACAATCTTCGCCTTGTACCGTTCTGCCAGATCCGTCCAGTCAGCCTGCCGCACCGCTGCGGGGTCAACCGTCTTCACCATGACCCAGGCGACCCGCTGGCCGTCGTAACGGTCCAATTGGTTTGGCGTCATCGCCTTCTCCAGCCGGACCACCTCGCGGAGGGGGAGGGGAGTGCCCTGGGCCGTCTCCAGCGAGATGGCGCCGATGTCTTCGAGGGGCGCGTCAGGGTTGATCGCGGCGATGTGCCGGCCGAGCTGGTTGTTGATGTCCGCCACCGACAGCCCGAAGGTCGCGGCCTGCTCTCCATCGACCTCCATCTCCAGGGAGGGCGTCATCTCCATCGTCCCGTGGACCTGAGAGACACCAGGGAGCGTACGCAATCGCGCCTCCAGCTCATCGGACAGGCGGGATAAGGCGCCGAGGTCATCGCTTTGGAGCATCAGCCGGAGGGTGTCATCGTCGGGCTCGGCCTTGCGGACCCGGGGCGTCGCGGTGTCTGCCGCCACCGTCGGCATGTCTCGAACCACCGAGCCGATCGCGGTGTAGGCCGCCTCCAGCGATACGCCGTTCGAGAAGCTGGCTTCGACGACGCTCATCCCCAGCTGAGAGCGCGAAGAGACATGGGTGATCCGCGGCAACGACTGCACCCGGGCTTCGACCGGGAGGCTGACCCGGGTCTCGACCTCTTCCGCGTCGGCGCCGGGAACCTCGATGACGATCTGGAGGTTCGGCGGCGGCTGAGGACGCGGCTCTTCAAACGTCGTTGATAAAACGCAGCCGAGGAAGAGCCACATTCCGCTCATGATGCGCGACCCCGGGCGGCCTGGATGACCAGGGCGAAGTACTCGATCGCAGAGGTCATCGCGAAGAAGGTGGCGAACCACAGGAGCACGATGCCCGCAGAGTGCAGATCGACCCCGAACAGCGGGTAATGCAGCAGCAGCAGGGTCAGCGCGACGGTCTGGTAGGTCGTCTTGATCTTGCCCATGGTGCCGGCAGCGAGGACCCATCCCTGCTGGCTGGCCAGCCCGCGGAGCCCGGTGATCGCCATCTCGCGGGCGAGAAGGATGAAGACCAGCCACGCCGGCGCCCACCCCAGCGGGATCAGCATAATGAGCACCGCGGCGACCATCAGCTTATCGGCGAGCGGATCGAGGTATGCTCCCAGCGGAGAGGTCTGGTTCCACTTTCGGGCGAGGTAGCCGTCGAGCAGGTCGGTCAGCATCGCCAGGACGAAGACCCCCGCGGCCAGCGCCGCCTCTTCTCGGGTCGGGTCGTCTTGGATGAGGACCATGACCACGGGGATCATCAGCACCCGGAGCAGGGTCAGCAGGTTGGGGATGTTCCACATCAGCGCACGGGCCGTTGGGTGTGGAACCATGTGTACAGTTCAAGCACCCGCTCCACATACTGCTGCGTCGACGTGAACGGCGGCACGCCGTTGTACTTCTGAACGTTGTGGGGGCCGGCGTGGTAGGCGGCGACGGCACGGCGCATGTCGCCGAAGGTGTCGAGCTGCTCGCGGATATACCGCGAGCCCCCGTCGACGTTCTGGGCCGGATCCCAGGGGTCGGTCACCCCCAGATCGTCCGCAGTAAACGGCATCAGCTGCATCAGACCCATCGCCCCCGCCGAGGACAATGCCTTCGGGTTCATTGCGCTCTCTGCCAGGATGATCGCCTTGATGAGCGCCGGCTGAAGGTCGTACC
Source organism: Myxococcota bacterium (assembly GCA_038520555.1). Classification (GTDB taxonomy): domain Bacteria; phylum Myxococcota_A; class UBA796; order UBA796; family UBA796; genus JBCBLB01. The sequence continues at coordinate 3,125 of JBCBLB010000275.1, read as the reverse complement.
GCGACGCCGCGTCCCGGATCAGGTGGTCGTAGTCGTCGAGCCGCGGATACCGCTGGACGCTGACCCGAAGGGGCTTCGGTGGCGGATCTTCGATGATGAACGGCTCGAAGCCGGCGTGCGGCGGCGAATCGGTGAAAATCACCGTCCCATCATCGAGGATGGCCCGGTAGATGTCCCCGCTCAACGCCACTGATGTACACAACCACAGCCAGCTCTGCATGATCGTGAGCGTAGCGAAACCCCGGCACCGCTGCAACAACTCCACCTCCGCCTCATTGCGATATGGTACGACCTTCTCGATGCCGCCCGCGTCGCTTGCCATCGAAGCCTCTCAGATCCTGAACGATCTCTATGCCAACGATGAGATCGACCAGGCCAACGAGCTGCTCCGTGCCGTTGACCTCCCCGGCCTCCAGCTCGCCCGGATGCAGTGGCCCGATCGCACGGTCTTTGCCGGTATCTCTTTACCCGAAGCGGATCTGCGGATCGTGCGCCTCGTCAAGGCCAATCTCTCCGATGCAAGGCTCCCCGGCGCGCTGCTCGACCATGCGAACCTCGTTCGCGCCGACCTCTCACGCGCTGACCTCTCCCATGCGTCACTGCTGGCGGTGCGTATGCAAGGCGCCATCCTCCAGCAGGCGTCGCTGAATGGAGCCCATCTGGAACGGACCGATCTGCGCGGGGTGAACCTTCAGCAGGGCTCCCTATGTGGCGCCCGGCTTCAACAGGTCGATCTGCGGAACGCCAACCTTCGGGGCGCAGATCTGACCGGGGCATCGTTGATCGGGACGAACCTGATCGGCGCCGATCTGCGAGATGCTGAGTTGGCGAACGCGATCGTCGTGGAGCCGCTGATGGATGGCCGCACCCGATGGCCGAGCGGCTTCGCGCCGCCGAACGGGCCGATGGGGTTGCGGGGGGCGCGGATGGATGGCGCGCAGCTGAGGGGCGCGGATCTGCGCGGCTGTGACCTTCGCGGCGCGCACCTGAACGGCGCCGATCTGGGCGGCGCGCGCCTCGATGGGGCGCGGCTGGACGGCGCCTCGCTGCACCGCGCCAACCTCTGCCGGGCGTCGCTGAATGGGGCCTCGCTGGTGGGGGCTGATCTCTCCCATGCGCGCCTGGAAGATATCGTGCTCATGGGTGCCCGACTCGATCGGGTGACGCTCCTGGGGGCGACGTTGCTCAGGGCGTCCCTTGACTGGGCGCCGCTGATGGACGCCGATCTGCGGTGGGCTCGGCTGAGAGATGTCGACCTGAAGGGGGCTCAGATGGCGCGGGCTGACCTCACAGAGGCCTGCCTGTTCGACGTCGATCTGCGGGACGCCGATCTGTCGGGGGCGATCTTAGCGGACGCGCGGTTGGTTCGCGTCGATCTCTTCCAGGCGGATCTGTCGGGAGTGACCAGGTCGAGGTTTGATGCATATTTTCGCCATGAGCGCCCACGCTACGGTCCATTCGGGGGCTTCTGGCGGCGCGCCGCGAAAGAGGCCTCTGAATATGAACGGAAACAGCGGGCCTGGCGCGATGCGGCGTTGGAGACGTTTATGACGGAGACGCTGACCGAAGACTGGGATGACGTTCGGCTGGATGCGCCAGAGGATGTCCGACAGCTCGTGGTCATCGGGCAGACAGAGGGTCTCGTGGGGTTCGGCGATGAGGACACGATAGCGGCGCTGTGTGCCCCGGTTCGTGGGCATCGCGGGCGGCGAGATGCCGACTTTCCCTGGGAGAACCCGGAGCCCTGGGACATCGACCGGCCGGGGTGGGCGGGTACGGCTGCGGATTGAAGGCTATAAGCATAGACATCCCTGTCATGCAGGAGCTGAGGGTGGAGAAGAAGACAGATGTGCTGGTCATCGGCAGCGGGCTCGCCGGGCTGTCGTTCGCGCTGAAGGTCGCCCCGCATGCCTCGGTGACCATCCTCACCAAGCGCGAACGGGTCCAGAGCAACACCCGTTGGGCCCAGGGCGGGATCGCCGCTGCATGGCTCGACGATGACTCCTGGCAGGCCCACGTCGAAGACACCCTCATCGCGGGCGCCGGACTGTGTCGACGCGAAGTCGTCGAGCACACCGCGCGGGAAGCCCGTGTCCGCGTCGAAGAGCTGATCTCGTTGGGGGTCAACTTTGACCGCCTCGACCATGATCCCGATCAGTACTCGCTGCACAAAGAGGGCGGGCACTCCGCGCGGCGGATCCTGCACAGCAAAGACCTCACCGGCTCCGAGATCATGCGCGCCCTGCTCGCACAGGTCGATCAGCACCCTGACATCGAGCTGCTTGAGCACTGGATGGCCCTCGACCTCATCACCGCGGGCTGGACCGCCCGCCGCGACGGGCGGCTGCCGCCCATCCCCGATCGCGTCCAGGGCTGCTATGCCTTGAACACCCGCACCAAGGAAGTTCACGCCTTCTCCGCCAAGGTCGTGGCGCTGTGCGCTGGGGGCGCCGGGAAGGTCTACCTCTACACCTCGAACCCCGACGTCGCCACCGGCGATGGCATCGCCATGGCCTACCGCGCAGGCGCTGAGGTCGCGAACATGGAGTTCGTCCAGTTCCACCCCACCTGCCTCTACCACCCCGACGCCCGGAACTTCCTCATCAGCGAAGCCCTCCGTGGAGAGGGCGGCCGGCTCCGGCTCAAGAGCGGCGAGCGCTTCATGGCCCGATACGACGACCGGATGGAGCTCGCGCCCCGTGACATCGTCGCCCGCTCGATCGACGCTGAGCTGAAGCGGACCGGCAACGAGTGCGTTTACCTCGACATGTCTCACCTCGCGCCCGCGACGGTGAAGCGCAAATTCCCCAATATCTACGCCCGCTGCAAGCAGTACGGCATCGACATCTCGACCGATCCGATCCCGGTCGTCCCCGCTGCCCACTACATGTGCGGCGGGGTGAAGACCGACCTCAAGGGCGAGAGCGCGATCCAGAACCTGTTCGCCATCGGAGAGACCGCCTGCACCGGGCTGCATGGGGCCAACCGGCTGGCCAGCAACTCGCTGTTGGAAGCCTGTGTGTTCGCCCACCACGCCGCGGAAGAGGTCATCGCACGGCTGCCGGAGCTGTCCGAGCCGCAGCCGCTGCCGTCCTGGGATCCCGGGCATGCCTCTGAGTCCGACG
>JBCBLB010000899.1:0-3100 GCA_038520555.1 Myxococcota bacterium | reverse complement strand
ATGGTGCGCCGGAGGACCTTCTCCAAGATGCGATGGTGCGTCTCCCGGGTCGGCTAAAACGACGTGAGATCACGAGCGTGCGGGGGGTGAAGGCGCAGATGTGGCGCCTCGTGCGAGAGTTGGTGAAGCAGCCGTTAGTCGCCTACAGGGTGGAGGCTGGGGCTGAGGGGGAAGAGGTTGTCTCTCCGCTCCCGACCCCAGATCAATTGCTGGAGTACAAGCGCTACGATGCAGCCTTCCGGGATGTCGCGCGTCACATCTCAGACGGCGAGTGGCTGGCCCAGGCCCATGTCCAGGGCTGGACCATGGAGGAGATGGCTCAAGAGCTGGGTATCTCAACCTCAACGGCCCAGGACCGGGTGGAGAAAATTCGCAAGCGCTTCCTGAAGCGCCTCCCAGAGCTTCAAGACCGAATCCGTCAGGTCGGGGCACTTCTGCTATATATTGGTCGTCTTGGGCTTCGCGGCGAGGCTCATGTCCGAACCAGAGGCGCTGTGAACCTGGAGATCATCTCGGTTCCTGGTGGACAACCGCGTGCGCGGCTGTCCAGGATGGGGGCACCCCACCTCGCGTTGCTCGGAGTCACCCGAGAGCGGGCGGTGGCGCTGCTCGGCTATTCTCCCGTCTCTCACGAAGGCGAGTTGGTGGCCAAGGTGTCGACGAAGGTTCATCGCGTCATCGGTGTCGCGGCTGGACAGATCGATCTCTCCGGCACTCAGCCCGATCATCGCGAGATGATTGAAGTCCTCAAGCCGAGCAGCTCCGCTGAAGCCCAGGAAATGATCCTGATGTCCTTCTGGCTCGATGTCTGCGAGGCGATCGAGGACCTACTGCACTATCCCCTTTCCTTCATCGAGCATAGCCTCCCCAGCGGCTTCTGGGAGATGGGGGAGCGATGGATCATTCAGCTCCGTCCTGACCAGTTCCGGCGGCAGGAGGAGCCGCTGCCGCGCCCTACACTCGAAGTCTCACAGTTTCTTGATGAGGCTGCGGAGGCTGGACAAGGAGATCGGGTGGCTGAGGCGGGTCGACTGTACAGACGCGCACTGGAAGAGGCGGAACGTCATGGAGATGTGGGCGGCGAAGTCGCAGCGACCTGCGGGTTGTCCATCGCCCTGCGCAACCAAGAATTTCGAGAGGCAGCGTCACTGCTGCTTCAGCAACTCTCCTACCGACATCCTCTTGATGAAGAGCGATGGTTGTGGGTCATGATGGACCAGATTCTGAATTTTCTGGAAGAGCACAGGGTCAGCCGCGCACAGGAATGGATGTCCGCTATCCCAAAGTCGCTGTTCCAGACCCGACCCAATTTGCTTGCATACCAGATTCAAGCTTCTCTTATTCAAGAAGATTGGTCATCAGCGCTTCAAGCAGCAAGCCTTCACAGCGAGGCCCTCGCCAAGAGACTTCCTCATTTGCAGCGCATTCTCAACACCCGGCTGCTGATTGCCCATGCAAATGCAAGTCCTGACAAAACATTCGAGGAATTCTATGTGAAGGTCCGGTCTGAACAGGAGGCGCTTCCGGTTGAGCAGCGCGTTTTGGACTGGCCAGCGGCCGAACTGGTTAGCCGCCGCCGTCGGGGTGATGCGGATCCTTGGAAGGGTATCGCGCAGCTCTTCGAGGCGCAGTTGCACCGCGAAGTAGAGGGCCGCATCTTGAAGCAGTGGCAGATCCAGCCCCTGCGCCAACTCTTCATCAGGGCGATGCGTAATGGACGATATGAGCAAGCACGCCATCTTCTCCGCTTTCGTTGGCTCTCGTCTGATGCACTCGCATCATCCACCCCGCTGTTTGCATCTATCGAATCCAGTGATGGCGCGTTCCTGATGGGGGCAGGTGGAAAGATTTCCACCCTGACAGAATCGGAACGCGAAGAGCTACGCCGACTGATCCGAGATGCCCGAACCGAAGTCCAGAACAATCAGCTGGGGATCGCGTGCCAAACGCTCGGACAGCAGCTGTTCCCAGTACCGATGACCGGTCTGTTCTGGGTTGAGGGGAACGGACTGCTTCAGGACGTCCCCTGGTTCGCCATTCATCATGCAGCCTGGCCGCATGACCCGCTGCCGGCCTTCAGGGTCTTGGTTGGGCAGCGCATGAAGCGCATCTATGAGCCGCTTCGCGAGCCCCTGGATACCGTTGCCAGCCTTGCCGACCCGCACCCAACCTTTCCGCCGCTGGCGTTGCCCGGCGCAGATGCAGAGGTTCGTCCTGAACAGGCGGTGGTGCATCTTCGCGGCCTGGAGGTCACAAGAGATGCCCTGAAGACCCTTCCGCCTGTGGGTCTGGTCGTCTTGGGGGTCCACACCCAAATGAACGCCCGCGGACGGCACCTTCTCCTCGCCGACGGGCCGATGTACCCCGAAGAGATCGCAGCGGATAACTGGGTTCAGGGCAGCCCGGTCTATATTCTATCGGCATGCTCAGGCGCGCTCTATCGCGTCAGTGAAGGCACCCCTCAGACCCTTCCGGATGCCTTCTTGCGAGCTGGAGCCGCGGCGGTGGTGGCCTACCAGTGGCCCATCGAGGATCGCGCGACCCGACGAGCAACGGAGCTGCTTCTCCAAGGCTGGCCTCACTCAGAGCCTGAATGGTGGATCTCAAACGCGGTTGATAAGCTGATTAAAAACGGTGAGCCTGCTCACATCTGGGGCGGGATCTCTCTGTACTGAGGAGGAACCGTGGACATTTTGGTCCCCGTGCTGCTTTTTTCGAATGGAACCAACCAGCATGACTGGCCTAATGGCGGCTTTCGGCCTTCCATCACCCTGATCGCCACCTCCACCGAACTCACCATTGCGGGCATCCTCCAGAACGGCTCCGATCACGTCTACGGCACCCCCACCGCGCTTCAGGCAACAGCGACGGTCTACATCAACGGGACCAGCTCAACGTCTCTGAACATCGACTCCCAGAGCTACGTCATCTCCGGCGCCCCCATCTCCGTGAGTGCGGGCGATGAGGTGACCGTCCGCCTAGAGAGCAAGGCGACGAGCCATGCACCCTATGAGACGCGGCTGGTGCAGCGTCAGGACCTGACCTGGACGGTGCCTCTGGGCGGTGGTGTCCACGCCTTCGACGCAGTGACGAACCCCAT
>JBCBLB010000621.1:0-5778 GCA_038520555.1 Myxococcota bacterium | reverse complement strand
GGCTGCTCGGTCAAGTACGGCTCCTGAGACCATCTCGACCGGAAGACCATCGAGCGCCTCTTCAATCCGCAGGTCTCGAGGCCGCGGTGTAGTGGGAACCCCCGGATCCAGGGTTCAATAGCCCGCAGCGACATCAACCTGTCCTTCTGGCGATTTTCCATGGGCGAGCGCGTTGAGGGTGTCTGCCAGCGCATCCATCCGGAGCGCCTCGGTGTCCTGAACGTGACCGGCACGGTGTGGGCTGAACAGGACATTGTCCAGCTCCCAGAGCGGCCGGTCACAGGGCGGTGTATCCGCGATCCCGGGCACACCGCGTGGGTAGCGGTACCACACATCCAGCCCGGCTCCACAGAGCTGTCCCGAGCGGAGCGCCTCATACAATGCGTCTTCATCAATCACGCTGGCACGGGCGATGTTGACCAACGCAGCGCCGCGCGGCAGCAGCGAGAGCCGCCGCGCATCCAGCAGGCCGTCGGTCTCCTCTGTATGGGGCACCGCGACGATCACGGCCTGGGCCTGTGGCAGCAGCGTATCCAGGGCTGCCGCGGGGTAAATCGTCGCACCGTCGACGTCGACCGGTGCCGCCACCCGGCGTCGTGTGGCGATCACCGAAGCCCCCAGCGCCCGCAGCGGCGCCGTCAGACGCCGGCCGATGGCGCCATGGCCTAGAATCAGGACGGTCTTGCCCTGAAGGGTAAACGCCGGATCGGGCGCGTATCGTGCCCGCCAGTCAAAGGCGCGAAGCTTCCGATGCATCGGGATGAGGTATCGGGTCACCCCCAGCAGCAGAGCCAGGGCCATCTCCGCGACGGGCGGTGCGTTGTGGTGGAGGTTGTAGACTGGCAGCGTCGGAAAGTCAGCCATCAACAGCCGTCGCGTGCCGACTGGCAGGCCGGCGTAAGGGATCACCAGCCCCCACAACTCATCCGGCGTGGTCAGATCGACGGGTCGAGGACGCCCCCCGATGAGCAGCTGGGTGTCGGTCTGGACGGGCCGTCCTGTGCGCAGCGAGATGGTCGGGTCGAGGCGCGCACGCAAGCGGTTTCGATCGACTTCATCGGGTGTGTAGAGGATCTGCGCCTTCATGGCGACGATCTATCTCAGAGGTCGACGCGAGCGGAGAGGACCGCGAACATCGGGTTGGAGACCCCAGAGAGGACATGGGGGCCGTTCTGCACCCAGGTGGGGTTGACGGTCATGTCAAACTGCGCCTGCTTGTGCTTAAAGCCCACGCCGAAGGCGCCCCCGAGGCGCGGTCCAAAGCTCAGGTTGTCGATGGCGTCTTCCTCAAGGTTGGAGACGGTCGCCGCCCATGCCGCGGTCAACGAGCCACGAATGACGAACCACTCACGCAACAGATACTCTCCGGCGAAGTTCCCGAACGGGATGTCAAACCCCAGCCCGGGGGCGGCGTTGTTGTCTCCGACGGGGATGATCACGTTGAGGACCGGTCCGAGCTGCATGGCGATCCGGACATCATCGTTTCGGAAGCGCGGCCCGAGGGTGTACCCCCCATGCAGCACCGCCTGCTCGTTGAGGGTGTCCAGGCTGAACCGCGCGTTCCACACCGTGAGCCGATCGCTGGTGAGGGTGCGCCCGGTCACCCCCAGGCGGATCCCGAGGTCATTGTCCTGGTCCTCATCCACGAGATTGTTGAAAATGACCAGGTCGCCATCGATGGCGAGGTTCTGGACGTTTCCTTTGCCCGGGCCGTTGCTCCAGGCGCCGCCGATAGAGAAGGCGGGCGTGTTGGGGTTCTGCGCAGCGCGAATCAAGAAGCCCGAGCTGCCGCTGGCCCGCCCATAAAGGGCCTGAAACCCACCGACGCCCCCCAGAGACAGATCCGGCAGGGCGCCACCGACGGAGTGGCGCTGGAGGAAAAACGCCTGCTTGGTGTCCCCATCCAGAATCAGCCCACCATCGAAGGCGCCGCCATAGTTCAGCGCCGCGCGGCTGGGCTGGGCTTTGAGCGCAGAGGGATACCGGAAGAAATCCGTATCATCGATAAAACCACCATTATTAGAGAGGGCAGCGATACGCGCAGGGGTGGCATATGCCGTCGACGCGCCCAATCCGATCCATCCCACCAACAGGCTCAACACAGCAGCTCTCATCAGACCCTCCAGCGTGGGGTCGATGTATACCACAGCTTGAGAGTGCCTATGCGGCGATCGCATACCGTTGAATGTCACCCACCACCAGCGCCTGCGCGAAGCTCAGATACTCTCGAAGGCTCCCAGGCTTGGTGACCCAGCCCGAGATGCCCACCTCACGGGCCGCGGCCGCCTCTGCAGCGAAACACAGGGAGCTGAACATGAATGTCCGCTCTGGCATCGCCACACCTGCCCGCCGAAGCGTGCGCATGAGCGATATCCCGGTCCCTTCGACCAGCGCGTAATCCAGCAGCAGCAGCGACGGCGGTGCATCTTCTGTTCGCAGATAGGCGTGGAAGGTCTCGAACCGACCGAACACCTCTGCGTGGAGGACCGGCGCGGCCCGACGCAGCACGGTCAGGAACAGGGTCCGCTCGGATTCATCATCGTCGAGAAGTACAATGGTCAATAATGTGCCCCACCCATCGTCACCCAGGAGATCGGATCCGGGCTGCCGATACAAAAGGGCGCCGCCCGAAAATCCGATCGGTTTTCCGTTAAACCCATCTCTCACAGAGGCAATCCCATCTCTCCAAAGCACCAACCATGGTGGATGATCAGAGCATACGGGTTGCTGGTGCTGCTCTGGGGGGGACGCGCTCATGCAAACGAACCGTGGGCACCTCACGCCAGCGTGTTGGAAGACTACGCAGACGCCCACACCGCGCTCCAGGCGAACGCCCCGGAAGCCGCCGAGCGGTTGCTGATCCCGATCCTCGCGTTGGATCCGGATTGTGGGGTGTGTCGCCATGCGATGGCCGTGGCCCTGATCCGCCAGGGGCGTATCGACGAAGCGCTCGCGCAGCTCGAGCAGCTCCGGCTCCAGCACCCTGACCGGGCCGCGCCGTTCGCCACCACGGCGGCGGCGGAGCTGGCGCTCAACCAGCCTGTGCGCGCCATAGAGACCGCGCGCACGGCGATTTTACTGGACCCTGTCGACTTCTCGGCATGGCAGATCCTGCTCCAGCTCCTGGTGTTTCGAGAAGATCTGGATGGTGTGCGGCGCCTGATCGCGCAGTCTTCCGAAGCGCCGCTGTCCGAGACCGAGCAGGCCTGTCTGACTGTAGAGGCGCAGATCGCCTGGGGCGACCTGGTGGGCGCACGGCGCACACTGGTCGACTGCGCTGCGCTGAAAGATGAGCAGCTCCTCGACGAAATGCGCCTGAAGCTCGCCCAGGCGGAGGGCGACCTGGAGACCATCGCCGCACAGGCGTTTACGCTTGGCCTCCCGACCTTGCGCATGAAGGCAAACGCCGCCCGCGCGCTGCGCGCCGGGGATCCAGCCACCGCCATCGCCACCCTGGAGAACGCCCTCCAGCTCCGACCCGGCGATCCGGACGCGCTGCTGTTGCGGGCCCGGGCCTGGCGCGCGCTCGGCGAACCCGCACGTGCGGTACAGGACGTCGAACAGCTGATGGGACAACGACCGACGGTCTGGCCAAACCGCCGAGGCGGGCTGTCTGCGCTGCCAGACTGGCCTGCACTCCGGCGCCAGGCCGCAGAACTGAACCTGATCCTGTTGGTGGAGAGCGGCGATGTCGAAGCCGCCCGCGCATGGTTGGAGACGGGCCGCGCCCGACTGGGCGAAGGTCCCGCGCTCGCCGCCGCAGAGATCCGCCTGTTGCTGGCCGAGGGGCAGCAACAGGCGGCCACCGACGCCTTACAGCGCGCCCGCCGACGCTGGCCAACCGATCCGCGCCTGGGCCACGTCGCCCTCGACCTCCCGGGCCAACTCACGGAAGAGACCGCCGCCTGGGTGCGCACGCTGCCCGACCCCTCTCCGGCGATCCAGCTCGCATTACGACGACATCGCCTCGGAGACAACCTCGAATGTCAGGTCATCCTCGACGATCGTACAGAACCGGATGCCCTCCAGCTGGCGCACCAGTGCGCCATCGCCGATGACGACCAGATCGCAGCCGATCAGTGGCTCATCAGGATGCGGAAGGCCGGTGCCGCCATCGAACCCCATGCCGGCCTGCGGCATGCATGGCTCCTCGCTGACATCGGCCAGACGGAGGCATCACTCGCGATCCTGCGTGACATCACGCCACCCGACGCGTTGGCGGACCATCACCGAAGCCTGATGGTCTGGGCGCTCACGGAGCTGTCGCAGACCGACCGCGCACTGGCGGTCTATCAGAGCGGACCCGTCTCACCCGAACAGCAAGCCAACCTCGCGTATGCGCTCTATGCTGACGGACAACGGCGGCGGGCACGCGCCATGCTCGCCGAAGCGTGCGCACGGATGACCAGGACCACTCCACAGGCACGGCAGTGCCGTGACGCCAAACAGAAGATGCCCTGAGTCACTCTGGCCATCGGGTCTGGGCGTTCCAGCGAACCTTGCCCTGCGCGACGACCGACAGCGACACCGAAGACAGATCCGCCCCGCACAGATCCATCCGCTCCAGACGCTCAAGCTTCGCCGCCGACAGGTTGGCGTGACGCATATCGATCCACGCCTCCCAGCGAGCACCGCGAAGATCGATCCCATGCAGCCGCGCATAGCTCAGGTCGACCCCGGACAGGATGGCCTCGCGCAGATCCGCGTGCGACAAATCGGCGCCGCTCAAGCATGCGTCTGGAAGACGCGCGCCACGAAGGTCAGCGCCCACAAGGCTCGCCCGGAGAAGGTTCGACCCGGACAAACACGCCCCCCGAAGATCCGCGCGCGACAGGTTCGCCCCCCGAAGATCCGACCCAGACAACTGCGCCCCCTGAAGATCCGCACCCGTCAGATCGGCGCCGATCAGGATCGCATCGTTCAAGTGGGCCCCAGAGAGCCGGCTGCCCATCAGGCGAGCATGGTTCAGACGCGCGCCAGACAGCTCGACCGCAGGCAACACCACGCCTTCGAGGCGAAGATGCTCCAGTGATGCGCCGACGAACCGCCCGCGAAGCCGGGACGGCTCAAGCAACCGAAGCAGCTCCAGACCCTGCGCACGGGACGCCGGATCGGGGTGGGTCAGCAGGACACACAGCCCATCGATCTCATCCACCGTCGACTCCTGCTCCAACTCAGCCGGCTCGTTGCGCAGTGTAACGCCTGAAGCGGATCGGAACGGTCGATGCGATCGATATCGATGGCTGATCAGCGGTCGGTGACGTCTGCGATTGCGTTCGCCAGCGGATCACACGTGGAGAAGCGGCTCAGGCGTTGAATTGCCCGAACAAAAACAGCGCCACGAAGGCGATCATGAACACAGAAACCCCCACCATCACCGCTCGACCTCGTGCAGCGTTTTCCGGAGAGCGCGCGACGATGTCAGCCTGTCGCGCCGTCATCTCAGCGGAAGAGGGGGGCTCTTGCGGGCGTGGAGCTGGCGGGGCGGCGCCGCTCTGAAAATCGTCAAGTCGAATTACCTTCGAATCCCCGGGCGGACGCGCACGGCGCACAGGCATCTCCCCTTGCTGCCAGGTGAAGCAGGCAGTCTATATATCGGTTCCCACTCGTTCACCTTAACCGATCTATAGCAGTGGATCTTCCCTATACAAAGCACATTCCTGGAGAGGAGGCTTCTGAAGTGGGGATGGCGGAATTATTTTTTCCGATGCGTTGTCAGACCGGCGATATCCCCAGAATGCAGTTGCAACGCACATAGTTTGGATGGTGTTCAAGCTG